>JAKUQE010000047.1 GCA_022450395.1 Dehalococcoidia bacterium | reverse complement strand
TTAGCGCTCCACCTCTCTCGATGGACCCCCTCGGACCTGGCTTCCAGGATGATGCGGGCTACGCGTTGGCCTCTCCCCCTGGGAATATTGGTTCTTGGGTAGTATCTCGCCGTAACCACGCCGTTTGAATTGGCCGACGCTCAACATGGGGCCTTGGACAAGGTATTCGGCCTTCTGGGCATCGTTCTCGGGATTTTTGCGTTGATAGGGGTTTTATCCCGGGGAATCGACTGGTATTTGGAAACCCTGGCATCGAACACCCAGCAAGTGATCGACGTCAATCTTATCCCCTTGTTGCGGCGAGGCGCCGTGGCTTTGATCTACGGTATCGGCGGCCTTCTCATCCTGGACCTGCTGGGAATAAGCATCAGTCCCTTGATCGCCGGTTTGGGGTTGGGAGGCCTGGCGGTGGCGCTGGCCATTCAGCCCACGCTGGCCAATCTGTTTGCCGGGACCTATGTGATGACGGAAGGGGTAATCTCGCCGGGAGACTACATCGAGCTAGAGAATGGCATCACCGGCTACGTCGTCGAAGTGGGCTGGCGCAGCACGCGGATACGAAACTGGAAAAACAATTTGGTAGTGGTGCCCAACAACAAGTTTGCCGAGACGATTATCACAAACTACGCGCAACCGACGCCGTCGGTAAACGTGTGGTTCAAATGTGGCGTCAGCTACGACAGCGACCTGTACCGGGTTGAAACTGTATGTAATGAGGTTATGGACGAGGTTCTGGAGTCGAGCGAACATGCGGTCAAAGAGTACGGTAAATATTTCGGATTCGATAGCTTCGGCGATTCCAACGTGATTTTCTGGCTGTTTGTGCAAGCCAAGGACCGTTGGGGCAGTTTCGTGGTGCAGACAGAATTGATGCAGAAGTTGCACCAGCGCCTGAAATTCGAAGGCATCACGATCAATTACCCGATGCGTACGCTCCAGTTTCCCAAAGAGTGGGGTCCGGAGGCGATGCAAGCTAGGCCCGGAGTACGTACAGCGTCTCGCGTGAATGGCCGAGGTACCCTGCGCCGAGGCCGGCGGCGGCGGGCGCGTGACGTTTACGTACCCCATGATGACGGCAATCCCGGCGGCGATGGACCTCGACCCAGCCCAGTTTAGGCATCTGGGCCAGTGCCACCCGGAACTGGTCCGGCGACGGCTTCATTGTCGGCGGTAAACTAGCCCGCCTCCTTGCTACCTGAGTGGGCAGTAGCTATAATTTAATCGGTATCGCCCCTGACTGGGCCTGTAGCTCAGGCGGCTAGAGCGCGGTCCTGATAAGACCGAGGTCGATGGTTCGAGTCCATCCAGGCCCACCATTGGTTACTTTCGTCGTTTCCCCTCCTTTGGCGCAGTCCCTCCAAACGTTTGTCTACCGGTGGAAAGGCTGCCCTATAGTATTGACTTTTATGATAACTTGGCGTATATAAAATCTCTTAACAATAGACTTTCAGCGGAAAGCGTCATATGTATTTATTCTTGTTATTTGTATCGGATAATCAACGGATAAATCCGTAGACCCTACTCCAACGTAGTTCCTGTAGTTTCTTCTGATGTCGTGGCCGACTGACCTTGGAATTGAGCAATTGAATTCCCTGGACCATAATTTTTGGAGGTGTGATCTTGGTTTACCCTAGGACCCCGGTGTCTAAAGCAATCATTTGGATTCCCTTGATTTTGATTCTTGCGATAGCTGCCGCTTGTGGCGGCGCGGCCGCCACGCCGATCGTGGTGGAAAGGGAAGTAGTCAAGGAAATAACTAAAGAGGTAGTGGTTGAAAAAGAGGTCATCAAGGAAGTTCCCGTAGAGGTTATAGTTGAAAAAGAGGTTATCAAGGAAGTAATAAAGGAAGTTGTGGCTACTCCGGTTTCGGCTGCGATGTCCTCCGGAGAGTCGATGAAACCTGCGGGCTCCATTAACTACGGAGTAAAGGAAACCGGGATATTCGAAGGGCATCCCAGGTTCATTTCCAGCCCGCGAGTTCAGTATTCAGCCGTCACCTTCGGTGAATCGATGTTCGCCATCCAGAAGGATCTTTCCCCTGGCCCGATGTTGGCCACCGAGTGGAGCATTTCCGACGACTTCCTCACCTGGACCATCAGGATTAGGGAGGATGTAGAGTTCCACAAGGGCTATGGCAAGATGACTATGGATGACGTCTTCTACACCTATAAGAATTACCACGAAGGCGCTCTCCTGGCGAGGGCCGGAATCATTGGCGACTTCTGGCTGGGCAACGATGGCGGCTCTCAGGAATTCGTTGACGACTACACCATCAAACTCAACACCGGCACCCCCTGGGTCCCGGCGCGGGCATACGAGATGATGCGTCACCTGGGAGGTGTCAGCACCTCGGTAGTCAGCAAGAAACAATCCGATGAATTGACTCCCGAAGTTGCCAGCAAGGACATTGCCGCGACAGGTCCTTGGGAGATTAAGGAACACTCCAGCGGCGAGTTTTGGCGGTTCGAGGCAGTCGAGAACCATTGGCGGCAGACCCCGTACTTCCAGGAGCTGACCCTGTGGTCGATACCCGAAGAGGCCGCCCGGGTAGCCGGATTCCAAACCGGCAAACTGGATATATTTGAGATGTCCTTCGACTCCCTGCCGACTGTGGAGGCCGTTGAGGGCGCCAAGATCGTCGCGTGGCCAAACGCGGGACAAGCCGGCCTGAACATATATGGCCAAACCTATGGAACAGATAAGGACGGCAATCCTTACAAACACTTAGACTCGAACAATGCATGGATCTCGGCCGATCCTGACCCGGAATCAGAGGAATGGGCGCGGGCCGTCAAGGTAAAAAGGGCGATGGCTATCTCCATCGACCGCGAGGTCATCGTGGACACGCTGTTGTCTGGATTCGGAAAACCTCTGTTTATGCGAGACTGGATGGGCCATGAAGCCAAGGCCGATCCCCGGTGGACATTCCCGTTCGATCCGGACGCAGCCAGGGTATTGCTGGCTGAAGCCGGCTATCCCGATGGGTTCTCCATCACGCTGACTCCGGCAATCCGGGGGGCACCCGCCGAAGTCGAGGCTTGCGAAGCGGTTGCTCAGTACTGGGAAGACATCGGTATCGATGTAAAGATTCAGAAGGTTCCCTACGCCACGATCCGGCCTGAGTTGATCACCCGGAAGTACCAGGGAGTTACCTGTCACACCGTTAGCCAAAGGCTGACCCCGGTTATCGGAGCTTCCAACTACGTTAAGAAGTCCACCTTCAGCTACGGGACCGAGCACCCATGGATGGAGGAGCACATCACCGATGCTCTGTCGGAAGTTGACCCGGTAAAGCTGGCGCAGAAGGAAAAGGAAGTCTACGGTTGGATGTACGACAACGTAATGTCCTTCGCGCTCTACGCCCACGACGGCATCTGGCCGGTTGGACCCGCATTGGATCCGGAATGGACTCCGTTCGGTTTCAGTGAGGTCAGGTCTCCGTCTGGATTCGAGTACATCAAACACAGATAAAGAATACTGGGGCTCAACCAAGACCGGTAGACCATGATGTATTTCGCTCATGGCCTACCGGTCTACGCTGTTAGAACAGATTGGTCTGGAGCCCCTAAAGTCGCCTCGGCTACAATTGCAGATATCTTACGGCGAAAAAATTCGAGATCAGTTAGGGCCGGCGTTGCTCTTTGCCGGCCGAGTCGCCTTGGGCGCCGGTCTAGGGCTAGTATCAACAATAATTAGCATAGCCGTAGCCTGGGGCATCTTCATATTTTCGGGGTCTCAGTCGCTGGCCGTCTGGACCGCGACCCTGATGTTTAGCGCTGGCGTTGGCGCGGCGGCCGGCAGTCTGTTAGCTTGGCTGCAGTTAGATGGCGGGAACAACCTAAGGCGCGTTGCCACGGCGGTAACCGTCGTAGCGATCGGCACGCTGAGCGCCGGAATAGGGTATGATTACGGTTCAAACCGGGAGATTGAATGTTGTGCGATGCGCACAGATACGCCGGTTTATTACGCCGCGCTGGGCGCAACACTGGGGGCTAACTTAACGGTGATTACCATATCGCTGTTCCGGGAAAATGTTGAAAAGAGACGGCGCCGGGTAAGCGTTATTTAATATGCAAAAGTTCTTGGCTCGCCGGATCGTGCTGGCGTTCGTCACGTTACTGTCAGTATCGGTGATTATTTTCATCTTGGGCCGGGTTTCCGGTGACCCCAGACACATCTACCTGGACGATTATTCGACCCAGGAAGACTGGGATCGTATGGGAGAGGTTTTGGGCTTGGACAAGCCCTATTGGCAGCAATACGGTCTCTTCGTCTCGGGCGCGGTCCGAGGGGATTTTGGCAGGTCTGTTAAAGAGGGGCGTCCGGTGATGGATGTCATTCTGGAGCGCGCGCCGGCCACACTGTTACTGGGATTCGTCGCCTTCTCGATTTCGTTGCTCGTGGGAGTGCCTTTGGGCATTTTGTCCGCGGTGACAAGGGGGGCGATGCTCGACCGGTTTGGTAAGATGGTTGCACTCATCGGTCAATCGGCCCCGCCATTCTGGCTGGGCATAATGCTAATGTTTTTATTCGCGGTTAAATTACGCTGGGTTCCGCCTTACGGCAGAGAAGATTGGAACAGTATCTTGCTGCCCGCCATAACACTGGGCTGGTACTACGCGGCAGCTAATCTGCGCTTGATACGTTCGGCCATGCTAGACGTGTTGGACTCCGAGTATGTCAAACTTGCCCGGGCTAAGGGGGTGAGTAACACGGGGGTCATTCTGAAGCACGGCTTACGAAACGCATTGATCCCACCCCTGACATTTGCCGGGGTGACCTTGGGAGCCCTGGTCACCGGTTCGCTGGTGGTCGAAACGGTATTTGCCTGGCCCGGTCTGGGCCGCCTAGCCGTCGATGCCCTGTTTGCCTTCGATTATCCTCTCCTACAGGGTGTAGTAATCACCTTCACCCTCATGTATGTCACCGTCGCGGTCTTGGTAGACGTCCTATATGCATACGTTGACCCCCGTATTCGTTACGCCTAGATGGTTGGATAAGATATGGCTGTTGAAATCACTGGCATAGCCCCAAGTCCCGCAGGGCGGCTAACTCAACTAAACGGGATCTACCGCAAGTTGCGGCGTTTGCCGATCATTCCGGTTGTCATTTTGACCGTAGTCGTGTTGTCCGGGTTGACGGCGCCCTTGATCTCTCCCCACGATCCAGAGAAGGGAAATTTGCAGGAAAGGCACATCCCGCCTTTCTGGTACAGCCCGGAGTACGGCATCAAGACCGTGGTGGACCGGGTGACCATTGACGGCAGGTTGACCCAGATCGACCTGAGGAAAGCGAAAAAGGTAGACCCTGAAGCCGAATTGGGAGATAAGTTAGAGATTTTGACCAAACCCGGCGGCAGCGCAAGATACATTTTGGGGTCGGACAGCCTGGGCCGGGACGTGCTCTCTAGAATTATCTACGGGGCCCGTATCTCCGTGATCGTGGCGGTGGTGACGCTGGGGATCGGTGGGACATTTGGTGTTGTGGTTGGATTGGCGGCCGGCTGGTACGGCGGCTGGGTAGACGAGGTCCTGATGCGTTTGGTGGACATCAAATTATCTATCCCGCTCATCCTTATAGCCCTTGTGCTGGTGATTACCCTGGGTCAATCCTTTGGGGTCATCCTAACAGTGCTGGCCATCTTTATCTGGCCTCGATTCGCCCGGCAGGTGCGGGGTGAAGTTCTGCAACTGAAACACTCGGATTACGTGGCGTTAGCTAAGATTTCCGGGGCTTCCACGGCGCGGATAATGTTCATCCACATCTTTCCAGGCACGATCAACACGTTGATCGTAGTGGCCACTTTACAAGTTGGCATCGTGATCTTGCTGGAATCCACCCTAAGCTTCCTGGGTGCGGGCGTTCCGCCACCCACGCCCGCCTGGGGATCTATGATCGCCGAAGGCCGCGACAAGCTGGCCGGCGGCATCTGGTGGTCATCCACTTTCCCCGGATTGGCGATAATGACCACAGTGGTGGCCCTGAACCTGTTGGGCGACTGGCTCCGCGACACCTTGGATCCCCGTTTGCGACAGATGGAGTAAAAGGCCGTTTGACTAGCTGGCGCCTGCGGCCATCGAAGCCGCAGGTCCGAAAAGGGAAAAATTAAGCAGAGGCGATTTAGCCTCTGCTTTTTTCTTGGTCCGCGGAAGTTTTCCACCGCGAAGCGTGGCCCTAACAATACCGGGGAAAATAAGCATGCCCGGGTGAATCTCCCCTTAAAACAGCGCTATGGGATTAACCGGGGAGCCGGTCCCTCCGACGACACGAAGCGGGTTGACGGTGAGCATGAACTCGTAACGGCCTTCCTCGGCGCAGGCTTCGGCTAGTGGCTGCAGTAAGGCGTTGTCCAGCAGACCGATGCCGTAGGCGAAGATCGAGCCGTGCACCGACCAGGGTATGTCGTATCCGTTAGGCTCGAAATCCATCATGTCCCAGACCAGCAGTGAGCAGTCCGACTCCCGGATGAACTTGAGGCATGAAGCATGCAGGCCCGCCCGTTGGCGGGGCTGGCCGGGCTCCGGAAGGGACCCCCACTGTGGATTGACCTCGTTCCAAGCGTCCCGGCCGCCGTAGACGATCAACGCGTCACCTGGCTCCATGGTGACCCCTTGAGCCTTGGCGACGTCTTCCAGGTCCCATCCGTGGATGGGCTCATCCAATTTCACGAAGGGCTGCCCCCGGAACTTGGGAACGTCCAAAAGCACTCCCCGGGTAATGATTCCTTCCTTCCAGTGCTCCACTGAGCCCCAAGTCGCACCGTCAAAGGTTATGACGTCGTCGGCGTTGCGGCCGTTCCACATCCCGTTATGGTCCCAGACGTGGCATAGAGCATCCAGGTGGGTGGTCGCTTGGCCGTGATAGGAGATGCCGTAGTAATCGGTGGCGGAGCCGCCGCCCCCCTCCCGAACGCCGCGCTTCATGAAGTGGATGGCCGGGGTGGGATTGTTTGCCGCTGGGGTTTTCGGGAACTCGCGGCTCAATGACACGGCGCGGCCGGTTTTGACCAACCGGGCGGCGGCGGCGCGTTTTTCCGGCGTGATCATGTTGACCGCTCCGACCTGGTCGTCGTCGCCCCAACGCCCCCAATTCCGGTCCTTTTCCAGATATGCCAGAACCTCTTCTTTCGTGGGTATTCTGCGTTCCATTGATTACACTCCTGTATTTGCATGTTCCCGTGGCCAAGCCTTGTGAGCGTCCTGCCACTGGGCTATTTGTTTTGTCTTCTAGGTATTCGGTCTCTTTCCCCAACAAGTTCGTTGAGTTTTTTTAAGGCGGTGATTGAGATGCCGTGGAGGTTGGTCTTCGGCTGTTGCCGGCCTTTAACAGCCTGCGCCGCAATATCTCCTGGTCCATTGAAAACCTCTGAAAACGATCCGTCTCGGTGAATTTGTATTCCTAGGTAGTAATCTGGCACATGACTCGCCGGAAAAGTGAGGTTCTTTTTCATCGTTGCCTTTATCTGTACCCGTCGCCCGTCGCTCGTTTCTCCGTCGTGATGTTTTTCGAGTTTCTCGAAGATTTCAACGTCATAGGCGCCTTCGACGATAGTCTCTCCCAAATCACCTATCAGCCGGCCGTCGAGCGTAAACTTTTTCTTTGGATGCGCGATGTGGAGTTGCTCCACAATTTCCAACAACTGCTTTATGGCGTCTGGAACGGTGATATACATGGCGGCTCCTGGCAACTCAACTCTGCGGCAGTGGCGGCTGAGTTGATTATTAGACGACGTGACTAAAAATTGCCCTTCGGTTCCAGGCCGAGCAGGAACTGGCCCGCGGTTTCCAAGTGGACTAGCCGTCCTTGGGCGTGTTGGGTGATGACGTGGATGTCTTGGAACAGCCGGTTGATGGGATTGGCGGGGAATATGGCGTTGGAGCCACTTAGGCCATAGGAGATATCGACGACCTCGGCCGCTTTGTGGATGGCGTAGGTGCTGGCAAGACGAAGCTGAATGCGCTCTTCATCGGTCAACGCGCGGTTCTTGCAGGCGCTCTCCCATACCGCGGACGCGCTTTCTTGAAGATAAGCCCGCGCCGAGCGCCAGATCGCTTCTGCTTCACCGATGAGCCGGTGGGTCGTCGGCTGGTCTTGCACCAGAGTGGTGGAACGAACCGGAGTTTTGGTGACTGCCAGGTCTATTATCGTACTCAAGCTGGCACGGGCAATCCCCAGGGCCACCGTGGCGAATCCCGAGCCGAATAAAAGGCCCCTTGGGATGACGTATATCGGGCCGTCTTCCCGTATGGTGTCGGTTTGAGCGTACGATCGGGATTCGGGAATAAATACGTCTTCAAGTTCGAAGCTAAAACTTCCCGTGCCCCGCATACCGTTGACGTGCCACTGGTCCACGAAGGTCGCGTCCTTCTTGGGCAGTAGCATCACCCGAAAGGATTCTCTTCCGGTGGGGTCGGTTTGATCTTGGCTCCACACAGGGACAAGCGCCGCGATCCAGGTGGCGTGGTCGCTGCCGCTGCTGAAGTTCCAATGTCCGCTGAGTTTGTAACCCCCGTCCACGGGAACGGCTTTGGAGGACGCCGTGGGAGGGCCGTTGGTAACCACAGCGCGTTTCTCGCCCCAGATCTCCTTTGCGGTCTGTTCCGGTATCCTCACGCAGTCGGTGGCGAAGACGTTGTTCTGGTTGATGCACCATGCGGTGCTGCCGTCAGCGGTGGCGATAATCTCCAGGATCTTGCGAAAGGTCGGGTGGTCCAATTCCGCGCCACCCAGAGAGCGGGGCACGAGGAGTCTAAAGAAACCGTTATCGGCGATCTCGTTAGCGAGTTCGGTGGGTAGCTGGCGATCGGCTTCGATGCGGTCGGCGTTAGCCGCCACGCGGGAGGCCAATTCGCGGGCGGTATCAAGATAATATTCGGTGTCGTGTGGTGCTGTTGGCATGTTCCGTCCTATCTATTTGATTCGGCGCCATCATGCACATAACAGTGAGAGCGAAGCGCCGTGATTTAGCGGTAGCCTCACCATGGTAAGGTCGCTACCGCCACAATTGTCTAGCCAACCGGTGGTTCAATCTGTCGTGCTGTGGCGTCCCGTTCACTCCATAAGAATGAAATACTTTTTGACCCATTGCATCTTACATCCGTAGGGGCCATGGGGAAAAGTACTCTCCGGTAGGAGGTCCGGGATCGCGAGATGGGGCATCAGCGTCCTACCCACTGCCACGATTTCCATGGGGTCGCCGGGGCATCGGAACAGCGGTAGCGGTAAAGATCTATTCGACGTATCCCAATCGATTGAGACGTGATGTAGCTATATCACCATTGACATTAGGCGTCTTTGGTATTAAATTCGAGCAAAATTCAGAGAAGTGGAGACGTTATGGTTACTGCTATCAGCGATGAGATGTTTAGCGGCGAGGCCATCACCGACCCCTACTCCTACTACGGCCGGATCAGGGACGAGGACCCTGTCCATTGGAATGAGAAGTACGAGCTCTGGGTAATCACCCGCCACGACGACTTGGTCTGGATGACCAGGCATCATGAGTTGTTCTCCTCAGAGTTCTGGTCGAGGGACAAAAGGTCGCCCTATCCGGCGATCGACGAATCTGACCTCGGCCTGTACCAATTCATGAGGGAGTTCTTCATGAAGTGGTTCATCCAGCAGGATAGGCCGGTGCACACGGATCAACGAAAGGTGGTGCACAAGTGGTTTAACCCAGCCTCCATGGAAACGTGGCGCCCGATGGTCCAGAGAGTGGTCAAAGACATGCTCGATGAGGCCGATCAGAACGGGCGGATGGATGTGATGAAGGACTTTGCCACTCCGCTGCCCCTCTTTGTCATCGCTCAGATGATGGGCATGCCCTTTGAGGACCGGAAATTCATCCGCTCCATGGCCGAGAAGCTTCTTTTCATCGGAAGGGGGGAAGCGGACCGGATGCAGCCTCTGACCGACGGGATCAAAGAGCTGATGGAATACCTGTCTCCATTGGTGGCCCAGAAGGTGGACCTACCGGTCGACGAGAATGACCTTCTCTCGGTATTGGCCAGCGGTGAGAAAACCGGCGCACTAACCAGGGACGAGGTGATAGCCGACGCCATCCTGCTCCTTCTGGCCGGACACGAGACTACGATCAATCTAATCTGCAACGGCACCCTGGCCTTTATGCAGCATCCGGACCAATGGAAGCTGTTGAAAGAAGCGCCGTTCCAGGACCCTGATACCGTTGTAAGGGCCACGGAGGAGTGTTTGCGCTACGATCCGCCGGTAAAGTCGATTCAGCGCATCGCGTCGGAAGATGTGGAGATGGGTGGGAAGCTGTTGAAAGAGGGAGACCGCATCCGGTGGTTCATGTCCAGCGCCAACCGCGACCCCGCCAGGCACGAGAACCCCGACACCTTCGATATCAGCCGTTGGCCCAACACCCACGTGGCCTTCGGGTCCGGTATCCACCACTGCCTTGGCGCGACGCTGGCGAGAATGGAGGCCCAAGAAGCCTTCAAGGCCCTAGCCGAGAGGTACGATTCCATAAGCCTGGAAACCGATGAGTTCGAATATCAACCCAGCGTCACCTTCCGCTCCCTGAAGAGCCTGCCGGTTTCGCTGAAGTAGAGAGTAGCAATGCCACGAAAGCTTAGAGTTTCCGTTGACCTAGACATCTGTGTAGGGAACGCCATGTGTGAAACCTACGCGCCCAAGGTGTTTGTTCTCAACGACGACCGGCAGTCCACCGTAGCCGACTCAAATGGGGACACCTTCGAGAACATCATGGAGGCGGCGCAAGACTGTCCGGTCAGCGCCATAACCGTGATTGACGACGAGACCGGGGAAAAGCTTTTCCCATAGCGTTCCCGGCCCGTGAAGTGGTGACCCTGCCGACTGGTCTAGAGCAGCGGCACGTCCCATTGACTTTGGTTGAGCCAGGGATATCTCAGGGTTTACGATCGGCTCAACACAAGTGTTAGGGCCGGTCGAAAACTCCTTGCACATCGACGATCCGTCCCTCGTCGCGGTTGCGCTGGCCGGCTTGAGCGATATCGGGAAGGGCGTCGCCCATCACAATGTTTTGGACGCCAACTGTTGGACCGGCTGCGTTGGGCAACCCACCCTGGGATGTTACATCATCCCAAGCACGCGAGAGAAAGCCAGCGCCCTCTATCAGGTTACGCATCTCCTTGGGCGTACGTAAAAAGCTCGTCGCTGCGTCTACTGCCCACATCACCGGAAAGACCGGCGGTTGCACGGGCCCAGCCATAGGCTCTCCCAGCGCCAGCATTCCACCCGACCGCAGAACGCGGTGAAAGCCTGCATAAAGACGCTCCTTGTCAGCGATGTTCATGCCACTGTTCTGTGTCCACACCACGTCGAAATTACCGTCGTCGAAGGGTAGCTCCAAAGCATTGCCAACTTAATACGTGACTTGGTCGGTTAACCCCAAGCGGGCGGTGAGTTCGGTTGCCGCTTGAATGTAGGACTCGGTCAAATCGATTACGGTGACGTGACAGCCGAACTCGACTGCCAGCGTACGTGCTGGTCCGCCTAGGCCACCGCCCACGTCCAACACTTGGAGCCCCGGCGTCAAACCGGCGAGTTGGGCGAGGCGGACCGTGGATCCCTTGCCGCCTCCGTGAAAATGATCCATGGGAGCTAGGTCGTCTATGGTCAACGCATCGAGGTCTTTTCCTGATGCGGCGAGGGCATCAAGAATCGCTTGTCCCAGGCCGTCGCGGCCCCAGTAGTCGCTGCCCGCACCGGCGTTGTTGTCACTACTTATGGACACCTCGGAGTTAAATTGAGCCCTGGCCCCTTATGGATATTACCGGCGGTCCACTCTACTCAATGGATTCCCGGAGACATTTGAAGAAGTTGTCCATGATCATCCTGCCTACGCTCTCCATCAGGCGTTGACCTACGCGGGCGACCGGACCGCCGATTTGAGCGTCGCTGTCCACGCCGATGGTGGTTAGGCCTTCTTGCTCGTCCAGGGTAATAGTGGCCTCACCGTTCACGAATCCCATATTTCCGCTACCCTCGATCACTAGCCGGAACGACCGGTTAGGGTCCTTGTCGAGCATGGATATCTTGGCGTTGTAACTGCCCTTTACGGGGCCAACGCCCACCGTCATCGTTGTCGTGTACTCGTCCTGTCCAGCCGGCTCCAATCCGTCACAACCGGGGATGCAGCCGGACAGGGACACGGGGTCGGTCAAGGCATTCCACACTTTCTCGGCGGTGGCGGCAACCTGATAACTTCCGGTGAGTTTCATAAATCTCCTGTCTGGAAAAGGCTATAATCTTTCGTCGGCCAGGGTGAGCAGATTGAGCAGGGTCTGTGCCCCGTTGGCGCAGTCCTCCGGGGTGGTGAACTCCTCGGGCGAGTGGCTGATGCCGTTGACGCTGGGCACGAAAATCATCGCCATTTCGGCGATCTGGGCAAGAGCCTGGGCGTCGTGGCCGGCGCCGCTGGGCAGCCGCTGTGACTCCAAGCTTGACCGGCCGGCAGCTTCTTCCACCATCGCTTGCATCGAATCGGCGATGGGGACCGCCGATGTGAATCTCTGGCGATGGATCTGCATGGTTACTCCTTCGTCCGACGACACCCGTTCCACGGCTCGGCGTAGCTCGGTTTCAGCGGCGGAAAGAGCATCCATGGACACGTCCCGGAACTCCACGCCGATGCGGGCTTTGCCGGGGATGACGTTGGCGGCGTTGGGATGAGCCTCTATCGTCCCGGTAGTGGCCACCCGGCATATTTCATCTTCAGCCGCCATGCGCTGGACCGCCAACACCAGGCGGGAGGCGCTTACCAGAGCGTCGTGCCGGTCCGGCATGGGCGTGGTGCCGGCGTGGTTGGCCATCCCGTCGATCTCCACTTCAAAAAGGGCCCGGCCGGTAATGCCGGTCACAACGCCGATAGGGGTGCCGGTCTGATATAGGGTAGGGCCTTGCTCGATGTGGAGTTCGAAGAAGGCGGCTAGCTCTCCCGCCGCCCGTTGGGCTTCGTCGACGCGGGAAAGGTCTCCCCCGATGTCGGACATCCTGCTGGCCAAGGTGACTCCATCATCGTCGACGGCGGCCAGGTCTTCCGGCAGCAACAGTCCCGACATGGCCCGGCTGCCGATCAGCCAACGGTGAAACCGGGTGCCCTCTTCGTTGGTGAAGACCATCACTTCAATTGGGTGCCGCAACGATAGGTTACTGTCAGCCAAAGTCTGCGCGCACTCCAGGGCGGCCATTACCCCCAAGGCGCCGTCGTACTTGCCTCCGCTGGGGACGGTGTCGGAGTGAGAGCCCATGCCGATGGCGGGCAATCCGGCCACGGACCCTTCTTTCCGGGCGATGATGTTGCCCCCGGCGTCGATGCGAATATCCAAGCCGGCCTGGCTCATCAATGACATGATGTACCGGCGGCCTGCTACGTCGTCCGGAGAAAACGCGATACGCTGCATACCCTGGGGCGAGTCGCCGAACCGGCCCAACTCTTGCAGGGTGCGGTTTAACCGGGCGCCATCGATGGTAGGTTGAGTCATATCGTTAGGTCCTTTCGATCAGCCTGGTGAGTTACTAGCTCCTAGGCCCTGATTTCCTGCTTTTGACCGCTCCAGCCTTATGGCCCACTCCACCAGTCTCCGATCTAATCCTCTTTGGGCCGCTAGGTCGATATCGCGGAGGGAAGCTGAGTCTCTTCCCAACAGGGCGTTGGCAACCCCACGCACAGCGTACACCCCACCAATCCACGGCACAATGAGGATTGCCTCGTCGAAGTCTTCCCTGGGGCGGCGATACTGTTCCCAGCCGTCGTAGGCCAGGCCCCATCGGCGGTACGCTGTAATGTCTTCTGTAATCAATCCCACCGCTTGGTCAAGATCCTGAACAGCCTGTTGGTAGCGTCCCAATCGGTGGTAAGCATATCCCCTATTGGTGTAGGCCGGCCCCGCCAATGGATCCAGGGAGATGGCGGTGTTTAGGTGTTGTATAGCCTGCTGGGTCTTTCCCAGATTGAGGGCGATGTAAGCCCGGTTATTGTGAGATTGGGCGTGTTCGGGGTCCAGCAGGATGGCTTCATCTAGGTCGCGGGCCGCCGGTTGGAACTGGCCCAACTGAGCGTAAGCTGCGCCACGGCTGGCGAGGCTGGGAGCATTTCCCGGGTCAAGCCGGAGGGCGTGATTCAGGGTTGTGAGGGCCCGCTGAAGTTGGGCCATGCCCCGATAGGCTTCGCCCAAGCGGTGATAGGGCGGGGCGAACTGACTATCGGCCTGGGTGGCGTTCTCCCAGTCTTGGATGGCCAGCCGGGGGCGGCCCAGCTCGGCGTAAACGTTACCCCGGCCGTAATAGGCTCTGGAGGAACCGGGATTACGCCTGATGGCCTCCCCGTAATTCTCGATGGCCTGGGGTATTTGCTTAAGCACGGCGTGGGCTTCACCTCTGCCTAGGTAACCCTCCGCCACATCTGGACCTAGCAGGATTGCTCGGTTGAAATCTTCGATGGCTCGAAGAGGCTGGCCCAAGCGGTTGTACACGAACCCTCTGGAGTAGTATGCCTGCACAAATTTTGGGTCCAACCGAATGGCTTCGTCGAAATCCTCGACGGATCGCTGAAGGTTGCCCTGGGCGGCATGAATCGAGCCGCTGTCTTGAAAAGGGCGGGCGGCGGCCGGGTCCCGGTTGACCGGTTGGTCCAGGGAAATAATCGCCGGTTGCCGCTCCGGAACTTTTCCGGTCTGACAACTGGCGAGGATAAGGGCGCAGGCCGAAACCAGAACCACCCAAATATTGAAGAGATCTTTCATCCGTCCTACGGTGCCGCTTCAGGGGGGCAGTGATTTAGGCGATCCCACCTCTGGCTTTTTATCGTAAGTTTGGGCTGAGGATTAAATCCAGCTCTCGACTCGCAACTCGCGGACTCTGGAGAAGTGGCGGACATTGCCTGTAACCACGGTCAGGTTGTTGGTCAATGCGATGGCCGCAATGCGCAAGTCAGGCTCTGCCAGCGGCGTTCCGGAGCGCTCCAGATCGGCGCGGAGGCTGCCGTAGATCTCCCCAGAGGCGCGATCGAAAGGCAAGATTTGGATCATAGGCCACACAATCTCTTCAAACTACTGCAAAAGATATTCGGTTTGAGAGCTTCGATAGGCACCGTACGCCATTTCACCAACTGTAATAGAGGTTGTAAACTGATCTTCTGCAGGCATGGTTGCCAGCCGGGCCATGTGGTCGGGTGACGGGTTTCTCTTTAAGACCTCGCTCAGGGTATCAGTGTCGAAGAGGAACATCAGGGCTCCAATTCCACTGGTCTGTGTTGAGCCTGTCCTCGTCGGCGGTAAATCTCCTCTATCATTGAGTCCAATCCGTCGAAATCCGCCAACGCCCCCACAGCTGCCATCAAACCTTTGGGGGCTACGGGTTCATTCTCCAACCGGGCTAGGTCTTCAACGGAGACCAACGCCGCCATGGGCTTGCCGCGGCGTTGAATCAAGAACCGTTCGTTGTTATATGCGGCCCGGCTCATAAGCTCAGACAGGTTTTTCTTGGCGTCGGCCACGCTCCTTATTTTCGCCACGAAAAGCCCTCCAACAGGTCAAGATGTCATATTGACCGTTATGTCATACAAGCGGTCTGAGGCCAGGCGGCTTGGCTAACGCCGGGCTTTGATATTCTGAATCGTCTCTGCGAGAAGCGCTTGATCATAGCCAAGCCCGGCGGCTTGTTCCAGGTCTTGCTGGGCGGCGGCGTCATTGCCAGCATGCGTGTTCTCCACGGCGCGTCGCGCATAAGCCTCTCTGTAGTTCCCGTCCAGACGGATCGCTTCCGTCAAGTCGTCCAAAGCCCGTTGACGTTGGTTCAAGTTGCCGTGGAACTTGCCCCGGTCGACATATATTGCGGCGACGGTGGGACTGAGGCGTATCGACTCGGCGTAGTCCCCCAGGGCCAGGTCTACTTGGCCCAGTTTGGCGTAGACATTAGCCCTTCGGTGGTAGTAATCCGAGAAAGTTGGCGTGATCCTTATCGCTTGACTGTAGTCCTCGATGGCCTTGTCAGACTCACCTAGATCGTTGTGGAGATCAGCACGGGTGAAATACAACTTGGCGTCCTCAGGGTTAAGCTGCAGAGCCTGGCCGTAATCCTGCAGGGCCATCTGATATTCGCCCAGATCGGCGCGGGCGCCACCACGGTTGGAATAAGCCTCGACGGACTGGGGGTTCAACTCCAGGACCTTGCCGTATTCGGCGATAGCTTCGTTCAGCTTCCCTTGCTCCTGAAATTCCACCGCCGCTTTGTAGCTCTTTTCCTCCGCGGTCAGACTGCCGCACGCGGTTAGCGCTACCATGGCGAGCAACATAAGCGCCGTCAATAGCAATAGGCCCTTCACATCCACACCTCTTAAACCAACACTTTGAACCCGTAGCTTGGACTGTTCAAATCTCCCTCACGAAACCGGGACATGCGCAAGGGAAAGATGTCTATGGTGGTGGCCCGGCCGTCCAGCATCAGTTCCGCCATCAGCACGCCCACCATGGGAGATAGCTTGAACCCGTGGCCGCTGAATCCGGTGCAGATGTACAGACCGTCGATCCCCTCTACCCGGTCTATGATGGGGTGAGAGTCCGGAGTGGACGTGTACAGTCCGGCATAGCCGGTGCTGAATTCGGCTTCTTCCATGACTGGAATCCGGCGGACCAGCCGGCTCCACACTTCTTGAATGAAGCTCTGGCTGGGCCTGGCGGCGTATATCTCCGGGTCGTCCACCACCTGCTCAATGTTGCCGTTGCCCACCAGAGTTAGGTCGGCGCCTTCCGGACGGAAGTAGATCAGGTTGGCGATATCCGCGCCGCCGGGATGGTAGGGAAGCTTGTCTACTGGGCGTTTAAGGTGTATCACCTCGTGCCGGGTGGCCTCCAGTGGCAGGTCTATTCCGTGCTCCAGTAGGAAGCGCCGGCTCCAGGGACCGGTGGCCACTACGGCCATGGGTGTTTCAATGCGGTCTCCGGCAGTGATTACCGCAGTCACTTTCCCAGAAGAAATCTCCACAGTGGTGGCTGGGGACTGTAGCCTTACTTGGGCGCCCAACTCACGGGCCCGGGAGGCGTAGGCGGCGGCGACGCCTGAAGGATCAGCGTGTCCCGACATGGGCTCATAGGCGATGGCGGCGCAATCTTCCAAGTTGAAGGCCGGGGCGATCTCGGCGGCGTCCTCCCGGCTGATGATGCTGGATCGAATGCCAACCCGCTGATGCATGGCCACATTGGCGTGGAAGGCGTCCACGTCGTCGTCGCCGGAGAAGATCAGGTACCCAGTTTCCACGAAGGCAGCCTGATCCTCTACGCTGCCGCCGACAACCTGATCGAAGTTGCGGAATATCTCCAGGCTTTGCCAGGCCATCCGGGCGTGGACTTCGTTGGAGTAGTGCATTCGCACGGCCCCAGAAGAGCGGCCGGTGGAACCGGAGCCCAGCGATTCACGCTCCAACAATATCGAGTTGGTCAATCCGCGGGCGGCCAGGTTGAACAGTATGCTGCAACCCATTACCCCGCCACCAATAATTATGGCGTCAGCTGTTGTAGTCATATCGTCAGCTTATCCAATTTCGATTTCCCACCCGGTAAAGATCCTGAAGCAGGGACAGCGGCGATTCTTCTCTGCATTTCCGAGGGATAGTTTCACAATTATATGTCTTTCATAGGTCGACGAGTATAGATATCGAGGCCGGTTTTATATTCTAAATACCTGCCTTGCCGTCGCCACTGCCAGGTATATAATGGGCGCGAAGTTCATTAAAGCCACGAGAATCTTCACACGAATTCTGAGTTTACGGAGGCAAGTAGATGGGCGCGACAGATACCATCGCCAAGTGGATCGTCAACACAACGTATGAGGACATACCGCCCGACGCCATCCGGGTGGCCAATGAGTCATGCTTCGACGTCATTGGGGTTATCCTGGCGGGTTCAGCCCAGCCGGTGGGTGAAATCATTAAGAAATACGTCGCCGATCAAGGGGCGGCGCCTCAAGCTACGGTGCTTTCGTCGGGGTCTCAAAGCTCCGTAGCCAACGCGGCGTTGGCCAACGGCACCATGGGCCATGCCCTGGACTACGACGATTTTGGCGGCTTCGGCCATCCCACCGTCGCTATTTTCCCCGCCCTCCTGGCAATCGGAGAGCACTCGGGAGCTACCGGACGAGACCTGCTGGAAGCCTATGTGATCGGGTGCGAGGTTGGGTTGGCGCTGCAACACGCCACTAAATACAAACAGATGGATAAGGGGTTCCACAGTACCGCGGTCATCGGCCGGTTGGCCTGCACCGCCGCCTGCGCCAAGCTGATGAAGCTAGACCATGGACAGACCGTCATGGCGCTGGGCATGGCCGGGTCCATGGCCAGCGGGTTGATCCACAACTTCGGCACCATGACCAAGCCGTTGCACGCCGGCCTGACCTGCCGGGATGGCGTGACCGCGGCCCAACTCGCTCAGCGGGGATTGACTGCCGGAGAGCAGATCATTGAGCATCCCTTCGGTTTCGCTACCACGGTGCTGGGCGAGGGCATCTACGATTTGGATGAGATGGCGGAAAACCTGGGTAAGCCTTACCGGGTTCAGGACGCATTGATGATTAAGAAGTATCCTTGCTGCGGTGGCAATCACGCCATGTTGGATAGCCTGTTCAGCCTGATGCGGGACAACGATTTCACCTACGAAGACGTGGCCTCGGCCGAGGTCGACCAGTCCTATTACTCGGTGGTGATGCTTTACCAGGACCCTGACGACGAGCTAAAGGGGAAATTCAGCGCCAAGTTCAACGTCGCGGCGGCCTTGGTGGATGGAGAAATCGCCATAGACACCTTCACTCAAGAAAAGATAGCCGACCCCACTATCAACGAAACCATGGGCAAGGTTCGCACGCGGGTTATGGCCAAGTCCGAAGAGATGCTGACCAGGTCCGATGACGGACATAAGATCAAGATTACCTTGAAGGACGGGCGGGTGTTTGAGCACATCACCGCCCGGGCCGATATCTTGGGCAGCCAGAAGAATCCCTGGGGCTTTGAAAACATCAAAGCTAAGTTCCAGGAGAATGTGGCGTTGGTGCTATCTCAACAAGGCGTGGAAGATGCGGTCAACGCCTGGTCGGATATCTTACAGGTGTCCGACGTGTCCGGTACTGTTTCCAGAACTCTTAGCTGACAACTGATCTGGAGATGGGTGAACGACGTGTCGCTGCCACCTGAAGGTTGACGGGACATGAAGATTACCCATACAATCCGCTTCCACGTTAATGAGCCCGTTGGGGGATTCGGGCAGCAGGTTGCGGGCATGCCCTGCGTATATCTAGCATGGGCACACACTGGCACTCCAAATTTACTAAAAGGCCGTCACCGGCGGCGTAGAAGGAGATAACCCACGGCTCAACAAGGTCCGAACCCTATCGATGCTTACGAAGCTGCGATCCAACAGATGTTGCCCAAGATGGCTGGCATTAAGGCTGATCAATTGAGCTTACCCACTCCCTGTAGCGAATGGAACGTTCAGTCGTTGATCAACCATAACCTCAGGGTCGCGGTGTTCGCCAACAGCGTATTGAACGGGGCCCCTGGCGACCCTGGTGAGATGTTCTCGGTGGCGGATCCGATACCAACCGAAGGCGCGGAGGCCGTGTTACGGGCCAACACCGCCGCGGTGCTGGCTACCGCTAAATCCATGGATATGGCAACCACGGTGGAGACGCCCTTCGGTCCGATGCCGGCGGGCGGTTTCCTCATGATTCCCATGGGAGACCTTGTTATCCACAATTGGGACCTGTCCAAGGCAACCGGCCAGAGTACTGACATGGACTCAGGTCTGGCGGAAGCGTGTTTTGGGTTCTTGTCCCAGGCTATCGAAGGTGCCCGGCAAGGCGGCTTCTTCGGATCGGAAGTACAGGTGCCGATCACTGCCAGTATTCAGGACAAGCTACTGGGCATGTCCGGCCGCACGCCGTAAGGCAATTACGGGCAAGATCCCACTTACCCGAAGAATGGGCACAATAAGAGAAGGCGGCAGGCCTTTAACCTCCCGCCTTTTTGTTACCGCTCTTTTGAGGGAAATCACCCGGCGATCAGGGTTCCAAACGGATAGAGTCGCCAACCTTGAAGGAGCCGCCGTTGATTACCAAGGCGAGCATTCCTCGGCGGTGATTGATCCTGTCAAGTAGTCCGGGTTGAAGGGCGTTCATCTTGCCGCAAGGCTCGCACTCGCCGACGATCTCCATGGTAATCTGGTCGCCGATGAAGAAGACCTGGCCGGGCTGCGTCTGGGACATGTCCACGCCGGTGGTTGTTATGTTCTCTTTGATCTGACCCGGCTTCAACTCGAATTCGTCCAGAGTTTCTTTGTCCATCAACAGCACCTGGCGCATGTTCCCTTTCGCGCAGCTACGGTCGCCTTCCAACCCCATTCCGGAGATCGCGTTGGCTTCTTGCACTGGGTCTGAGGGTGTGCCCTTGACCCTGGCGATGTGGATGTTAACGATGCTACCCTGTTGCATCTTGGCCCGCCTCCTAAGTTGTCTGGTCTCCGCTCTTGTGCTAATCTGTGGCCCCGAACGGCTTCAAAGACTAACACTGTGTTGCTCTCTTAACTCACCGAATTATAGCGGCAACATGCGTGAACTGCCACTGGGCTAGTTGACAGCTAACCTCTTCAATTGGAGGCAACGATGGAAAATCAGTTCATCAAGACAGAAACCAGGGAAGGGGTTTTTATCATAACCATGCACGACCCGCCCACCCGGAACGCTATGGGCGCTGAGATGGCCCAAGAGCTCCTGCAAGCCCTGGACGATTTCGAGGACAACCCCGAGCAACGGGTTTTGTTGCTCACGGGCACCGAACCGTCGTTCTGCTCCGGGGCAAACGTACGGGGCTTTAATCAGCGGATACAGGACCGGGAAGAAAAGTCCAGCGCCGGCGCGGACCCGGCCCCCTTGCCCTGGGGGCGCATGGAGAGCCGGTTCGCCAAAAGGTCCACGTCCTCGGACATAGGGGCGGCCCAAGTGCCCCTGCGGCTCCACGAGCTGCAGAAGCCGTCGATAGCCGCGGTTAACGGCCACGCCATGGGAGTGGGTATGGGCATAGCCCTGGGCTGCGATATCCGTATCGCCGCCGAAAAGGCCCAGTTCTCCGAGGCCTTCGTGCGCATGGGGCTTATACCCGGCGACGGTAGCTGCTGGCAGTTGCCTCGGTTGATCGGTTTGAGCAACACCCTGCTTCTGCAATACACCGGAGACCGGATAGACGGCAATGAAGCCTACCGGTTGGGGCTGGTGAGCAAAGTAGTCGCCGACGATGCCATCGAAGAAGCCTCGATGGAACTGGCGACCCGTTTGGCCCAGGGTCCTACCCAGAGCCTGGCCATGATTAAATACCTGGTGCACCAGAGCCTGGACATGAGCCTGAAGGACAGTCTACACCTGGCCCACGTGGCCCAGGACCAGGCCCGGTCCACCGAGGACCACAAAGAGGCGGTGCAGGCATTCCTGGAGAAACGCCGGCCTGAGTTCAAGGGGCGGTAACCGAGTTTCAGCCAATCTGATTAACTCCGTGCATAGACCCTTGACTGGGAGAGGTGGCGCACGTATAATCGGAAGTCCGCAAGAGAATGTTTGTTGGCAGAAGGTTGTTTGCAGTTGATGCGAGTCACCTGAAAAAGACAATATGGTTGGGATAGCCTGGACGGTGGTTCGGGGTAAAACCCAGCCGCCGTTTCTCTTGCCCGCACATTAACAAAAGAATAGGAAGCGAGAATCCTGCGAAAGAACAAGTATTAAGTTTGAAGTTCCTAGCGTGGGTCAAGTTATTAAGGGCTTACGGTGGATGCCTTGGGACCAAGGGCCGATGAAGGGCGCGGCAAGGCTGCGTTAAGCCTCGATGAGCCGTCTAGCAGGCATAGTCGGGGATACCCGAATGGGGTAACCTGATCCGGTGTTGAGTCGGATCATCCCGTTTTGTACGGGAAGGTAAGCGGGGGAACTGAAACATCTAAGTACCCCGAGGAAAGGAAATCAACCGAGATTCCCCTAGTAGTGGCGAACGAACGGGGAACAGCCTAAACCAGTACGACTTAGTGGAGCGAGATCCTATGTCGTATTGGGGTTGTAGGGCGCGCTTTGGGTCGCCTCGCCAGACCTGAAGGAGTTACAAATCTTGTCTCTAGTCGAAGGCACCTGGGAAGGACCGTCATAGAGGGTGAAAGCCCCGTAGACGAAAGGGACAAGACTCCTAGCGCATACCCTGAGTACCACGGGGCACGGGAAACCTTGTGGGAATCTGGGGGGACCACCCTCCAAGGCTAAATACCCTTGGTCACCGATAGCGTACCAGTACCGTGAGGGAAAGGTGAAAAGAACCCCTAGCGGGGAGTGAAATAGATCTGAAACCGTAAGCCTACAGAAGGTCGTAGCCTCTTCTTTTATTAGGAGGGGTGGCGGCGTGCCTATTGAAGAATGATCCAGGGACTTAATGTGTGGAGCGAGGTTAAGGAACTGTAGTTCCGGAGCCGTAGCGAAAGCGAGTCTGAATAGGGCGCTTAGTTCCATATATTAGACTCGAAACCGGGTGAGCTACCCATGGCCAGGTTGAAGGTTCGTTAACGCGAACTGGAGGACCGAACTCGTGGCTGGTACAAAAGCTTGGGATGAGCTGTGGGTAGAGGTGAAATGCCAATCGAACTCGGAAATAGCTAGTTCTCCCCGAAATGCATTTAGGTGCAGCCTCGGGAACTAGGTGGACGGAGGTAGGGCACTGAATGGGCTAGGGGGCGTGAGCTTACCAAACCCAATCAAACCACCAATGCCGTCTATCCGATACCCGGGAGTGAGACTGCCACAGATAAGTGCGGTAGTCGAAAGGGAAACAGCCCAGATCACCGGCTAAGGCCCCCAAGTGCAAGCTAAGTGGCAAAGGAAGTGAGATTCCCCAGACAACCAGGAGGTTGGCTTAGAAGCAGCCATCCTTTAAAGAGTGCGTAACAGCCCACTGGTCGAGGGGTTTCGCGCCGAAAATGTAACGGGGCTCAAGCTTGCCGCCGAAGCCGTGAATGTTCAGGTACAGAGGCTAAAATCTTGCTCCCAATGGTGGATCTACCGGGAATCCAATGATCGGGAAACTCCGGCTTCGGTTGGAGCGGAACGGCCAAAGGGCTCCCGGCGGTGAATCCGGCGGGAAATGGGTCAGATCCTCTGAGTATTGCCTGGGTATGGTAGGGGAGCGTTCCTCGGGCGACGAAGGTCAGTCGTGAGGCTGTCTGGAGCGCGGGGAAGTGAGAATCCTGGAATGAGTAACGTAAACTAGGGTGAAAATCCCTGGCGCCGAAAGCCCAAGGTTTCCTACGCAACGTTTATCGGCGTAGGGTTAGTCGGTCCTAAGCCGTAGGCAAGCGCCGAAGGCGATGGACAGCAGGTTAATATTCCTGCACCGCCGTTGTTTCGCTTTAAAACTAAGGAGGGGTGCGGAAGGGTAGGTAGGGCATGCCTATTGGACATGGTGTGTTCTTCTCCGTAGGCCAAGATGGGGCAGGCAAATCCACTCCATCGTTACGAGCCGAGAGAGGAGGGAATCGATCCTTCGGGATACGAAACTCTACTGATCCCAAGCCGACGAGAAAAGCTTCGTAGTTATGGAGCAGGGGCGACCGTACCGCAAACCGCCACTGGTGGGCAAGGATAAAAGTCCTAAGGCGTTCGAGCTAACCTCCGTTAAGGAACTAGACAAAAGAGCCCTGTAACTTTGGGAGAAAGGGCCCCCCGGTGGGTGAAACCACTAGCTGGTGGAGCGCTCTGGGGGCGCAGAGAAGAAGGCCGGGCGACTGTTTAACAAAAACACAGGTCTGTGCTAAGGGGAAACCCTACGTATACAGGCTGACGCCTGCCCAGTGCCGGAAGGTTAAGGGGAGCGGTGAGAGCTGCGAACTGAAGCCCCGGTGAACGGCGGCCGTAACTCTAACGGTCAACCGGTTAGTCCAACCAGGCCCCGGCGCAAGCCTCGGCCTCAAAGGCTGACCAAGGCCGTTATAAAATCTGGCTATATGCTGGAAACTCCGAGTATCCGGCGCTACCAAGTCATCCTAATCTGGGTTGAGCGGTAATAATGCGTCCGGTGCGGACAATCAGCAGGAAAGGCCTCGGAGAAGAAACGCTAACCCATGTCCATGGGGAAGCGCGGACCTCCCTGGAATCCTC
>JAKUQE010000046.1 GCA_022450395.1 Dehalococcoidia bacterium | reverse complement strand
GCCCCAGCGAAGAAGGCGGACCCACCCGCACCGTCATCGGAATCGACGACGTTAAAGACGTGCTCCGGCAGGTCTATCTGAACCCTTACGAAGGCCGGTGCAGCGTTGTCATCTTCGACGGCGCCGAGTCGATGAGCGAAGCTGCCGCCAACGCTCTGCTGAAGACTTTGGAAGAGCCGCCGGACCAAGTCACGTTATTTTTGCTTACCACCGATGAAGAATACCTGTTGTCCACGATCCGCTCCCGGTGCCGCCGATTGACGCTCCTGCCCGCGCCGAAAGAGGAAATGGTGGAAAGGCTGGTAACGGAGCACGGCGTGGACGCGGCAACGGCGGAAAACCTGGCACGCCTTTCCCGAGGTTGTTATGGTTGGGTTTTCGGCGTTTTGAAGGAAGACAAAGTCCTGCAAGGCCGGGAATCCGATCTACAGCGTATGTTGGAGATCTGCCAGTCGGGATTGGACATACGATTCAGCTACGCCAGCGAACTGGCCACTATGTTCGGTCGCGACCGGGATTCTGTCAGACAAGTGCTGTTTCTGTGGTTGCGCTGGTGGCGGGATCTATTGTTGATCAATGAAGGCGCCGGCGATTACGTGCATCACACGGATAAGTCCGCCGAGCTGGAAGCGCATCGAAACGGCTTAACCACCGTCCAAATAGTCGCATTCGTCAAACAGATTCACAACACGCTGGAGGCTTTGGACCACAACGCCAGCCCCCGGCTTTCCTTGGAGATCATGATGTTGAACCTACCCGTGGCCGGGGTCCAGGTATAAATAGGGTGGTGGGTATCCGTTGGCGGGAACGGACCCGATAATCTTTGCGGGGGCCGGGGACCTGGTGTTGGAGAACAAGATCTATCTTGTGGTCCGCACCGAAAAGGGACAGGAATCGGGGTGGGTGGTTAAAGTTACCCGCGTGCTGACCAGGGCACGTAGGGGAGCCACTCGTCCAGAAGAGTGCGGTTTTGCAGGATGAGGTAGGGATTGGGGTCCGGGGCCCGGGGTTCCTTTTTCAGCAACATGTTGGCCTCTGCGGGCGTCCGCCCCGCCTTACGCAGGTTGCACCGGTTGCAAGCCGTCACCACGTTCTCCCAGGTATGACTGCCGTGTTGGCGGCGCGGCACAACGTGATCCAGAGTCAAGTCCTGGGCTTTCTTGCCGCAGTATTGACACGTAAAGCGGTCACGCAGAAAGACCTCTTTCTTGGACAACTTTCGCGGCAAGGAGGGCTTTTTTACCATGTAGTCCAAGCGGATCACTGAAGGGACTTCCACCAGGCTGGAAACGGTCCTGAGTTGGCCCCGGTGGTTTTCCAGAAGCTCCGCTTTGCTTTTGCCCACCAAGATCACGGCGCGCCGGACGGTGCAGATGTTAAGAGGCACGTAGTTGAGGTTAAGGACCAGCACTGGGGCGTGTAGTAGTTGAACCCCGGACAGGGGAGCATCAAGGCCATCCGTATTTTGAATCGATAGCCCGTCCATGAAGTGGTCCTTTCGGTGATTTGAGACCGAATTTCCCGTTACTCTGGTTACTTTAGGTTCTGTCGTTCGGCTATTCTGCCCTAAACGTGAACGATAATCAGCCGCCTCGCTTTCGGATATGGTAGCACAAGCGCCCGGCCGTGTGTGTACCGTCGAGAAGTATGCGCAGTTATCAGTTAACCAACTTATCTAATTCGTCGTCCCAATTGCCCGGTATTAGTCCAATGCCCCGAATGACCACGTCGAAGTTGTCCGCCAGGAAGGACCCCAGCTTAGAATCATCGATGGTCTGTTGGGCATCCTTTATGGGGAATTTCTGTATCCCGGTTAAAATGCCGGACAGCAGCAGGAACCCTACGAGGATACCAACGATCAGTCCGCCCAGTTTGTTGAATGACCCGAAGAAGGGGATGATTCCTAAGACCATTCGAAGCCAAAAACTCGCCACTCCGCCGGCGATAAACAGGATCAGGAAAACCGCGATGAAACCTGCGGCGGATTGGGCGTTCTCATTGTCGGTCACCACACTGAACAGGCCACCCACGGTTGGGGCGATCCTGCTGGAAATAGCCAAACCAACAGCGACTACGAGTAGGTGAACCCCCATCTGGAGCAACCCCATGGAAGCTCCCCACGACGCAGTTCCCGCCCAGACAACCAGGATTGCAATGTCAACCCAGTTCATCGGCGTGCCCCCTTACCGTAAGTCTATAGCAAGACTGCTTAAGTTTACCACGGCAGTATTCGCCGCCTGAAGCTCACCACGTTAGAATCTGCCCAGAGATAGCGCAGGGCGATCAACCCCACTAGAGCCAAACCGCCGTACAAAAAGCCGCCTATCACGTCGCTGGGCCAATGGACCCCCAGGTATACCCGGGAAGCCCCCATCGCCAGTATCAAGGCGGCCAGGCAATATTGCGACGATCGCTTGAGCAAAAGTGAGGGGAGGTACTGTCCGGCAAGATATATCAAAAGTCCCCCGAAAATCAGGGCGTACATCGAGTGTCCGCTGGGGAAACCTGGACTCCCCGGTTCCAGACCAAGCAAGACATATTCGGGCCTTGGCCGGTCAACTACTTGCTTGAGCTCGTGGCCGACAAACAACAGCGCCAGACTCAACAATACGATCACTGCGTCGGCGGGCCGGCGTAATAGCATCAGCCCGGCCGCAACGGCAAAAATCGATCCAACGGCAAAAGGTTGCCCGCCGATGGTGTCCAACGCCAGGGCCGTGGCATCCAACCACCCTGTCCGCAACTCTTGGATCTGAACTAGGACTGGCTCGTCCCCGGGAAATGAGTCGTACACCCCGGCCAGAACAAACATCACCGATGTGAGCAGGAACACACCCGCTAGTCCAAAAAATTTCCAGGAAACCTTCCTGCTCATACCAGGCACATTATACAATACAGATCGCGCTGATTCGCTCCGCCCATGCTGGAGGAACACGACATCTACACCGCAACTTGCCGCTGGCCGGGCGTCGATCTAGCGGCCAGGGACAATGCTATAATCTCAAACACAGCTCGATAACGAGGTAACTCTTGGCGCGAAACGTAGGCGTGATCGCCATTGACGGCCCGGTGGCTGCCGGCAAGACGATGGCCGGCCGTCAGCTGGCTAAACAGCTGAATTTCCGATACCTGGACACCGGCGTTATGTACCGGGCTATCACCTGGCTAGCCTTGAAGAATGCCACATCCATGGATGACGAGACCGCGCTGGGGGCTTTGGCCGGCGAAAACCCTGTACGCCTGGATGGTTGGAACAGCGATCAAGTGTTGGTTGGCGGCGTCAGCGTCGGACCGGAGCTCCGTGAAGCGGAAGTAGACCACCACGTTTCACTGGTCTCCCGCGTCTCGGCCGTCAGGCGAGCTTTGGTGCAACAGCAACGAGACATAGCCGCACAGAATAATATCGTTATGGTGGGGCGGGACATCGGAACCGTGGTATTGCCCGATGCCGACTTGAAGATCTTTATCACCGCCTCTCTGGAAGAGCGGTCCCGGCGCCGTTGGCGGGAATTTCTGGCTCAGGGAAGAGAAGCCGATTTCCAGCAGGTACTGGACGAGACGAAGACTCGGGATGAGGTGGATTCCAAACGCGCCGACTCACCGCTGATTCCCGCCGAGGATGCCTGGGTGTTGGACACCGACTGCCTGACCGGAGAACAGGTAGTGGATCTGATCGTCCAACGGGTGAATGAATCATGCCGCGGGGGAAAAGCGTGAGCCTGATCTACCCCATGGGTAAAATGCTGGGGCGGTTCTGCTTTGGCGTCTTCGGCAAGCTCAACGTGACCGGGCCGGAATGCGTCCCCCCGTTTGGGCCAGTCATTCTGATCGCCAACCATCTGTCCCTCAACGACCCGCCGGTGTTGGTAGCGACCATCAATCGGCGGCTAAACTTTATCGCAAAGCAGGAGTTGTTCCGTTACCCCATTAGCCGGGCACTTCTAACGCAGTTTGGGGTGCACCCCTTCGACCGCTCCGGCCGGGCTGTGGACATCATCAAGCTTGCCTTGCGGCTGTTGGCCCAAGACCAAACCGTAGTGCTTTTCCCAGAAGGAACCCGCAGCCCCAATCATACTATGCACAAAGGCTTGCCCGGGGCCGCTTACATAGCGATGAAATCTCAAGCCACCATTCTTCCCGTGGGCCTGGTAGGGACGGAAAACTTCCCGAGTTGGCGGATGGCCTTACCTTTGTGCCGCATAGGAGTGAACATCGGTCAACCCTTCAGCCTGCCATTGATCGAAGGCAGGCCCAGCCATGAGGTTTTGCAGAGCCTGGCGGATATGATGATGTCCCGAATCGCCGCCTTATTGCCGAAGAAATACCAAGGTGTCTACGCTTTGCCGCCGGCCGTCGATCCGGAGGCAGCCGGCCCTGAAGACGCGAGGGAACCCGTCACGGGTTAAATCTTTACCAAGCCAATGCCCGGCCCGATCGCCTGGAAACCCTTGGGGCACGATGCGGGAGCGGGACTGAAGATCGGGAGAAGGAAATGCAACAGGCTTCCAAATTCGGCATCTACCTGAATGGCAAAGAGCACCAGGTGGTGCGCATCAACTCGCCTTACTGGATCCCAGAGGAGCCCGACTGGGTTTTTCTAACTCCGGAGGTAAACGCCACCCTGCTGCAGATTCGGGAGCTTGCCAAAGAGAACGGCGGCGCCTCCGATCCAGACTCCATCACCTGGGGCAGCCTGCCGCTCCTGGACTAAGGGGCCGCTGGCGCAGCGACGTTACCGGCCATTAGCCGTTTCAGAGAACGCGGGCATGACCTGGTCGGCGAATTTGGTGAGTTGGTCCTTGAAAACTTCCCGGGGCATTCCCATAACCGCTCCCAGGTTAACCCGCTCCACGCCCGGGAACTTCTCCTGAACGCTTTGGAGATGCTCGATAATCATTTCCGCGGGGCCGCATAGCCAGCCGTGACCGGCAACCGCCTGCTCCAGAGAAGGTAGTTCCACGCCACGGGAGTGGGCCGGGTCGGCAACCGCCCCGATCTGCTCCGGCGTCAAGGCGGTCAGTCCCAACGGAGCCGCGAATTTCATCGCCTCCTCATAATAGGGGCGAGCCAATTCCATAGCCTTCTCTTGAGTGTCGGCGATAAAGAACCGGTACCCGATCGCCACGTCCTCTCCCAGTTCCTTGTCCTGCCCATGGGCTTTGACCGCATCCTGGTAGAGTTTCATCCGATCGGCTAAAACCGAGTCAGAGTTGTTCGAGATAAGGGGCTTGATGCCCATCTTGGCCATGAAGTCGACGCCCCTGGGGTTTCCACTAACCAAGGGCTGCCAGATCTCTACGGGTTGGTTCACGGGCCGAGGCACCAGGCTCAGTTTCTCCAAATCGTAGCCCCGGTAGGGAACCTTCGCGGGAATCTGATAGTGCTTTCCCTCGTAGGAGAAGGACTCTTCTTTGAACGCCTTCAGTATGACCTCAACCTGCTCTTCGAACAGATCCCGGTTGGCTTCTCCATCCAGCATGGGCGAGCCGAAGGTTTCCACCTCTCGAGTGTGGTACCCACGGCCGACGCCGAAGATGACCCGGCCTTTGGTCAGGATGTCGGCCATGGCAAAGTCTTCGGCCAAGCGCAACGGATGCCACATCGGCGCGATGTTAAACCCGCAACCGAACTTCAGCCGTTCGGTCTGGCCGGACAGGTACAGGCTGAGCATCAAAAGATTGGGGATGCATTCGTACCCTTCGGGCTGGAAGTGATGCTCGGCCAGCCAGAACTCGTCGTAGCCCAGCCGGTCCAGATGCTGCGCGATGTCCACCGACCAATCGAAGACCTGGGCCAGTTGATCGTTGGAGTACCACCGGTCGTTGGCCGCCGTACCGGCGAATCCCAAGTTGTCGTCGAACACATGCCCGGCATAAGACGCAGAGAAACTGTGAATCATCTAATCATTCCTTGCTACTGACTGGGCGCTTGGGCGGGGGCGGGGTTGAACAGCTCCACGCCGATGGTGGCCGGGAAAACTTTGGCCAGTTCTTCCACCGTCCACCGGCTTTCTTTGTGGATGGTTCTTACCGGCTCCGGGTTGTTCATCAGGCTGACCAAGCCTTCGGTTACGTGGAAAATATGGCCGTTGACGTGGGCCGCCTCATCGGAGGCTAGCCAAGTAACCATGGGAGCGATGTCTTCCCCTTCACCCCGCAGCCTCGGCGCCGAACTGGGGGACCCGCCGATACCCCGAGCCGCCCTCAGATTCCGGGCTTCTTCCGGCACGGTCCCGGTCATGCGGGTGGCAGCGCCGGGAGATATAGAGTTGGAGGTGACGCCGTAACGTCCCATGTCGCGTGCCAGCACACGGGTGAGTCCGGCGATGCCGTCCTTGGCCGCCCCGTAATTGGCCTGGCCGGAGTTTCCGTACAGACCGGACACCGACGTGAAAGTTATTATCCTTCCCGATCGTTGCTGCCGGTAGAGGATGCAGGCGTGCTTGACCACGGAAAATGTGCCCTTCAAGTGGACCGCGATCACGTCGTCCCATTCTTCTTCGCTCATATTAAAGACCATGCGGTCCCGGAGGATCCCGGCGCAGGTTACGACGATATCCAGCTTGCCGTAATTTTCCACCGCAGTCTGGACGATCCTCTCGCCGCCATCCATCGTGACAACCGACTCCAAACACGCCGTGGCTTCGCCGCCGGCCTGCTTGATCTCGGACACCACGGCACCGGCGAACGAGTTGTCGGCGCCGGTGCCGTCGACGTTGACACCCGGATCCACCACCACTACTTTCGCCCCTTGTTCGGCCATCAGCATGGCGATGCCCCGTCCGATTCCCCGGCCAGAGCCGGTCACTATCGCTACTTTGTCTTGGAGTAAGTTTGCCATCTTTCCGCTACCTCAGATTCCTAAACTAAATATGGTGCTGCTCTGATAAACCCAACCGTTGAGATACCTATGTTGCCGGCGCCGGGTTGTAGATGTCTTTGGTCAGGTAGTTGCGGGCTTGAGACGACAGGTCGTCCATGTCCCAATGACCGTCTGAACAATAGATCGCTTGCATGGGCCTGGGCTGGGACATCAATGACACCGTATCGCCGTATACCAGGAAGGTCTGTCCGTTCACGTTGGAGGCAAAGTCGGTGGCTAGATAGCAAACGAAAGGCGCGATGCCGTCCGGGTCCAGATGCTGCGACTCGTTACCTTCGTCCAGGGACGCCACTCCACTCCTGGACCTTAATTCCGCGGCGCTGTCGGGAATGGCGCCGATCATTCGGGTCTGGGCGCGTGGTGCGATGGAATTGGCCGTGGCGCCGTAACGCCCCATGTCCTTGGCCACCACCTTGGTGAAGCCGGCGATGCCGGACTTGGCCGCGCCGTAGTTGGCCTGGCCCGAGTTGCCCACGAGTCCTGACTGGGAACTGAAGGTAATGACCCGGCCGGACCGTTGCTGGCGGAACAGGATACAGGCATGTTTGACAACCGTGAAGGTCCCCTTCAGGTGGACCGCAATCACGTCGTCCCACTCTTGCTCGGTCATGTTGAAGATCATTCGGTCGCGGAGGATCCCGGCGCAGGTCACAACGATGTCCAACCGTCCGTAGTTGTCCACGGCGGTCTGGACGATGCTCTCGCCTCCGGACATAGTGACAACCGACTCCAGGCATGCGGTTGCCGTGCCGCCGGCTTGCTGGATCTCCGACACCACCGTCTCGGCGATGGACTTGTCGGCCCCGGTACCGTCCACGTTGACCCCTGGGTCAACCACCACGACCTTGGCCCCTTCCTCGGCCATCAGTTTGGCTACCCCCCGGCCGATACCCCGGCCGGCGCCGGTCACGATGGCCACCTTGTCTTTGAGCATGTCTACCATAACGGCCTCCTTGGCCTCTACTTAGAAATCGTTTGCCTAAACAGCCCAGTAGCTGTCTAAGATAAATGGTTCGCCCCAATCACATCGGGGTCACCACGAACGTTGAGAGTCCACTTTTGCCCGTTCGTCCTGAGCCTGTCGAAGGATCGGGTCCTACAGTTTTTAAATGGCTTCCAGTGACTGCGTTGGTGCTCTGCCGGTGAAAGTATCGCCGGCTCGCAGGCCCGCCGAAACTGAGCGGCGCATCAAGACGCGCTTCAGCCAAGCCCTTGCCGGGAAGGCAACTCCACGGTGGCCGCCCCAGGCGTCGTCTTTTGACCCTCGGTGTTCTCCAGCCATATCTCGCAGTCCACCAGATTCCGGCCGTCCTCCTGGTATTTGCGGGTTACGGAACCTCTGGCGGTTATGGGCTGACCGGGGGAGTCCATACCGCGATATTGGCATGACAGCATCGCCAAGGTGCCCAACGGTCCCATCCAATCGGTCATGTATTGCCCAAGGTAAGCGTTCTTCAAGGCGCCGTGAAGAATCACGTCGTCCAGCCCGTTGCCTTTGGCAAAGTCCTTGTCGTAATGGATCTGGTAATAGTCTCCGGACGCGCCGGCATACTTCACCAGTTGTTGAGTCGTGGGATTTTTGACCAGGGGCGCCATGTCCATCCCCTCGGAAACATCTTCCCAGTAGATCTGGTCTGCCATGTTCAAACCCTCAGTAGCGAATTCCGTTCGATGTCTGGGTAGCCACCACCTGATCGAGTTGATTCGTGTAAGTGGTGACGGTGGTGGTGATAATCATCACGCCCAACCGGCCGGTGCGTTCGTTGATATTTTCGATCCGGGCCACGACGGTGATCCGGTCGCCAGGCCGGACCGGGTAGAAATAACGCCACTCGCTACCCCCGTCCAGCATTCTGTCGAAGGGCAATTCAAACGGCAGAGCTACCCTATATGAGCCCATCGACCGTAGAAAGGTCGGCGGGGCAACCAGGCCTCCGTATTTGCTCTTGCGGGCCTCAGCTTCGTCATTGAATATCGGGTTCTCGTCCCCAATCGCCTGGGCGAACCTGATGATCGCCCCCTTCTCTACATCCGTGGTGAAGGGAGAGCTTTCAAGTCCGATGGCTTGTTGCCGCATCTCTTCGGTAAGGGCTGGGCTGGGAGTGGACACCTGGTACCTCCATCGCCAATGGCAGGCCAAAGTCTACCGTGAGCCAGAAATAGTGTCAAGAATTATGTGCGGATCTAATACTGATGCGAACCAAATGCCGTAATACTGCACAAATACTGTTTATCTTTCAATTATTCGGCGCCTTAACAACATTTCCAAGATGGAACAGTTTGTGAAATCTTTCTCAACGCCGTAACCTATTGACAGCAGTGTAAAGCCATGAAACGATAATATATATTAAAAATTACGATAACAGTGCAGTCCTTGATCAAATTTTTGGGCATTTAAGTCTGGTATGGCGCTGGGAGGTGTTCCGTGAAAACCAAGGGACTTATCTCCATAAGTCACGAAATTGCGTTGAAGCGGGATCCGCCAAATTGGCGAGGGGCTCTGTACAACAAGATTCTGGTCCCCTTGGACAAGTCGTCGGAGGCCGAGGACGTGCTTCCCATGGCCCAAGAACTCCTCAACCCGGAAGGCGAAGGCATCCTATTACACGTTATCCCCCGGTGTAAATCGCGGGAATCGAACAACGACCCCGGCTCGATTCAATCACGGGAGCAGGTCCGCCGCAACAAGACCATGGGATACCTTCTGTGCGCCCGAAGCTATCTTGTCGAGACGATGGGCCGCTGGCGGTGTGAGGTGGTTGTAGCGGATTCGGTGGCCGAGGGTATCGCAAGCTTCGCCATGCGGGAGGGAGTGGACATTGTGGCCATGTACACCCATGACCGCAAGGGGATAGCCAAGCTGATCAGAAAAAGTATCGCCGAGAAGGTCCAAAAAAGTGGGCCCGTTGAGGTACGAGTGCTGAGGCCACGGGAGTTGGTGTCTAGGTGAGCTAGTTTGCCCGGCAAGCGGCAACCGAATATAGGTTAGGAGGATTTTGCGATGTTCGTCCGGATGGTTTGGGGGAAGCTACGGCCTGGCTCTTGGGCCGATTATGAACGGCATTACCACGAAAATGTGGTCAACGCGCCTAGCCCGATCAAAGGCCTACGCGAGCGCCAACTTCTACGGAGCACCGAAGACCCTGATGAAGGGGTTTCCGTGAGCATCTGGGACACCTTGGAGGACATGCGCAGCTACGAAACCGGCGAGTTCCGACAGAAGATCGCCCAAGAAGTGGAGAATCTATATAGGGGCGAGTATTGGGTCAAACACTTCGAGGTTGTCGACAGCCAACAATAGTTACCCACACAGGCGGCGCCGGCACGCTGGACTGTCCGGTTTGGTGTTAATTTTTCGTCCGCCGTGATACCTTAAATCAGCCAACAGCCAAAGGGGACCATCGCTAGTAAATAGGTGGTCCCCTTTGGCTACTTACCAGAGTTGGCCTCCTACCACCCTGACTTTTACGGAGATTCGGCATGGAGTTCGGCTTCTATCTGCCCAGCAGCGGCCCCACGGCCCAGCCCGAGCCTTTGGCGGAGATCGCCCGGAGGGGTGACCGGCTAGGTTTCCATTGTATGGTTGCTGGCGACCACATATTGGTGCCCAAGTCCGTGGATTCGCCGTATCCATACACCGTCGGCGGCGTGTTCTCGGGAGCGCCTTCGGGCGAGTATTTTGAGCAGCTCACCTTGCTGACGTTTTTGGCCGGGATCACTCAGCACATCCGTCTGGTGCCCAGCGTGATGATTGTGCCCTATCGCAACCCTTTGTTGGCCGCCAAGATCCTAGCCACCATCGATGTCCTCTCCAACGGACGTCTGACCCTGGGGGTGGGCGTAGGCTGGATGGAGGAGGAATTCCAAGCCCTTAACGCTCCCCCCTTCGCCGAGCGGGGAGCGGTGACCAACGAATACATTCAGGCTTTCAAGGAGCTGTGGACCGCCGATAACCCCACTTTCAACGGCAAATACTACCAATTCTCCGATATCAACTTCCTGCCCAAGCCGGTGCAAAAGCCCCATCCGCCAATCTGGGTTGGGGGCCAGAGCCGCCGGGCGATACGCCGGGCCGCCGAGTTGGGCAACGGCTGGCATCCGGTGGGGACCATACCCGCCGCGCCCATGGAACCCGAAGACCTGGCCCAAGATCTCGTGAGGCTGCGGCGCTACGCCGAAGAGGCGGGACGCGACCCCGCCGAACTGGACGTGGCGATGAAAGCCCCCTTGTATGATCCGGACATCGCCGGCTCAGGTAGCCGCCGGCGCTTTGCCGGTGAACCTGAGCAGGTCCTTCAGGACATCCAAACTTACGCCGACGTCGGCGTCACCCACATCATCTTCGACATACGCAGCGATGATTTGAACCAGACCACCGACCGTATGGCCTGGTTCGCCGATGACATCATGGCCCAAGCCTGACGGCCTGAGTGTCCATAAACCTGCTATTCAAGCTGCCCGCGGCGTTGCTCTGGGGTATAATCTCGAAAGAAATCGAGAGACGAGAATCCGGGTACCCCGACTTTCTTACGACACACAAGGAGGCCCAACATTGACAACGTTGAACGAACGGTTTGAAAAGGGTCTAGCCATGCGCACCACGATGGCGGGTGGCGACCCCAGTCACTTTACTTTGCCGGGGATCGATCAATTGGCGCCGGACTTGAAGCGGATCATCGACGAAGCTCTGTTCGGGTCCATCTGGACCCGGCCGGCTTTGGAGCCACCGCGGCGGGTGATATGCACCATATCGGCGTTGATGGCCCTGGGTCAGTTGCCTTTGCTAAAGCGGCACATCGAGCGAGGCCTGAATCTGGGCCTGACTCCGTCAGAAGTCGTGGAAGTATTTATTCAACTGACTTTTTACGTGGGCGTCCCCGCCGTGGAAACCGCGATGCGCATCGCCAAGGAGATCTTCGAGGAGCAGGGGATCCATTTCACTCCCAACCTTGTATATGACACCAACCAATCGGTGGAAAGCCTGTACGAGCGGGGTGCCGCAACGCACCGGGAACACATGGGGGATACGTTCGAGTATCAAAGCGACGACGCCGACTCGGAAGAGTCTCAACTGGATCGCCTGATCACCGAGTATCACTGGGGGGCAATCTACAACCGGCCCACCCTGAGCGCCAAGGACCGGGCCCTGTGCGCCCTAGCGGCCATGACCGTCATGGGCCGCTACGACCGGCAGATCCGCAGCCGCATCGAGGGGGCCCTCCGGGTTGGCATGACTCCCTCCGAGGTCATGGAGGTCTTCATCCAGGTGATGCTGTACGGCGGCTACTTCACGACCCGGGCCGCCATGCGCATCGCCCGTTCGGTGTTTACCGAGCAGGGAATCTCCAGCTAACCCGAACCGGAGTAATCGAAACATTCGTAAGGGGTACCGATGAAGCTCCAGTTAGACGACGGGGCCGAGCTTTTTTACACGGTCGACGACTTTACCGACCCGTGGACCCAGCCGGAGACGGTGGTGTTGCACCACGGGATGGCCAAGAGCCACAAGATGTGGTTCGGCTGGGTGCCCATCCTGGCCCGTCACTACCGGGTGATCCGGTTTGACATGAAGGGGATGGGCCAATCGTCGGTACCCGATGCTGGCTACCCCTGGACACTGGATAACTTCGCCAAGGACCTGCTAGGCGTTCTGGACAAGTTGGAACTGGAGCAGGTTCACCTGATCGGAGAAACAGTGGGCGGTTCCATCTCCATGCGATTTGCCACCATGCACCAGGAACGCCTGCTGTCCCTGACGGCCTGCACCTCTCCCACCAGCTTCAACGACCCACATCACGGAGAAAGCGCCGATCTGATCGAACGCGAGGGGGTGGCCGCCTGGGTGGAGAGCACCATCACACGCCGGCTGGACCCTCAGATGGTAGACCCGGCATACATCCGTTGGTATGCCGCCCAGATGGCGGCCACGCCGGCCAGCGTGGTTGCCGGGTTCCAGAGGAACGCGTCTGGGGATATTGGGCCTTTGCTCAAAGACGTGAACACACCCACTCTGATACTGGCCGCGGCCAGCTTGCGAGAAGAGGTCCTGGGTGATTTCCGGGGAGCGGCGGATCTGTTTCCCAACGGCCGGCTGGTGGTATTTCCCGGAGTAACCGGCTTCGTCCAGCATATCCTCCCGGTGCCCTGTGCCCGAGTGTGGCTGGATTTCGCCGGCAGCCTGAAGACATCCTAGCGGGCGCCAAAGGCGCCCCTGGGGAACATGCCTAGAGACAACCAGGAGTCCAGTTTGCCTCGGCGCGTCTGGAACCTCATCCATAGATCTTCGTCTTCCTTGGCTATCATCGACCCCCGATTCCGCCGCCAACCCCGCCGCTACTTCGTCCAAGGTGGTCTGGCCACCATCGGGATGTTCGCGGCCCTGCTGTTTGTCGATTCCTTTTCCGATGCCGCATTGGTCGCCGCGCTGGGAGCCAGCGTGGTTATCATCTTTGTTCATCCTACCAGCAAGTTAGACGCACCCCGGGCGTTGGTGGGAGGTCATTCACTCGGACTGCTCGTAGGGTCAGTCTTTTCGCTGATCTTGTTCGCCTCACCGGTAAGCGCCATTTTAGAAGGAGTGCAGGCGCTTCGGGACTCAGCTCTTGCCGCTTCAGTAGGGGCAGTGATTGTCCTGATGGCGATAACCGACACCGAGCATCTTCCTGCCGGTGGCACGGTCTTGGGCATGTCTGCCAGAGTCTTTGACCCTTCTATTTTCGCCATAATCATCGGCGCCGTTATCGTGCTGGCGGTGACCAAGCGCGTACTGAGAAAATATTTGCGCGACTTGATATAAACTAATACAATCCTCCCTGGACTTGCTCGGGCGTAGATTTGCCATCCAGTGGGCGCCGCTTTGTTCCGGATAGTCCGCCCTCTCCTTATCTAGAGGAGTAATTAATCTCACGGTCCGCTCCCGGAGGGAAAACGATGCCCGTATCGCTCAGCCGCACATTCGCTCAGTTCCTCTCCCCCCTGAGTTATGAATCCATGCCACCCGCCGTGGTGGATAAGATCAAGGCCTCGATACTGCACGCGATGGTGACCGGCATCATCGGCGCGGATACCAGCCACGGGCAGGCCGCGATACACCTGGCAAAAACCGAAGAGGGCAAGCCCGACGGGGCCACGATCTTGGTCGACGGCGGAAAGGCGACCCGTTGCGGCGCCGCCTTCGCCAACAGCAAACTGATGCACGTGACCAACCAGGCAGACTCTTACCGCATGTTGATCCATCCCGGGGCCTGCGTGATCCCTTCGGCGTTGGCGGCCGCCGAGTTGGGACACAAATCAGGCAGAGAATTCCTGACCGCCGTGGTGGCCGGCTACGAAGTCGAGACTCGGATCGCCGGAGACTTTATTCCCTCCACCCAGGCGCGGGGATTCCGTTCCAGTCCCGTGTACGGGACATTGGGGGCGGCGGTATCTTGCGGAAAGCTCCTGGGCCTTAATGAAGATCAACTGGTGACGGCGCTGGCCTTGGCCTGCACCTTTACCGGAGGCACCACCCAGGGGGCCGCCAGAGGGGGGCAGGAGATGATGTACCACGAGCCCAACTCCACCCGCAGCGGCATCATGGCCGCCTTGCTCGCCCAAGAAAACCTCAGGGGCTCGGAAGAATCCCTTGAGGGCGACGCCGGGTTCTATAACGCCTTCACGGGCAACAACCGGGGCGAGCTATCCTACGTGTTCCAGGGTCCCAACCGAACGGAAATTTCCAACGTGGTGGCAGATTTGGGTACTAGGTGGGAGGTGCTCCACGTTACACCCAAGATATACCAGACGGCGGGCTACAACTGTCCGGTCATCGATCTGATGACCCAGATTCGGTCAAGGCACGAGCTTTCCCCGTCGGACGTGGCCCAGATAACCGTCGACATGAACTGGCTTGAGACGCTGTACCCTTCGCCGGAGTTCCCCAACACCACGCGGAACGCCGCCAGCGTGGGTAGCACCCACTATTTCGCCGCTTACACATTCGTGCACGGATTCTATCCTCCCTTAAAGGCAAGGATCAATCCGGACATGCCGGGGGATGCAGAGGAACAACAAGTCTTGGACTTGCTACAAAAGGTGGAAGTGCTAGGACACAAAGATCGCCCCGCGTTCGCGCCCCACATAACCATCCGCATGGTCGATGGAACCACCTATGAGGGCGAGTACAGCGGTAACGAACTGGAATGGGGCCTGGAAACCGAGATCTCGCGCATCAGCCCACTGTTCGCGGACATGAACTGGCCCAGAGAAAAACTGGATGCACTGGTGCAAACCGTGTCCACTCTGGAAGATCTGCCCAGCATCGACCCGATGATTCAGCTTTGCGTCCGATAGTAAGTTTCCGGTATCCCCAAAAACGCGATCGGCGGGCCGGGATGAACCACCTTCAGGTCTTTTGCATCAAATATGGCAACCTGCGTCTGGTGGGTTAGATACAACGATTTAGGACGTCCTTTGCTGAAATTATTTAGGCCATTGCCCCTAGGAATGCTGGGCGGACTGCTGCTGTTGCTGGCCGCGGCCTGTTCCGGCGCGCCCACCGCTACCACTGTTCCCACCGCTGCGGCGCCTCCCGCAGTCCTTAATGGGCCGGAATACGGCGCCATCATTATCACCACCGACCTGGCCGTGGGCTCAAACAGGGTTGTCTTTGGAATCGTTGACCGGAACGGAATGCCGGTCAGGGGTCAGCAGGCCCAAGTACGGGCTCTCTACTTGCCCCCAGGCGACGCGCCGGGAGTGGAGCGGGCTTCGGCAGTCGCCGAATTCAGAAAATGGCCCGCCGGGCCCCAGGGCGTATTTTCCACTATCCTGGAGTTCGACACACCGGGCTTTTGGCAGCTCGAGGTAACTACCACCGGGCCCGATGGGACGCCGGTGATGGCCCAGGGCGCTTTACAGGTGAAGGAGAAAAGCGACACCCCGTCTTTGGGATCTCCCGCGCCGAAAAGCGTAACTCCAACCGGAGACGAAGTGGACGACCTGGCCACCATCACCAGTTCAACACAGCCGGACCCCGATCTTTACAAGCTATCGGTGCACCAGGCTCTGGCCTCGGGAAAACCTTTGGTGGTGGTCTTCGCCACACCAGCCTTCTGCGTTAGCGCCACCTGTGGCCCCCAGGTAGAGGTCCTCTCCGGCGTCAAGGACAGATTCGCCGGCAAAGCCAACTTCATCCACGTGGAAGTTTTCAAAGATCCCCATCTCATCCAGGGAGCCCGCCCCCCCACCGACGGAACCGTTCCAGCAGTGGAAGAGTGGAACCTGCCCACCGAGCCCTGGACATTCGTCGTGGATAAAGAGGGAAAAATCAGCGCCAAGTTCGAGCAGTTCACCACCGGGGAGGAGATCGAAAAGGCACTGGAAGAGGTTCTCTAACCCTGTCCTAGCCCCCCTTTCGCATAAAGGCGTTGGGAGAATCTCTTCAGTCACCGATCTCCACCGCCACCAACACGTCACCCCGGCGAACGTAAGACACCGTCACGGTCTCACCGAATAGCTGGTGCTCCCGCAGGTGGGATGGTGAAAATTCCAGAGGCCCGTCGGCAGTAAAGGTCCAGACCGTCCCGTCTTCAGCCCGGATGCCAAGCGTTTCCAATTCAACGATGTTGCGTCCGGTAACTTCCACCACCAAGCCCTCCACTTCTCCGCTGGCTTCGCCCGGTCCGGAGGTTGCGGCGCCGGTATCATTCCCGGCGCCGCATGCTAATAGCATGAGGAACGTGGCGCCCAACGCCGCTCGGGCCAGTGCACTTTTCAAACAGGCGGCTATGCCTTTCTTGACTGGGGAGATTCCGGCGGTCATCGAAACCAAGCTCCCTTAGCTGAAACGGAAAACTTTGGCCGCTACCACCGCGGTTCCGGCCGCCCATCCCGCTAAGATGGCCAGTTGGGGCCAGGTCTCCCACAGAGGCGCGCCGTCGATGGCCACCTGTCGCAGGGCCGATAACATTGGCGTCAAGGGCAACCCCTCGGCCAGGTAGGGAAGGATCCAGGGAAAGGTGTTGGTGGAGAAAAATGTACCCGCAAAGAACATCATGGGCAAAACAACCGCGTTGCCCATGCCGGATGCCGCCGCCGGGGTGCGCGCCCAAGCGGAGAGTATGAACCCGATGTTCAGAAACACCAGGCTGCCCAGGGGCACGATGACAAAGAGCCATGCCGGATTTCCATGTATTTTGGCGCCGAACACGAACACGCCCACGGAGAGAATGATGGCCGCCTGCACCATTGCCAGCACCAAGTGGGCGGCAATCTCGCTGGCGAAGTATTTCCAGATAGGCAGAGGGGTAACCAGCAACCTTTTCAATATGGATTGGTTTCGATAGGTGCTGATCCGGACCGGGATGGAGATTATCGCGCTAGTCATGATACCCAGTGCCATCAGGCCCATGAGGACACTATCGAAGTAGGAAACCTCTGGCACCAAGATCTCTGTTGAGACCACCGGCAGCGCCTGCTCGGCGGAGAGGTTGGCGGGTTGTACTTTGGCCACCAGATTTCTTACCACTCCATCCACCAACTGGTTTCTCTGGGCATCTCTGGTGTTGTACAAAAAGGTTACCGGGATCGGAACGATCGGCGTATCCTGCGGGGATAAATCGACGAATCCTGCGGGGATTATCACCAAGTAGTCCAGGTCACCATCGGCCACTCGGCCGCGGGCGGCGGACTCAGAGATCGGCGCATCTTCCAAACCCAGAAACTCGATCGCCGCCAGTTCGTCTCGCAACAGCTTTGAGGCGGCCGTGTCCGCTTGGTCCACCAGAACCAGGTTAGGCGATCCCACACCCTTGATATCCAGAAGTCCGAAGACCACCACCAGCAACAAGGGGAAGAACAATGCCCAGAAAATTGCCTGGCGGTTCCGGGCCATCATCTTAAGGTTGGCAAATGTGAACGCCAGCATCGTTAGTCCCGCAACTCGTTGCCAGTCAGCTCAAGGAAGACATCCTCCAGAGTGACGGGGGCTATTTCCAGCCGCTCCAGGTTGATGTCGCTGCGCACCATCTCGTCCAGTACTTTGCCCAGAGATGAAGGGCCGCTCTTCAGACGCAGCAGATAAGCGTTACCGTCTAACTCCTGAACAAACTCCACGGTGCCGTTCAGGGAAGCCACTTGTCCCTCGGTCAGCGGCTGGTCCAAGGCAAGCTTTACGGTGTAAGCGGCTTTTAGACGGTTGATCAGGTTCCTGGGTGTATCCACCGCCAGCAGGCAGCCCCGGTCCATGATGGCAAGCCTATCGCACAGATCTTCAGCCTCCTCCATGTAGTGGGTGGTTAGGACAACGGTAACGCCCCGCTGGTGTATCTCCCGGATGAGTGCCCAGATATTACGGCGGGCTTGTGGGTCAAGACCAGTGGTGGGTTCGTCCAGGATTATCAATTCCGGGTCGTTGATCAGGCTGGCGGCCACGGTGAATCGTTGCACTTGGCCGCCAGAGAGATGTTTGACGTAGCTGCCGGCCTTGTCAAGGAGACCTACCTGTTCCAGCAGGGTTTGAGCCGGTATGCGTTTGGGATAAAAAGTCCCGAGGAGAGAGAGGATCTCTTGGAGGGAAAGGTAGTCGAAGTAGGCTGAAGACTGAAGTTGGACGCCGATCCTTGCTTTGACTTCGTTGCGGTGGCGGGAAATATCCAGGTCCAAGACGGTGACCCGGCCCTGAGTAGGCGCTTGGAGGCCTTCGATAATCTCCAGGGTCGTGGTTTTGCCCGCGCCGTTCGGCCCTAAAATGCCGAAAATCTCGCCCCGATTCACAGTAAAAGAAACCTGGTCAACTGCTGTGAAGGAACCGTAACGCTTGACCAGGCCCTCTACCCGAATCGCAGTATCCATGATAACATCGTGAATTATATCACACGCTCACTTTGCGCCTGGCCGCCGAGGTTCCACGGGTATTCCCGCCCTTAATATCCGGCTCGGCTCCAACTAGTCCTCGGCTTCCCGGCCGAACAGATCGGCGCTCTCCGCTAGCTTCAGCGTTACGGTCCAAATATTCAAGAACTCACGTAGGCCGGTCGACTTGCCATGAAACTATGTTAGATTGCCAGGCTGTTTTATGGCAATAGGACAGGCATCTGATACGCCGTCCGAGACCGGCAGAACGGGCTCCCGGTTTCGCGGCCTCACACTGTTCACCGTTTTGGCTGGATTCGCCTTGATTGTTCTGGGCGGTGTGGTTCGGGTAACCGAGTCTGGATTGGGCTGCCCTGACTGGCCCCTATGCCAAGGCCGGTTGATCCCTCCTCTCGAGACGTCAGCCATCATCGAATATTCCCACCGATTGGTCGCCTCCGCCGTGTTAGGCCCCTTGATCGTAGCTACCTGCGCCGTGACCTGGATCTCCTACCGGCGAGACCGCTGGCTGGTGGCCCCGGCCACGGTCGGACTGATTCTGATGTTGGCACAAGCATTGCTGGGTGGAGCAACGGTATTGACCGGCCTTCCAGGATGGATCGTCGCCGCCCACTTGGCCTTGGGTGAGGCGCTGCTGGCTTGCCTCATCCTGGTAGCCGTGGTGGCCTATTTCGGTCCCCCAGTGCTTCCTCGAAGCCTGCATGATACGGACGGCGGCCTGCGTTTCCCGATCCTGGCGTTGGTCTCAGGACTGGGGATATATCTGATCGTCATTTCTGGGTCGGTAGTCACCAATTCCGGGGCGACGGGCGCGTGCTCAAACTGGCCGCTCTGTCAATTCCAATTGCTACCCGGCGGTGGTCTGCCTTTGATCCACATGTCACATCGAGTTGTCACTGTGATCATCGGGCTTATTTTCCTATATACTTTGTATGTAGCCTACCAGCAGCATTTCAAGGCTCCCCAGCTACGGTGGCTATCCTTGATCGCCGCGGTTTTATTCGCTGCCCAGGTAGTTGTGGGAGCCGCTACTGTATTAATGGATTTCCCAGCGGAATTAAGAGCTTTGCATCTATCGTTAGCTACCTTGATATGGGGAACCGTGGCGGCCCTAGCCACTTTGAGTTTGATCGTGTCCGGTGAAGATCTCCCGGAAGCATCCAATGCTTGACCGGCCAACTCTAACAGGGTCGGAACCGGACGCCGGAGTGAACCGTCTGCAAAGTCTGGTGCAGTCGTTCAACGATTATCTGGCGATGACGAAGCCCCCCATCGTGGTCCTGCTTCTGTTCACCGCCATCGGCGGTATGTTTTTGGCGGCGCAAGCCGTTCCACCTTGGCACATCGCTTTGCTCGTGTGCCTGGGCGGAGCCTTGGGGGCCGGTGGGGCGAACGCCTTGAACCACTACCTCGACCAGGACATCGACGAGAAGATGTCCCGCACGGCCCAGCGGCCCTTGCCGGGGAACCGGATTGCTCCCCGAAACGCGCTGATCTTCGGCATAGTTTTGAACGTCGCGGCGTTCTTGATCTTGGGCGCTTGGGTCAACTTGCTAGCCGCCTTTCTTACCCTGGCCGCGACCCTATTCTACGTGTTCGTTTATACCCTCTGGCTGAAACGAACCACACCTCAGAATATAGTCATCGGAGGGGCCGCGGGAGCGATTCCTCCGATGGTTGGGTGGGTGGCGATCACCGGCAGCCTGGACCTGCCGGCCCTGTATATGTTCACCATCATATTTTTCTGGACACCGCCCCATTTCTGGGCATTGGCGTTGCTGATCCGGGACGACTATGCGGAGGCGGGCATCCCCATGCTGCCCGTGGTTTCGACTTCGGAGCACACGGCACTCCATATCTTCCTGTACTCTCTGGTGCTGGTGGCGCTTAGCCTAGTTTTTGCCGCCACCTCCGCCGTTGGTTTGATTTATCTGGGCACGGCAACAGCTTTGGGAATAATCTTTGTCGCCTTGGCTTGGCGCCTGCTTCGGGAGAGCACCAAACGCCGGGCCAAACCCCTATACCTGTACTCCCTACTCTACTTGGCGCTGCTCTTCGTTGCGATGATGGTCGATAGTACAGTACGCATCTGATGAAACCAGTTCCTTACAGCAAATAAATGACGATTGACGGTAAAAGGATAGTGGCATCCACCTGTATTCAGGTGCGTTGACAGCCTTAATAAGGCTGTGATAATGTCCCAATCGGATAGTGAAAAAAAGCACAGACCCTAGTGTTTGAGGTCAGGGATAGCTTGAAGCCACAGGTCGGACCACTCACCCGGTTCAGCAGCCGAATCAGGGGCGGCGGACACCAATACCGGCGTTTCGCCAAGTTCGCGATTCTCGCCGCGGTGTTGCTACTTCTTCTGGCCTGTTCCACAGGCAGGCAGTCCACCTGGGACCCGGTAGGGCCCGTAGCCGAGAGACAGTTGCTCCTGTTCAACGTCCTGCTCTGGGTGATGGTGGCGGTGTTCATCATCGTCGAAGGGGTGCTGGTCTATGCGGCGATCCGTTACCGCCGCCGCCCCGGACAGGGATTGCCCAACCAGACCCACGGTAACATGACCCTAGAAATCACCTGGACCATTATTCCCACCATCTTGATCATGGCCCTGGGGATCTGGTCGGTGATCACGATCTACGAATTTGATGAGCCACCGGCTTCCGCCGACGTTTTGCACGTGAACGTCACGGGCCACCAATGGTGGTTTGAGTTCGAGTACGAAGACGCCGGTGGCGGCAAGCGGATCGTCACGGCCAACGAGCTCAGAGTGCCGGTGGATCGAGCCGTCAGGCTGACCCTGGAAAGCGACGATGTGCTCCACAGTTTCTGGATCCCCAAGCTGGCGGGAAAAATCGACGTCGTTCCCACCAGGACTAACCACCTGTGGTTCCAAGCCGATTCCGACAAGATTGACTCATTGCCGGCCACTTTCTATGGGCAATGTGCCGAATTCTGCGGCATCGCCCACGCCTTGATGAAATTCCGGGTACGTGTCTTAGACCAGGAGGATTATGACGCGTGGGTGCGGAACTATGGCCCGCCACCCGCTAACACCGAGCAGGCCAAGCAGGGCCAGCGGGTGTTCGGCAACTGCGCAATGTGTCATTCCATCGACGGTGAAAACGACTCCCAGGCTCAAGCCAGCCGGAAGCAGGCCTTCCTATCCGGCGGCGCGTTGGTCCCGGCGCCCAACCTAACCGACCTGCGCACCAGGGAGAGTCTCGCGGCGGGCTTGTTGGACCTGAACAAGGAAAACCTAAAGCGCTGGATAAGAAACCCGGAGGACGTGAAGCCGGGCAACTATATGAAATCCCGGGCTGCCCACCTCTACGGGACCGGAGAACTAAGTCTCAGCGACAGCGACTTGGACGCCGTCGTTGCTTACCTTTTGAACTTACAGTAGACTAATCGAGATACACACCTAGAGAAAATTTTAGCTTCCAGCAGACGTTTCCCCGGGAAAGGGAAAGTGACCAATTACGGGATTTCTGGTAACAGAAACGTCGGAGACGGACCATGGCAACGATCACGGGAGTCCTTGCGCGGCCTACCGGTTACGCCGGAATATGGGGCTGGATCACCACCGTTGACCACAAACGCATCGGGGTGCTCTACGGTGTAACCGCTTTCATTATGCTTCTGATCGCCGGCTCCGAGGCCGGCATCATGCGCGCCCAACTGGCCCAGCCTGACAGCACCTTGGTAGGGCCGGAAACCTTCAACCGGCTGTTCACCATGCACGCCACCGCCATGGTGTTCATGGTAATCATGCCCTTGAGCGCCAGTTTCTTCAATTTTGTCGTGCCCCTGGCCATCGGCGCCCGAGACGTAGCATTTCCACGGCTGAACGCCTTCAGCTATTGGGTCTTCCTTTTCGGCACCCTTCTGATGCACGCCAGTTTCCTGGTAGGTCAAGTCCCTAATGCCGGTTGGTTCTCTTACGCCAACCTGACCGGAACATCCTACAGCCCCAATGCCGGCCTGGATTTCTGGGCCTTGGGCTTGCTGATATTGGGAATATCTTCGGTGGCTGCCGCCCTGAACTTCCTGGTGACCATCGTCAACATGCGGTGCCCGGGCATGACCATGATGCGAATGCCCGTTTTCATTTGGATGACCCTAATCACCTCCATCCTGCTGGTGCTGGCCTTCCCGGTCATCACCGTGGGATTGGTCGAACTGGTGATGGACCGGAACTTCGGGACTCACTTCTTCGACACCGCCGGGGGTGGGGACCCCATATTGTGGCAGCACCTGTTTTGGGTGTTCGGCCATCCGGAAGTTTATATTTTAATCTTGCCTCCCATGGGAGTGGTTTCAGAGATACTGCCCACCTTCTCCCGGAAGCCTCTGTTTGGCTATCCCGTCGTGGTATTCTCCGGCATCGTCATCGGATTCATGAGCTGGGCGGTCTGGAGCCACCACATGTTCACCACGGGTATGGGTCCCACGGCTCTAACGGTGTTTACCATCACTACCATGCTGATCGCTGTCCCCACCGGGGTGAAGATATTCAACTGGATCGCCACTGTTTGGGGAGGATCGGTCGATCTAAAAACCCCCATGTTGTTCGCCCTCGGTTTTATCTCTCTATTCATAATCGGCGGTCTAAGCGGCGTATCTCACGCGGTAGCGCCATCAGATTTCCAGCAGCAAGACACCTATTACATCGTGGCCCACATTCACTACGTGCTGTTTGGGGGCTCTATCTTCGGGATATTAGCCGGTATTTACTACTGGTTCCCCAAGTTGACCGGCCGCATGCTGGGAGAGGGCATGGGCAAATGGAACTTCTGGCTCACTTTCGTCGGCATGAACCTGACCTTCTTCCCCATGCACTTCGTCGGATTGAACGGAATGCCCCGGCGAATCTACACCTACGGTGAAGAATTCGGTTGGGGATGGCTGAACATGCTGTCCTCCTTGGGGTATGTAGTCCTCTTCATTGGGATGCTACTCTTCGTCATCAACCTGATTCAGTCCCTGCGCAACGGGCGCGCCGCCGGCCACGACCCTTGGGACGCTCCCACGCTGGAATGGAGCATCTCTTCGCCGCCACCGGTTTATAACTTCGCGGAGATTCCCCATGTGGAAGGGCGGGACCCCTACTGGACGACCAAACAGCGCGCTGAAGCTGAAGGCCACCCCATCACAGCGGGCGAAGCCCACGTCGACGTGGCTACTATCCATATGCCCAGCCCGTCCTACTGGCCGGTGGTCATCGCCGCCGGGATAACCCTGATCGCCGCGGGGCTACTAACCCATTACGCCCTTAGCTTCGTGGGCGGAATAATCGCCTTCCTGGGTACGATCGGCTGGAGCAACGAACCGGCCGCGGCGCCTCAGTCACATCATTAGGAGAGCTAGTTTTGGCCCACGCGGCAGAACACGCGATTGAAGAGACGACGACCGGTCTGAACCACCGGAAGATGCTCATGTGGATCTTCCTGGGGTCGGACTGCATGTTCTTCGCCGCTTTGATCGCTACCTACATGGTCTACCGGGGCCAGAGCCTCAACGGCCCTTATCCCAACGACATAATCAGTGTTCCCATAACCACGATCAGCACCTTCGTACTATTGTGCAGTAGCTTTGCCATGGTTCAGGCTTTGGCCGCCACCAACCGGAACGACCAAAAATGGATTCGCATCTGGCTGCTGGCCACCGCGTTCTTGGGGGCGATATTCATCGGATTCCAGATCTTTGAGTTCAACTCGTTCAAGAACGAAGGCCTGACTCTTGGCGCCAACCTATTCGGAGCCACCTTCTTCACCCTAACCGGGTTCCACGGGGCTCACGTAACCATCGGAATCATCTGGTTATTGGGAATGTTCGTGGTGGCGATGAAAGGCCGCCTGGGCCCGGCCAGCAGCCTAGACGTGGAAATTCTGGGGCTGTATTGGCACTTTGTAGACATAGTGTGGATCATAATCTTCACCCTACTGTACTTGATCGCCGGGTTTGACACCGGGCCCGCGCCCTTAGCCGGGGGTTAGGTCCGCGTTCCCCGCGCAACT
>JAKUQE010000045.1 GCA_022450395.1 Dehalococcoidia bacterium | reverse complement strand
GCAATTTCACACCCACTACGCACTAGAGGTGACCCAGTCAGACTTAGCTAGATATGAAAACGGCACAGCTGAGTTAGATAGTGATTTCCTCCAGAAGTTCGCTAACCTCTTTGCTCTAACTCTTGACAATTTACTTGAAGAAGACAACCTCATAATGGTCGATTCCCAGGTTGGTATCGCGGTGAATGGCTTCGTTGATGCTGGTTCCGAATCCTGTGAAGGTGAGCCGATCGGTCTTACGGCCTCTTTGCAGGCTAGCGCCCCTGGTGTTTTCGAGATGCAGGTGGCGGGTTCTGGCCTAGAAGCGGAGGGAATCAAGGGTGGCGACCGCGTATTTATCGACCCAGATGCGAACTTGGCGATCGGTAAATTATTCGCCATCAAGGCCTACGATTGTGTGACGATTCGTAAACTGGATATTGATAACGATGGCGAGGTGATCGTCGCGTCGAGTGAAGCTGGGCAAATTGGGCTTAAACTCGGCGACCCAAGTATTGAGTTGCTCGGCCGCGTGGTAGGGATCTTCCATCTTCTGTAGCTAGAGAGGACTAACATGGACGATTTTGTCGCTAAACCCGCCATCTACACCAGAGTGAGCACAGCGCAGCAAGAGGGTGGGACTTCTTTAGAAACCCAAGCGGCTGCCTGTCAGCACATCGCGGAGCTAGACGGCCAACCGGTCATGCAGGAATTTGTATTTCGCGAGCAGGCATCGGCCGCAGACACCGACCGATGGTTGTTGACAGACCTACGAAGGCTTGTCCGCGAAGGCAAGATCACCAAGATCTACGTGTACTCGCCGGACCGACTCTGCCGCAATCCCTTCGACCTGATGACATTGACTGAAGAATTTTCTTCAGTGGGGGTCCAACTGATCTTCGTCCAAGGACCTTCAGGCGATGCGCCCGAAGACAAGCTCGTCCGGTACATCTTAGGATACGTTGGTGAGAAAGAACGGGCACAAATCAGGGAGAGAACCAATCGAGGAAAGGTGGCTACGGCCCGGCAAGGCCGCATGCCCATCGGCACTGGCAAAGGACTCTACGGGTACACCTATCAAAAAGAAACCAAGCGCCGAACTGTATCCGAATTTGAATCCGAAGTGGTACGTCGCATCTTCGGATGGGCGTTGGAAGGCGCAAGTCTATACAAGATAGCAACCAGGCTTAACGCCAACGATATCCCTACCAAAGGGGGCAACAAATGGCATCCCCTCACGGTGAAACGGATTCTAACGAACGAAGCCTACATCGGCGTAGATTACTATGGTCGAACGAAAACCCAAAAACTGCGCGGCGGTCGCCGTGTGTTGGATCAAGTGCCTAGAGAACAGTGGATCAAGATAGAGGATTTCACTCCTGCCATCATCGACGCCAAAGCCTTTCATTTAGTTCAAGGGCAGCTGATGCGGCCAAAGCCCCAGCAAACCGTTTCCAAGACGCCCTATCTGCTGACCGGATTCATTACTTGCGGGCTATGCGGCGGTCATGTGGTCGGTGCACAGCTCAATAAGCGATACCGGTATTACCGGTGCCGAGCCACTACTCCGACAACAGTAAGACCAGCGTCTTGCAACGCCAGATACATCCGCGCTGAGGCCGTGGAATCAATCGTATGGGACAAAGTAAATCAAGTACTCGACCATCCTGAGATCATTCTTAAGGAACTTCGCAAGCAATCCGAAGGCTCAAAAGGGGATTTATCGGCTGAATTCATCCGGTTGAAAGCCGAGATAAAGCGTTGTCAGGACCTTGAGGCACGCCTGGTCAAACTCTACATGTACGGCGAGATTGATGATGAAAATATCCGGGTCCAAAGCGGCCCGATCAAATTATTGAGAGAGCGGTATCAAGACGAGTTGCAGGAGCTAACGGAAGTACAAGCTCAGAAGATTGAGGTGGAAACTGCGGAGCGGGAAATTGAATCCTATTGCAAGAACATTAAGAAAAATCTGACTAGTCTGGACCACGACGGAAAGCGGTCTGCCTTTGCAGTGTTAAATGTGAGCGCCGTGGCTACCCATGATCAGGTCGTAGTCAAAGGAATTGTTCCGTCAGATATAACTACCATTGAACAAACATCGGCATGACAACGTGGATGTAGTCTTCGGAGTCGGTGGGTTTGAAGACTCCGGGGCTGGACGATGTGGTCGTTTCTAGGGCAACTTTACCTCGCTCCAGCACCTGCAACACGTCTAGCAAATACCGGCTGTTGAAGGCGATCTTGCCCTCTCCACCTTCGATGGAATCGGCCACCACTTCGTCCTCGTTGTCTCCAACCTCTTCCGACTTGGCGGAGATAATCACCTTGCCTGGGGAATCGCCGTTCTCGCCGGGCACCACATGAAGCCGGATAATGTTGCTGCCGTCCCGGGCGAAAATGGCCGCCGTGCGCGCCGCCCGCAGCAACGCCGGCAGGTCGAAGATAGCGCGAGTTTCGTAGGATTGGGGAATAAGTTGCTCGTAGTTGGGGAAGGAGCCTTGCAGCAATTGGGAAACCGTCTCAATCGTCTGGCTGCCAGTAATCCGGAACAGGACCTGTCCCTTGGCCGGAGACATCACGATCTCGACCGGTTCCTCTTGATCGTTCAGCAACCTGCCAATCTCGTTCAACGTGCGGGCCGGAACGATAACCTTCATCTCGGTATCTATCGGTGCGTTCAAAGCGCCGTGCTGCACCGCCAAGCGGAACCCGTCGGCGGCGGCCAAACTGAACTTGTCCCCTCCCAACTTGAGCTCAACCCCAGTTAAAACTGGACGGGACTCCTCAGTGGCCGCTGCAAAGGCCACACGGTTGATGGCCGACCTAAATACGGCAGGGTCGATGCTAGCCACGATTCCGTCTTCCACCGTGGGAATGGGAGGGAATTCGCTGGGATCGGCGCCGTGAATGTTGGCCTTATTTTGCCCGCAGGAAAGCTTTAAAACACCTGATGCCTGCTCCAATTCAATGTCGATCCGTTCGCTGGGTAAGGAGTTGACGAATTCGGTGAGCAGCCTGGCCGGAACAGTAATGGTTCCTTCTTCCTCAACCATCGCCCCGACCCAGGTAGTCATGGCAATCTCCAGGTTCGTCGCCGACAGCTTTAGCATGGACTGGTCCGTGCTGATCAGCACGTTCTGGGTAATGGGCAAGGTGGACCGGCTAGCTACCGCCCGGCCGACGATACCCAGTCCCCGGCTCAGGTTTTCCTGCAAGCAAGATAATTTCATAGTCGGATCACCTGACATGAAGATGATGATTGGTACAATTCTGGTATCAACAGGGGTAGATTTCGCATATGGGCCAACTTGGCCTATCCGGCCCGGACAGGCTCGCCTGAACGGTAACGGATATTATGGCACCCCAAGGCGACAAAAACAACTTATGTAAAGCTATATCGTTCACCGTATCTGGGACGTGTTGATGGCGTCATTCGGGTTCGGCCTAATTTCCACTCCTGCGTTTGCTATAATAGCCTCCGGCAAAGACCATCTACCCGGGCTCAGCCACCGACTCCAGCGCTGCTTTCTCTCCGGCATGTACCGGAGACGGGGTCTAATATGACGGACTTTCTGTTCCATGATGATAGCTATCTACGGGAGTTCGATGCCAAGGTTACTGGTGTGACCGAAGATGGAGTCATCCTGGACCGCACCGGATTCTACATAGGAGGGGGCGGCCAGCCCCATGACACCGGTGCGCTGATCGTTGAAGATCAAGAGCGGCTGGTTACAAAAGTCGGTAGGTTGGCCGACGATATCGTTCATACTATAGAAGGGCCGGTGCCTTCGCCAGGGACCGTTGTCACTGGGCGTATCGACTGGGAGCGGCGGTTTTCTCTGATGCGAACCCACACCGCTTTGCACATTCTATGCGGCGTGATCTGGCGGGATTACGGGGCAAAGGTTACCGGAGGGGACATGCGGCCCGGCGAGGCTAGGATGGATTTCGAACTGGAATCCATGAGCGCCGAGTTCGCCGAAGAGATTGCCGAGCGGATCAACGCGGAAGTCGCGGCGGCCCGTGATGTGTTGGTGAATCGTCTGACCCGCCAGCAAGCCGAGATGCAACCCGACCTGATCCGCACCAAGATCAATCTCCTTCCGGCAAACATAGAGGAAGTTCGCACCATAGACATTCAAGGATTGGACATGCAAGCGGACGGTGGCACCCACGTCGCCAACACTCGGGAAGTGGGCGGCATCAAGGTGGTCGGCCACGAAAGCAAAGGGCGCATCAACAAGCGGCTTCGCATCGCCCTTATCGACCCGTAACCCCGGTTACTGATTATCGTGACCGGCCGGATATCAGTCACCCAGGGCGATATCACCCAACTGAGAGTTGATGCCATCGTTAACGCCGCAAACCCTTCCCTCCTGGGCGGCGGGGGTGTCGACGGCGCGATCCATCGGGCCGCGGGACCGGAGTTGTTGGAAGAGTGCCGGGGTCTGGGCGGCTGCCGCACCGGAGAAGCAAAGATTACCAAGGGGTACAACCTAACCGCAAGCTGGGTGATTCACACCGTTGGGCCGGTTTGGAACGGCGGCGGTTCTCGTGAAGAGGAAATGCTGGGCAGGTGCTACCGAAATTGCCTGGCGTTGGCCAGTGAATACGGGATCCGGACCATTGCTTTTCCCGCGATCAGCACCGGGGTCTACCGGTTTCCCGTGGACCTGGCGTCACGGATCGCCACCAAAGAAGTGGCGGAATTTCTCAAAGGTGACCTTTCGGTAGAGCATGTCGATTTCGTTTGCTTTAACGATCTGACTTACCAGTCATATCTTGCCGAATCGGCATCGATCTATGGGGAGATTTAATGGTCACACCGGCTAAGGCGTGCGGCTAGAGGCGGCTAAAGCGGACAATTCCCTGGATTCCCCTTTCGCCGAAGGGCCGGAACGACGGGCGGCAGGCTGACGCACTACATTGGGCTAGAGTTGGAGAAACCCAAGGTAGCCACAGAGCAGGCTTCGGCCCCTGATTCCACGGCCGCATTGATGGCAGAGGCGCAAGTCGTCTTCGCCGGTGGCGCAAACGCCGCCCGCCTGTACGACCGGGACAAAATGGGGACCGGATATCGAATTTCGGGTCCGGCCATCGTCCTGCAGGTGGATACGACGCTGGTCATGCCACCGGGTTGGGCCGGCGAGGTGGATGCCTACGTCAACTTGTTGCTGGAATGGGCGTCATGAACTTCGGAACACCCGCCCAAATTGACGAATCGTTGCATAGGAGCGGCCTGAAATGCTAGCCACCGAACGTTGGCGGCAGATGATTGAGGTGGAGCACGCCCAGTCGGATGAGATGCGCGGCGCCGTTCCTCCGCCTACCGACCACTGGCGGCCCTACGCTGCCAACTTCCGGGCAGACCCTCGGCGTACCGGAGACGATCTGGTTGATCTTTTATTGGAGTACGTCAGCCCAGATCAAACCGTGCTGGACGTGGGCGCCGGCGGGGGCCGTCTGGCGTTACCGATCGCGCTCAGATGCCAAAGCTTGGTCGCCGTGGAGCCCTCCGAAAGCATGGCCGATGTGCTGACTCAACAGGCTCAGGAATCCGGCATCGAGAACGTTTCCGTGGTGCAAGAAGAGTGGCAAGATGCATGGGTCGACCCGGCCGATATCGTTCTGTGCGCCCACGTTATTTACACCATCCGGGACATCGGGGGCTTCTTAAAGAAGCTGGACGCCCACGCCAAGAAAAGTGTGTTATTGGTGGTCTACAATGCTCCTCCCCAGAGCCAGATCTACGGCATTTGGCAGGAGGTCCACGGCAAGGAACGCTTGCCACTGCCCAGCCTGCCCGAACTCAAGGAAGTGCTGGAAGAACTGGGGATAAACCATCAAGTGGACTTAATGCCGCCTCAGTCGCCCAGGGGGTTCGATGATCTGGAAGATGCCATAGGCCAATTAAGCCGGCGGCTCTATGTGGCGGCGGGTAGCGCCCAGGCACATCGGTTGGAACAAATGCTGCCCGGTTTATTAACGGAAGAAGAAGGCGTTTTGCGTATCCGCGACTCCCAGCCCCTGCGCCCGGCCCTGGTTTCGTGGCAACCTAACCATCCAGCATAGCGAATCTTGCGGATAAAAATGAGGAGACTCCATTGATGCTTGGCAACTCCAGCGACCTATCCGGCCTATCCGTCCTTGGGTCGTTTGCTCATCCCGACGATGAAGGGTTCGGATCCGGCGGCACCCTAGCTATGCTGGTAGACCGGGGTGCCCGGGTAACCATAGTTTGCGCCACCAACGGTGATGTCGGTGAGATAAGCGACCCGGCTCTGGCCACTCCTGAGAACCTGCCCCAGGTGCGACAGGAGGAATTATGGGAGGCCATGGCCGTTACCGGTATACAGGACGTTCGTTTTCTGGGTTACCGGGATTCTGGAATGGATGGCACGGCGGACAATGATCATCCCGACTGTCTATTCCAAGCTCAACCGGACACGGTTGCAGAAAGGTTGGCCGAAATCATGGTTGAAGTCCAGGCCGACCTCGTCCTGACCCACGATCCAACCGGAGGTTACGGGCACCCCGACCATAAAATGGTCTATGAGTTTACCACCCGGGCTTTCCCCCTGGCCGTGGACGCGCTGACCGCGGGAGAGCCGGGTAGCGGAGACCGCCCCTGGGGTCCCCAGCGGCTGTATTACGTTTGCTTTCCCCGTAGCAACTTCCGCCGGATGTGGCAACAGATGACGGACTTGGGGCTAGAGCCTCCCTTCGCCAGTCAGATGGTGGATAGCATAGGTTCCCCCGACGAAGCGGTGACGACGACCCTTGACGTCAGCGCCTATGTGGACATCAAGCGAGAGTCGCTGAATCGCCATCGAACCCAAATGAGGATGGACGGCGCATTCGCCAAGATGCCCGAAGAAATGATGCGGGAAATAATGAGCACCGAGTATTTCACCTTGGCCTTCCCTGAAAACGCGAACATAAGCGTCGATCTGCTGGCCGGGCTTTAATATTTGTTCGAATTGACTTAGATGTACGACCACCACCCCTATCCTAGTCTTTCACCTTGACAGGGGATATTTAGCGGGGCGACGTATTGAGCATCCGCACCCAGGGCGGCGGAGGTTGGGGCGCCTCCAAGGGCGAGAGATAATCAGTCTTGTCCCTGTCTTGTTTTTTCGGCGAATGCCCGAATCCAAACCCGTAGATCATCTTGAGGCATTGCGTCTGTACCCAAAAGTCTCCTGGATTCCAGCCTTCGCTGGAATTACGGATGGGGTGCGTCCCGGCCAACTAGACCACGTCTAAGCCACTGAACCACATTCAACGGATAGGATTGGCGGTAGATGCTCCATTAGCAGTTCCCAATTGTCTCCGTTGTCCTGGCTGTAGAAGAGTTGTCCCGTCGTGGTGCCAATGTAGACGCCGCAATCGTCCAGGCTATCGGTGGCCATTCCTTCTCGAAGGACATGCAGGTAGGCGTTTTCTTGGAGCAGTCCCCGTGTTAACGGCTCCCAGTCCCGGCCCCCATTCCGGCTGCGGTATACGCGGAACTTAGCATCTGTCACGTAGCGCTTACCGCCGCCTACATCTTCCCCCAACACGTCGTCTTCTGGGAGCACGAATAAGGTGTCCGGGTCTTTGGAGTGGAGTCCCAGAACGAACCCGAATCTGGAGGGCAAACCCTCGGTAATGTCTTGCCACTCTTCGCCAGCCGAATCGCTTCTATATACTCCGCAGTGGTTTTGCTGATAAAGCAAACCAGGTTTGGATGGATGGGTCAAAACTTTGTGAGGGCATTGGCCAAAATCGGGAAACCGGTCGGGTAGAAAGTCGGCCCGCACATCCTGATTCACGGTTTCCCAAGACTCCCGGGAGTCGGTGGTGCCGAATACTCCTACCGCCGAGATCCCAACCCACATCCGGCCGGCGTCCGAGGGGTCCAAGACGATGCTGTGAAGGCACAGGCCCCCCAATCCAGGCTGCCATTGGTCCCGGGATGGATGTTTAGACAGGCTTGCAACTTCTTGCCAGGTCGACCCGTAATCATCGCTTTTGAACAAGCCGGCCGGGGCAACTCCCAGATATACAATCCCAGGTTTCCCATCTCTTCCCGGTTTCAGGTGCCAAACTTGGTCTATGGTTTCGGCGGCGCCGCTGGTGAATCGGGGCGGCTCTTGGGGAGATAACCAAGTTGTCCCCAGGTCGTGGCTGCGTTGGACCGTCGGTCCCCATATCATCTGGTTGACCGCCGCGAACACTGTCCCACCTTCCCGATGGTCGTAGGTCAAGTGAAATACCTCACTCCCCGAACTGTGGGGGCCGGACACTTGCCAGTTTTTTCGCGATCTGTCGCTGGACAAGATGAGGGCCCCCTTGCGGGTGCCCACCAGAACCATCACGTCGTCTTTTTTGGCGGAAGAACCCTGGGTCATGGCTTGCCTACTCTAATGATGGGACTGAATCATATCCGTTTAGACGATTCTAATTACGGAAGGAGATTGAGGCTAGCTTACTTTGTCACTTAGCCTCCAGACAATTGTAATGTCGTCTTCGAACCAGACGCTTTAAGGCCGGACTATCCATGTCCTTTTTAATCTGGCCCAAAAGACTGGTGTCAGGCTTGCCGGAATGTGTATAATTGGGGCGAAATCTCCGCTCCGATGAACGTTCGGGTGGAACAGCCGAGTTCTACCGATGCTGTCCGGCGGAAAATGTCTAGGAGGATTAGCAAATGACGATGCAGTACGCGCGTTGCAACTGGATGCTGTCACTGGCCTTAGACGAGAATGGTGACCCTTGCCGTTACATGGCCACCGGCGATACCACCGATGGTGTGGTGGCCACAATGAGCAGTCACATAGAAAGCGTGCACAGCGTTGACCCCGCCGATCTGCAAAACAACATCAGGGCGGTAACAAAAACCACCAAGACCAAGAACCTAAACAACCGGCCGCCGACCGAACACTGAGGCTGACCCCACCCTCCAACGGGCATCGCCACCAGCCGGATTAACGGTCTAGCGGGGAATCCGTTGAGTATTTGGGGAGTCAGTGCGGCGCTCCCGGCTAACCGGTGTACCCGGGTTCGTCCGCCACCAAAAGGTTAAATCTTCTTACCAGCCCCAGCATTGATGGGGCTGGTATGTTGTGTAAGGCGTCGGCTTCCGGCGGGTCCGGGAATCACTTACCGTCGTCGAAGAGTACGATCACTGCGGCATTGGTGATGACCATCGCGTCATCCCCCGCCTCGTTAGGGATCTCCAAACCACCCAGCACTACTTTGCAACTGCCGGTGCCGTGGGGCAGAGTGGCCACAACCGCTGCCGTGTCGACCTGGCTGGGCTGGGGCGACCCGATGGTGATTTCGACCTGCATGTCGTCGGCCGTCTTTCCGATCAGCCGTTGAAACCCCAGACTACTGTGATGCAGTGCATCGAAAACCGCCCGTTTCGCGCCGTTGGTGTAGTCCCTTCCATGTACGTCAACACCCATGCCCATTTCCATGATGCATCGAACTAGAGCCATACTTATGTCTCCTCAAATGGCGGTTATTCCGCCGTCTCATCTCTTGGGAAGTTTGCATATTATGGACTTCGATCCACCCAGTGGCGATGGAGATGTGCATAAGCCTGATTGCTCAAGCCGCTTCCCGAAGCCACATTAGACTCCCGTGAACTGGCCGAGTCAAGTGAATAAGAAGAGGTGGAGGAGAAAAATCGATGGCTGGGGCGATGAATATGAGGAGAATTACCCAGTGGCCTGATCAGGTGTGAGAAACCGGGAGGCCCATGGCTGAAACGTCATAGCCGCCCAGCGTCTCCACCCGGCGCCGAAGGCCGGGTTGACGAAGCAGATCGAGCAGCACCTGAACACCGCTGTTGTTCAAGAAGTGGTTGGGAATCACCAAGTCGTACCGTTCTTCCTCCAGAGGCACAAAACCCAAACCCAGCGCGGTGGCGGCGGCCTGCACTCCCACCCCGGCGTCGGCTTGTCCCGAAGCGACGGTAGACGCCACCGACATATGGCCGCCGGCTTCCCGGTTGTAACCGGTGACGGCGGCCGACGGTACTCCTCCCCGCAGCAATAACCGGTCCAAGAGGGAACGGCTGCCCGACCCAGACTGACGGTTTATGATCCTAACTTCCGGCCTGGACAAGTCTTCCACGCTCCGTATTCCATGAGGGTTGCCTGGCGCCACGATGAACCCTTGCTGCCAGGCCGCGAAAGTGACCATAGTGCAGGGAAAGGGGATAAGCTTCAGGACCCAGGGGATATTGAACTCGCCGGTTTCATCGTCCCGAAGATGACAACCCGCCACATGGGCTTCGCCTCGAGCCAATCCGGACAAGGCCTGGTGACTCCCTTCCTCCCACCACACCAAGTTGATGCCGTGCCGATTCAAGCCCGGCTCCAGAAGCGGTCCGGCAGGGTCGCAACCCAGCAAGCCTAAAGTTGGCGACCGGGTTTCATGGTCTTCGAAGGGTTGGACCGTCACCCGGTTGCTTTCATCGGGTTCATCGACGGCGACACCTTCGGCTTGGATCAGGGATCGACGGGTGCTCCCAGTCCCCGATACCGCCCTTGCCAAGAGTCTGTCACCTACCTGCACCAGTTGGACTCTGGTGGCTGGCTTGTCGATTGAGGCGGGGTCTTCTGCGATCGAAGGGCCGACCAACTGGGCTAGCATCTCTTGGGGAGCGGCTTCGGGCAAGGAAAACAGGTGGTCGACGCTGGTCTTCAAGGACCGGGCCAGACGCAGGGCAACCTCTGTCGACGGGTTGGCGCTGCCCGATTCCAACGCCGAGTACGCCTGACGGCTGATACCGGCCAAACCGGCCAGCGCCTGCTGGGAAAGCCCGGCGTCAAGCCGGTTTCGTTTGAGTTGGTTAAGTAAGGCCGCCATTTGGATACCGTACACTTAACTTGATGTATTAGCAAGTATACTTTACAATTGCCATCGTTCTAGTCTGAATATGCTCAATACTAGTCTGGTGAAAACTGGATAAACGCGCAAGGAGGATACCCATGGCAGAGCTGGCGTTGCTGGACAAAGCATTTTCCAACATCATGACGCGGCTGGTTGAAACCGGCCAGGCCCCGCACTATACGGAACTTGCCGCCGACTTGGGGCTTACCTTGGAAGAAGGCCGTCAGACACTGCACGATCTTATCGCTACTGGGATTCCGGCCTGGCTGCATCCGGATACCGATTACTTGGTGTCATTTCCTCCGTTCAACGTCCTCCCCAATCAATACCGGATCACCGTGCGCGGCGAACAGAAATGGTTCGCCCAATGAGGGTTCGAATCGCTGGCGGTCTGCTGGCTGTTTCCCGGAGCGACTATACGTGTCGATTGCCCATGTTTGGATTGCGGTGAGGCGATCTCAGTAGAGATGCGAGACGGTGAGGTGCTATCGGCATCCCCGGATACCATCGTCGGTTATACCCGGTCTGATGTAGGAGGGGCCCCGGAGACCCGCCCTTGGCGTTGAGCCGGGATGAACCTCTTCCGTTCGGAAGAGCACGCAAGAAATTGGCGGGAATTCGACCCCCAGTTCTCTGACAGTCTGCAACCCCTGGCCCACTGGGTAGAACGTTTCAGCGAGGAGAGATTCCGGGCCCGTGGCGCACCGGACTACATCTCCCGCCGGGCCTCCGGTTCTTTGTGAGTCTCTTGACCGTTATTATGGCGCTGCTGCTCACGGCAGCATGCGCCTACCAAACCGATGCGGCTTCCGGCGACGCTTCGGGGGATTTGACGGTATTTGCCGCGGCGTCTTTAGCCAACGCTTTCCCTGAGATTGCCGATGCCTTCGTAGCAGAGCACCCGGGCGCATCTATAACTTTCAACTTTTCCGGGTCTCAAAGGCTCCGCACCCAGTTGGATTTCGGCGCCAGGGCCGACGTCTTCGCGTCCGCCGACCGGCGGCAGATGGACCTGGCGGTGGAGGCCGGGTTGATCGCCGGAGACCCCACTTCCTTCGCCGGTAATAGTCTGGTGGTGATTGTGCCATTGCCTGGCACGACGGCAGAGCTAAATAGCGCGGTCAAGATACAAAGATTGGAAGACTTGGCGGGTAATGGCGTCAAGCTGGCCCTTGCCTTGCCGGAAGTTCCGGCAGGCCGGTACGCCCTTGCCTTGCTGAGAAACCTGGAGGCCCAATACCCAGCGTTGGAACCCGGATATGCCTCGCGGGTTATGGACAATGTAGTCACTCTTGAACCCAACGTACGAGGCGTCCTCCAGAAAGTCGCCTTGGGAGAGGTAGACGCTGGTATCGCCTACCGCACCGACGCCGCGACGGAATATGCGGCGGGTAAAGTCCAGGTGGTGTCCATACCCCAGGGTTCAAACATCGTGGCCGAATACCCCATCGCCGTTCTACGCGACGCGGCTAACCCCGGACTGGCAAAGGAATTTGCCCGGTTCCTGCTAGGCGAGCGAGCCCAGGCAATTTTGAAAAGCTACGGTTTCAAGCGTCCAGCGCCGATCGAGATCCCATCCGGTCCGAACCAGCGATGATGGGAGCAAGCTTGGCTAGATTGAGGGGAATACCCGGATTGCCGGTGGCCGGGATTTTTGGCCCTGCCGCCACGGTCATTTACTTGTTGTTCATCGGCTTGCCTGTTCTGGCGTTACTGATCCGGGCGGCCCAGCACGGAAACTTCCTGACTGGTCTGGTTGGCGACCTGGCTTTGACCGCATTACGATTATCCCTGATCACCAGCAGCATCTCCATGGGTATCATTTTACTGGTGGGGACGCCGTTCGCCTATCTGCTGGCCCGCAACACCTCCTGGATACTTAGGATAGTGGACAGTCTCATCGAACTTCCCATCGTTTTGCCGCCGGTAGTGGCCGGCGTGGCGATGCTGATGGCTTTCGGACGTCAGGGTGTGTTGGGGCCCGTTTTAGAGACATTGGGCATCGGTCTGCCCTTTACCACCGGGGCGGTGGTCTTCGCGCAGATATTCGTGGCCGCCCCATTCTATATACGGTCGGCCAAATTGGGGTTTCAATCGGTGGCCCGCGATTACGAGGACATCTCTCAAACCTTGGGGATATCGCCCTGGGGAACGTTCTGGAGGCTAACCGTGCCCTTGGCTGCCCCTTCCCTTCTGACCGGCTTCGCCCTGGCTTGGGCGCGGTCTCTATCCGAGTTCGGCGCTACCATCATGTTTGCCGGTAATCTCATGGGGAAAACCCAAACAATGCCCCTGGCTATCATGACCGCGATGGAGTCCAGTCTGGATTCCGCCCTAGCCCTGTCGGTACTGTTGCTAGCCGGGTCGGTAACGATTCTCATCGGTCTAGGACTGGCTACCCGCCCCAAATGGCAAAATCGCCTATGACCTCTGAAGCCGTATCGGCCAACTTCCAAAACAAGTCCCCCTTTACGAAAGGGGGACTTAGGGGGATTTCCACTCGATCCCTCTGGGAAACACCATGCCCGTAAGCAAAGGCTGGCTGAAATGCCGGGTTGGTGGATTCTCTTTGGAGGCCGATTGGCATATCGAAGAAGGGGAGGTGCTGGTTCTTTTCGGCCCGTCCGGCGCGGGTAAAACCACCACCCTGAGGGCCATAGCCGGATTGGTTCGGCCGGAGGAAGGCCGGGTGGAGTTGGGTGGGCGGGTGGTGTACGACAGCGCCGTCCACATATCGGTTCCGGTACACCGGAGACAGGTTGGCTACCTCACCCAGCAATATCACCTGTTTCCCCATTTGAACGTGGCGGGAAACATCGCTTATGGGTTGCCTGACCGCCGGCAACCGGACGCACGTGGGAAAGTCGAACGATTGGCGAAAATGTTGCGATTGGAAGGCTTGGAAGACCGCTATACCTGGCAGCTATCCGGTGGACAGCAGCAGCGCGTCGCACTGGCCCGGGCCTTGGCCACTACCCCCCAACTCCTGTTGTTGGATGAGCCTTTCGCTTCCCTGGACAACGAGTTACGCCGAGAATTACGGCGGGAGCTCCGCGCCATGCTCGTTGAGTCGCCCATCCCAGTGTTGCTGGTAACCCACGACCGGGAAGAGGCCCTGGCCCTTGGCGATTCCGTCCAGGTTATCGACGACGGAAGGATCGTGGACCAGGGCGAGCCCCTCCAGGTGTTGGGGCAACCCGGCCGCGGTCGAGTCGCCAGATTAGCTGGGGTGGAAAACCTGTTGATGATGACGGTAGAGAGCCGCAACCCGCGGGACGGCACGATGATCTGCACCGGGGGCGGTGTAAAACTTGAAGTTCCATTGGACGCCGCCCCATCCGATCAAAGCGATGGGCCGCGGCAAAGAGAAAACATCACGGTTGGGATACGTTCTTCCGACATCATCCTGGCAAGTGAAGAGCCAAGGGGAACGTCGGCCCGGAACCGCCTTCCGGGCACAGTAACCACCGTGGACCCTCGGCCCCCGGGGTATGAGGTCACTCTCGATTGTGGGGTCCCTCTAAAGGCACAGGTCACCGGAGCGGCCATGTCCGAGATGGGCATAAGACCCGGCCAAAATATATGGGCGGTGTTCAAGGCGTCTTCGTGCTTCCTGGTGCAGGAAGAAATGCCGCCTCCCCCTGCCGATTGACCGGCGAGACCGGAATCCGCCTGGCTTAATGGCCCGAAGAGGCGCAGCCGTCGCTACCGAACGTCCCACAACTCTCCCTCGGCGTGGTGGATCAGTCTGTTCAGTTTTTCCATCCAGCCGCCGAACTAAGCCGCGACGGCGTTCGCGTAGCAGATTCTACGATGAATCAACAGCATATCATCTTCCCCAGAGAAGTAACTAGGTTTCCCGAACCTTGATCAGATCTATCTCACGATGCTAACAGCCGATATACCTGATCAAATAGACAGTATCCCAGTAGCAGATGTAGTGGTTTATCCTACTCGCGCAAAATATATGGGACAAACCACAGTAACCCGTCATTCATTATAGGTAAGGTGGAGTAGTTATTCGGAACGAATCGAGGTAAAAGGTTGAAATCCAGCAAACAGTCAGTATAATGTTTGCCGGGACGAAGCCCAAGCTATCGAAGGCGGTATTCGGCTGTATTTTAGAGGGCTTTTACTTGAAGTGCCTAAGCAATCTCATAGTGAGGCGTTGACGATAAGGAGGGAAACCAGTGGCGCTGTCGGACAAAACCTTAGTGTGTGTGGAATGCGGTGCGGAATTCATATTTACCGCTGGTGAGCAGGAGTTCTTCAACTCACGAGGTTTTACCAACGAGCCAAAGCGGTGCCGGAGTTGCCGCGCGGTCCGTCGGACCGAGCAAAGGGGCGGCGCCATGTACCAGGAGACACCTCGAGAGATGTATGCGATAACCTGCGCCGAGTGCGGTAACGATGCCATGGTCCCATTCCGGCCGACGGGCGATCGCCCCGTTTACTGCAGTGACTGCTTCAGTAAAATGAGCACCGAGTCTTCCGGTTCGTGAGGTTTCCAGCGTAAGCTAACCTCTTCCAGACTGTCCAAGAGTTGTTGGAGTCCATCCAACTCGTCGTTTTGCAGCCTCGCCCAGACCCGGCGTTACCCGCTCCGGCATTATTGACTGCTGGTACCGCCCCTATCCTTTCTTTATTCGTTCCCAGCGGAATCGGTTATCCAGGGCAATCGCGTCTTATTCTTTTGTATGGCGATAAAGCAGGTCTTGAAAGGGGCACCCCGTTCGTCGTTCCGGCGAAAGCCGGAACCCAGGACCTTAGGCCTCTCCCTGAGGTTTGCTTTTGTGCCGACCCCCTGGATTACCGCCTGCGCGGGAATGACGATCATCAGCAAGTTAACCATTGACCCGGCCACTTAGGAATCTCTCTAGCTGAGTTTAAAACGCGATTGCCCTGATCGGTTATCTGATATCCGCGCCTACCGGCTTGAGAACTTATATAATGGCTGCCACGGCTTTTTATCTGCGACGGCCAATTCCCATGCCGCTGGACATAGTGGACGTATGAAATTCAAGGACCTGCGTGAATTCATTACCTTCCTCGAAAACAAAGGAGAGCTGCGCCGGATAACTACTCCCGTGAGTTGGGATCTGGAAATCTCCGAGATCGCCGATCGGATGGTAAAGCAGGGCGGCCCGGCCCTGTTGTTTGAAAACGTCACCGGCTATGACATCCCAGTGCTGATCAACATGTACGGCTCGGAAAAGCGCATGGCCTGGGCTTTGGGAGTGGAGCATCTCGATGAACTGGTGGACCGGTTCCAGGGTCTGCTTGGACTGATCCACGGCCCCCCCGAGGGGTTGTTGAACAAGATGCGGACGCTGGGCCAATTGGTTCATTTAGGCTCGTTCCAACCGAAGACTGTCAGTCGGGCTCCCTGCCAGGAAGTGGTGCTCAAGGACGGCGACGTTGACCTTTTCCAGCTTCCCATCATCAAGTGCTGGCCCATGGATGGCGGACGATACATCACCCTTCCCTTGGTGATCAGCCGGGACCCAGAGACCGGGATACAGAACTATGGCACCTACCGGATGCAAGTGTTCGACGGCAAAACCACCGGGATGCATTGGCAGACGCACAAAGTAGGCACCCGCCATTACCGGATGAATCAGGAAAAGGGGATAACCCGGATGGACGTGGCGGTGGCGCTGGGTGGCGACCCCGCCACGATCTGGACCGGCTCGGCGCCGCTGCCGCCGGATATGGACGAGATGGCCGTGGCCGGATTTATCCGGGAAGACGGCGTAGACTTGGTCAAAGCCCAAACTTCGGACCTGCTGGTGCCGGCCCAATCGGAAATCGTGCTTGAAGGATACGTGGTCCCCGGCGAAGAACGGGCTGAAGGACCCTTTGGCGATCACACCGGCTACTACTCCATGGAGGACGAATATCCGGTATTCCACGTGGAGTGCATCACCCGGCGGCGCGACCCCATCTATCCCGCCATAATCGTGGGGCGTCCTCCCATGGAGGATTATTGGATGGGAAAGGTAACCGAGCGGTTGTTCCTCCCGGCGATCAAGTTGATCTTGCCGGAAGTGGTTGACATCAATATGCCGGCGGAGGGAATATTTCACAATCTGGTGCTGGTTTCCATCAAGAAGGAGTATCCGGGGCAGGCCAGAAAGGTGATGCATGGCCTGTGGGGTTTGGGTCTGATGAGCTTGGCCAAAATCATCATTGTCGTGGATCATTTCGTTGACGTGCAAAACCCTTCCGAGCTTGCCTGGCGGGTGGCCAACAACATCGACCCCTCCCGGGATATCATGATTACCAGCGGTCCTTTGGACGATTTGGACGTCGCGTCGTCGACCCCCAAGTTCGGCGGCAAGGTTGGAATCGACGCCACCCAGAAGGGTCCCGAGGAAGGTCGTCAGAGGGAATGGCCGCCGGACATCATCATGTCTCAGGAGATCAAAGACTTGGTGGACGGAAAATGGCAAGACTACGGCATCCAGTGAACACGTTATGAGTGTAGCTGCCTTACCCGCACGGGCGCTCACCAGAGTTCCTTATTATCTCGCCTCCATAAGGGTTTGGGAGTCGTTATTCGCCTTACCCTTTGCCTACATGGGAATGGTGCTGGCCGCCGGCGGTTGGCCTCGGCTGAGCACGTTTATATGGATCACCCTGGCCATGGCCGGCGCGCGCACATTGGCAATGTCGGCCAACCGTTATATCCACCGCAAGGAGGACGCGATAAACCCGCGAACGGCCAACCGGCACTTGCCGAAAGGTTTGCTCAAGCCTTGGGAAGTTGCGCTGATGGCGGCGGTGGGTTTGGGAGTCTTCTTATTCGCCGCCTCGCAGCTAAACCCTCTGGCGTTCGCTTTGGCGCCGGTCGCGGCGGTTTACGTTGTTCTTTACTCCTACGCCAAGTATCACACCTGGACTTGCAACCTGCTGCTGGGCTGGTCCCTGGCCATCGCTCCCATCGGAGCCTGGGTCGCCGTGACCGGGACCCTGGAACCTCAGGCGGTACTGCTAGCGTTCGCCGTGGCAACCTGGGCGGGCGGATTCGACATCCTCTACACCTGTAGCGATTATGAGTTCGACGGCAAATACGGCATCCACTCCATCCCCCGCCGGTTTGGATTCAAGAATGCTTTTCACATCACCAGAGGGCTGCACTTCCTCTCAGCCGTCTCCATGCTGGCCCTTGGGCTCTGGATGGGGCTGAACTACTTCTACTACATCGGGTGGGCTTTCGCGGTGAGTCTGTTGGTTTTTGAAAGCGGTTTTCTAAAACCAGACGATCTATCCAAGCTGAACGCGCCCTTCTTCAAATACAACAGCGGGGTGTCCATGTTGCATCTGGGTTTTACCATCCTGGCTCTGGTGGTGTAGGGTGTCTGGATCGGTCGAACGGCAAAACACCATTCAATACATCGGGCTACAACCTTGCCGGGGGTTGCTATGAACCCGGTGGTGGTGGGGATCTCCGGCGCCAGCGGGTCGATGATGGCCCTGGCGACGGTGGAGGAGCTCCTTCGGCGGGAAACACCCACGGTCCTGGTCTGTTCCAACGCCGGCCGTTTGGTTTGGCAAGAGGAGCTGGACGTATCGTTCACCGAAACTCTGGCCATCTGGCAAGAACATCCCAAGTTCACCTTCTACCCGATAAACGACCTCCGGGCGCCCATTGCCAGCGGTACATATCCCACCAGCGGCATGGTGATGGTACCCGCCAGCATGAACAGCATCGCCTCGGTTGCCAACGGACTGTCGAGCAACCTTTTATTGAGAGCCGCCGACGTATGTCTTAAAGAGAATCGGCGCCTGGTTTTGGTTCCCCGGGAGTCTCCCCTCCACAGTATCCATCTGGAAAACATGCTTAAGTTGGCTCGAATGGGAGTGGTGGTCTTACCCCCCGAACCGGCCTTCTATCTAAAGCCTCAGACCGTAGAAGACGTGGTGCGGTTCGTCGTCGGCCGGATTATGGTAGCGTTGAACCTGGACCAAGCCCTGCCAGATGATCTTCAATACCAGGAGAGTGCTTGTTGATGGGAATTGCGAATGACGCTGGCTTGATCGAATGGCGGAGCTGAAGGGCCCAGATAAGCAACGCTACGTATCGGAGATGTTTGCCCGGATATCGGGGCGTTACGACTTGATGAACACCCTGATGACCGGCGGCCTGCACCTGCGCTGGAAGGAGAAAACAGCTCAGCTCACCACCGGGGGCCTGACCGGCAAAGCACTGGACGTGGCCACCGGCACCGGGGACTTGGCCTTCTCGCTAGCCCGTTGCCCCGGCATCGACGGCGCCGTCGGAGTTGACTTGCTGCCCCAAATGGTTTCCCTGGCGCGGGAAAAGGGAAGATCAAAGGACCTGGCGCACAAGGTCACTTTCGTCCTGGGCGATGCCCACGCCTTGCCCTTTCCCAACGACAGCTTTGCCTGCGCCACCGCCGGTTTCAGCCTCCGGAACATGTCAAACTTGGACCAAGCCCTGTCCGAAATGGTGCGGGTGGTGCGGCCGGGCGGGCGGGTCAGCACGCTGGAATTGACGCCCATGCGGCCCGGAAGGTTGTCTACCCTGATGCGGATCTACACTCAGGGCCTGGTGCCGATTCTGGGCAGATTGATCGCGCGAGACCGTGCCGCCTACACCTATTTGCCTCAATCCGTTGATCACTTCATCGATGCCGGGACGCTGGCCGGGCGATTCCAAGACTTGGGATTAACCGGAGTGTCTTACCGCCGTCTGGGTTTCGGCGCCGTGACTTTGCATTGGGGAGAGAAGCCCAAGATGGAATTAGGGTCTACATCCCCAGCAACCGGTTAAGGCGCCGGCCAGACAAGAAGTACACCGTCGTCCCGCCCTACTCCAAGTGTTAAACCACCCGAGCCAGAGGACACCGCTGCTAAGTTGGTGCTGACCTTGCCGTCGATCGGCAAAATCCAGGCAACCTCGGCTCCCTCTTCGGTACGTCTGATGCCTCCGATCTCATCCATGCCTTGGCTCGGAACAAGTAGTTCAATCCGCCCGTCGCCGTCAAAGTCACCTGCCACAGCCATATCCAAGTTCCTAGAGCCGATAGCGTGCGTACGAAATCCCGGGACTTTGGCCACCACACGAAAGCTATCTTCTTCCAAACGGTAAAACTCCACGGTCCCGCCGATGTGGGGTGTAACCACATCGGCAACTTCCAACTCGCCCGACGGACCGAAGGGTGCCGCTGCCAACTGGTGTCTCCAACGGGAGCCGCGGCCAACTGCAGGTCCAAACGCCACCGGGTCTCCCGCATCGTTGAGGACAACCAGGCGCGCGCCCACGCGCGAGTTGCTAACCGTGATCAGGATTTCCCGAGTGCCGTCTCCGTCCAGATCGGTCCAGATGGGCGATATACCCTCCACCACGTCCCCATCTGGCAAAGGCGAGGTCCAGACAACCTGAATCCCCGGCTTCGTACTTACCATAGTCACACTCTGCGCTTCGATCCTGTCCCCCAGCACTCCGTGAGGATAACTCCCGGTCGCACCGGTAAGGAGTAGCAATCGCTCATCCTCGTCGGTTAGCAATCTGGCATCGGGGAGGGCATTCAATGGTAAGACGGTGGATTGGCCGCCTATTCTCACAACCAGGTCTCCGTTAGATCGGATATACGCCATATTTCCGGACGGTTGGAGCACCACCGGAGACGTGAGATTAGATGAGTTGGCGTCCAGGCTAGAGACCAGGGTTGCGCCGCCGTCCGTTAGCATCAACAGCGGGGGCATCCCCGGTGGGAGTATTCCGGGAGTGATCGGATGGTCTTGTACCTGGCCGTCGGCGATGGAGAACGCCTGAACCGACCCATCTTCCAAAACAGCTACCCAAATACTGGCATCGCCCGCCGGCGCGGCTACCAGCCATTTTGGCCTACCCCGCAGCGGAATGTGCAACGGCGCGGCTTCTGGCAAGCTGCCTCGTCCAGGCAAATACCGGTTTCCGTCGGGGCGCTGGTAAGTGTATCCGAGCCTAATTTCCGGCGGCCGGGTCGAGACTGCGTTGGACTCTGCCTTTTGAGAGGGAACAATCGTAGGCTCCGGTATGTCTGTAACCCCGAAGGCTGAATCGCCATTGCAGCCTGCTGATCCAAAGGCCAACACAGTTACAATGAACCAACAGATTTGTAGACGAACCCTTTGCATTTAAACCACCAAGCAAGAACAGTCAGGCTTGCCTTGGCTCACGGTGGGACAAAACCTTGGTTCCAATCCTACACTACTGTTTTAGAACAGCTCGAATGGGCCCGTTGTCACCGGTCGTTTGGCGGGAGCATCCCAATCCGGCGTTGGTGCTACGTAATTTCCCTTGTTAGACCGATTTAATTGGGATAAACTGTAATACAATAGTCAGAATTCGGAGACCGGCGCCGCTTTGCGCTACCAGTGTCTGCCATCGATTACTGAAAGGGAACCGGCATGCCGTCAATATTCGACAAATTAGATGCGGTCCTCACTCGCTACAACGAGATCGAAGAAGCGATGGGCCGTCCTGAAGTCGCCACTGACTTCGAGCAGGTACAAACCCTTGCCCGGGAGCGCGCTTCGTTAGAGACCCTGGTGGACATCGCCCACCGCTACCGAAAACTGGCCGACGAGCAGGAGGACCTGAACTCCCTGCTTCAAGAAGGCGGCGACGCCGAGTTAACCAAGATGGCCAAGGATGAGCTCGAGGAGACGGGAAAGCAGATTGAGCAGTTGGCCGAAAAGTTAAAGATAGCGCTCTTGCCCAAAGATCCCAACGATGACCGGGATGTCATAGTGGAGATTCGCTCCGGCGCCGGCGGCAATGAAGCCAGCCTCTTCGCCAGCGACCTCTACCGTGCCTATACCCGCTATGCCCAGTTGCACCACTGGCAGGTTGATGTAATGGACTCCAACCCTTCGGACCTGGGTGGGTTCAACAAAATAGTCTTTGAGATACAGGGCAAGGGCGCTTTCAGCCGCCTGAAATACGAAAGGGGCGTCCACCGGGTGCAAAGGGTTCCCGATACCGAGGCTCAAGGCCGCATCCATACTTCAACAGCTACCGTGGCGGTCCTGGCCCGTGCGGATGAAGTGGACATCAAGATTAGTCCCGACGACCTGCGCATCGATATTTTCCACGCCGGCGGGCACGGCGGCCAAAACGTTAATAAAGTCGCCACCGCGGTGCGCATCGTTTACGAGCCCACCGGTCTGACGGTGGTATGTCAGGACGAACGATCCCAGTACAAGAACAAAACCAAGGCGATGGCCATGCTGCGGGCCAAGCTATACGATGCCGAGCAAGAAAAAATCGTTGCCGAGAGGAGCGAAACCCGCCGGGCTCAAGTGGGCAACGCTGACCGCTCGGAGAAGATACGCACCTATAACTACCCACAGGACAGAATCACCGACCACCGGGTTGGCACCAGTTTCCACGGCATTCCCCGGATAATGGATGGTGAACTGGACGAATTGATCGACTCCCTGGTTGTCTGGGAACAAGAGAAGCTCTTGGCTGAAACCCTGGCGGGCTAAACGGCCCATGCGGTCACGGTTTCCCGGACTATTCCTGATAACCATCCCCTTCTGCCTCGATTCAAATTTCGTTCGGACGCTCTAAACCTATGGCCACCATCAGAGAAACGCTAAGGCAAACCCATGGAAATCTGGAGAGCGTGGGCATCCCTGACGCCCGATTGGAGTCGGAAGTCATGGTGATGAACGTGATGCGCATGCCTCGCCAGGACCTCTTCTCGCACCAGGAAGATGGGGTCAACGCTCCGCAGGAACGGGAGCTGGCTCAGATTGTGGAACGCCGGCTAAAACGGGAACCGCTGGCATACATCCTGGCCTACAAGGAATTCTACGGTGTAAATCTACTGGTTAATTCTGATGTGCTCATACCCCGGCCTGAGACCGAGACCATGGTGGAGCACGCCCTTTTCATGGCTCTGATGGGAATGGAGACAACGGAGTTGGTGATTGCCGACGTGGGCACCGGTACCGGAGCGATCGCGATAAATCTGGCCATCCACCTTCCCGCGGCCCGGATATACGCTATTGACGCCACCGACGCTGTTCTGGACGTGGCCAGCCACAACATCCGCGCCCACAACGTGGCCGACCGGATCAAGCTGGCAAAGGGCGACCTGCTGGAGCCGCTGCCGGAGCCGGTGGACCTGATCGTGGCCAACCTTCCCTACATCCCCACCAGCCGCATTCCCACGCTGCAACCGGAGATACAGTGGGAACCCAGCGCGGCCCTGGATGGAGGGGACGACGGATTGGACTTGATCCGGCGCCTGATGTCACAAGCCCCGGACAAGCTCAAGGAAAATGGGATCATTTTGCTGGAGTTGGACCCGGAGCAGGTACCAGCAGTGGAGGAGCTGTCCCGGCAACTTTTCCCGGAAGCTACGACCAGTATTGAGCAAGACCTGGCCCATCTCGACCGTGTCTTCGTGATTAACCGCGCCGGTGAAGAGGGGTATTAGAACCACTAGTCTCGTTTCTCTTGGCCATGTAAGGGCAGGTTTAAAACCTGCCCCTACCGTCGGCGCACTATTGTTGACAGGTTCAACTAGTTGGGATAATGCTTCCTAACCCGCGATTTCGTAGTGGCTTATATTCCGCTCAACTTCAGCGTCACTACCTCACCGCTTTCGAGATCGGCTACTCGTATCGCGTGGTTGTTGGTGTCGGCGATGTAGATCTTCCCGCCGGCTATGCTCAATCCGCTGGGTTCGGAGAACTGGGCCTGGTTCCCCGCGCCGTCCCTGTCGCCCGCCTGCCCGTTGCCCAGCATGGTAAATGAGCTTCGCATCTCCGGCAACACCTTTTTGATCTTGTGGTTATAGGTATCGGCCAAGTAGATCGTGCCGTCGTGGTGAGCGAGTCCGATGGGGTGCTGCAGCCGGATATTGTGGTCCGAGCCGTCAACGTCGCCGAACTCGAAAAGGCCAAGTCCGATAATCGTGCGTACCCTACCGTGGGGGTCAAGATCGGCGGAGCGAACGGCGCTGGTTTCGCTGTCGGCAAAATACAGCCGGTTACCATCGGACGTTATCCCGCTAGGTTGGGCTAGAGTTGCGCTGGCCAGAGGGCCGTCTTCTAGGGACTCCCGTCCGCTACCTGCATAAGGACCTACCGTCCCGGTGGACAGGTCCATGGACCATAGCTGATGCATCCCCGCCATGGCGATGTACAAAGATCCCTCATGAAACGCCAGATCCCAGGGTGAGTTAAGCTCGGTTTGCAAGCCCGGACCGGTCCCTTCCCGCATGGGACCCTGGGTCCCGGTCCCGGCGATAATCTCTACTTGCTCCGCGGCCAGGTCCACCCTTCTGATGGCATGGTTCTCGGCGTCGGCCACGTAGAGCAGGTTCCCCACTAGGACCATTCCCTGGGGATGATCGAAGGTTGCCGTGCCAAAGCTTCCATCTATCATGCCCGGCTCCCCGGAGCCAACGACCTTCAACGCCTCGCCGTCCAGTGTGGCGACGATGATCCGGTTGTGGTTGGAATCGGATATAAACAACCGGTTAGAGTCAGCGTCCGCCACCACCTTGCCCGGGAAAGACAACGTTGAATCGGGCGCCTCGTCCTTAACGAACGTGACCGGGGTCCGGTCTAGGATGCCCGCTTCGTCGAATTCGGCGACCATTTGGCTTATCAAGGTGTCGAACTGCTCGTAGGACAGCTCTCCCTCATGTTTGCCAATGACCTTGCCCAGGGGGTCGATGAACATCAGTGTCGGCCAGGCGCGGCAGGCGTACTGCTGCCAAACCTGGAAGTCCACGTCGTTGACGACCGGATGTTCTAGCTCGTAGCGCTGGACCGCTTTTTGCAGGTTGTCCTTAACCTTCTCGTTCGGGAATTTGGCCGAGTGGACCCCCACCACCATCAACTCGTTGGCGTATATTTGCTCCAGTTTCCGCAACTGCGGAAAGATGTGGGCGCAGTTGATTCAACAGTAGGTCCAGAAGTCCAGGATAACGATCTTGCCCGCTAAGTCGGCCTTGGTCAGGGCCCGGTCGGTATTAACCCACTCCAATCCAACCGGAAATTCCGGAGCGTTGGTTTTCCCAGCAAATGAAGACGCCACCAAAGTTACCTCATTTCCAGGCTGTCAGCGTTCAGCAGTCAGCTATCAGCCGGGATGCCTGCGGCCCGCGCCAACACTGGACGGAGGGGGATTGTCAGGCCAGGGTTGGAAAGCGTACATG
>JAKUQE010000044.1 GCA_022450395.1 Dehalococcoidia bacterium | reverse complement strand
GCATTCTAGAAAAGCGGACTTCGGTCACTAGGTGTGGTCTCTTGACCAGCTATGCTTACGGCGTAGTTGTGGACCGCGGATAAAACCGGAGAGCCGATGACATTCTGTTAATCTCAACCTGGAGCCAGAAGTATGCGGAGAGTGTGCAAGAGTGGGACCTGCCCTGATTCAACACGCGTGAGCACGTGCTCATCTTTTTTCTGTTTGACGACAGATCGATACTTAGGATGGACCATATATGAATAACGACCGGTATGCCAGGAATGGCGCGGGAAACGCCGGCCAGCAAGAATTGCTTTCTTATTTGGGCAAGCTTGGCCTGGAACAAGGCGACATGGCTAAATGTCTTCGGTATTTGGACGACCACTTGCCGGATGACCTGATTCAAGTGAAGAACAGTAGTGATCTAACGGTTGGCCCGGTTGCGCCCAAACTTCGGAATACTGCCTCAAAGATTCGGAATGTTGGATTGTACCTGGCTGAGGAACAGCAGGTCCTCAGAGGACCCTACGAATCGTATTTCGGGACCCATTCCGTTATCAAGTTGTTGGGATCGTCGGAGGATATGGCTGCGGAATCCCTTTTCACCGCCGCGATGGCGGTTAATCCCGACGTGATTCTATTGGGCGTCAAGGAGTTGCGTCCGGCGATGTTGGAAAGTCTAAAAGACCTCAGAGAAGAGTACAGCGAGGTAGGTCTGGTCTTGCTCGTGTCCTCGTATGATGACCGAGCGTTCAAGTCCTTACGGTCACTCCTCATCGGAAGGGCCATTGGAACGGCTTATCTGCTTAAACACACCGTTGATACCATGGAACAGGTCGCTGGAATCATCAGGTTAGTAGCGGAAGGACGAATAATCGTCGACCCTAAGGTGATGGCCGGATTGCTCGACACTGAACAGACCGTCGGAGCCTCGCGTGGAGCTATCCTGAAAAACCATCCGGCCATGGATACACGGAACGTGGACCCCCCTGTACTGGAAAGTGAAATCCAGGTGGACGCGGGTGAAGCGGCCGGTTCGTATTGGCCCGCCCATGGAAATCTGAAAGAGGCTTGTGCCGTCCTTGAGAAGCAGGGAATCTGTGTCGACCGGGCTGTGTTCGAGGCGCTCGTATGTCTGGCGGCCTCTGGGCTCCTGTCCTCGCCCCCTCGGAATGGGAAGTAAGGACCCGATAGCGGACAGTAAACGATCTTGATCTAAGAACCAGTCCGCTGGTTGATCCCTGCTTGGGAATTCCGCCCGTTGTCGACTTGGGGCGATGGGCTGTCGTGGCTGCTATGAATGATTTGAGCGGCCAGGTATCCGGCGCCGAACCCATTGTCGATGTTCACCACTGCCACACCGGGAGCGCAACTGTTGAGCATGGCCAAAAGGGCCGCCAATCCTTGGAAACTTGCGCCGTAACCGATGCTGGTAGGGACGGCGATGACCGGCGCACGCACCAGGCCTCCGACCACCGATGGCAGAGCCCCTTCCATGCCGGCAACAGCGATCACCACCCTGGCCCGCTGCAGCGTCTCAAGTTGGTCTAGCAGCCGGTGGATCCCGGCCACTCCAACATCGAACACGCGCTCCACCTCGCAGCCCATCAGCTCGGCGGTAAGCGCCGCCTCGGTGGCCACGGGCAGATCGGCGGTCCCGGCGCAAAGCACCAAAACTCCTGATAGATGCTCCGGGTGTTCACGACGATCGACTATCACGGTCCTAGCCGTCTCGTCGTATGTCGCGTCGGGTGCGGCGGCGAAGACCGCCGAGTACATCTCTTGGCTGGCCCTGGTGACCAGAAGGACGTCGGACTGCTGGAGGATCGCCTGGGCAATAGCCGCGGTTTGATCGGGCGTCTTACCCTCACCGAACACAACCTCGGGAAAGCCGGTTCGGATGGCCCGATGGTGATCTACCTTGGCAAAGCCCAAATCCTGGTAAGGGAGGTCCCTTAGCAGGCCTACCGTGTCGTCAATGGAGAGTCCATCGTTAGCATACCGGCGCAGAATTTCCCGCAAGCGATTTTCGTCGATGATTATTCTCCTGGAGATTGCCGCATCCCCTCTTTATCAAGTTGTGCGGCGCAAGAATGAACGGAATTATGGAGATAACGCAAGCGGCCGTTGCGGAGGACTAATCGTTAGCCCTAGACGTGGCCTCCTTCTTGGTTTTGCTGCTCAGTACCTCGTTCATGCTGCCCGAGCGAAATCCCTCAAGGTCCAGGGTTACGTAGGCGTAGCCGATGGAACGAAAATACTGGCCGATGCTCTTGCGTACGCTTTCGTCTAACAGGGCCGGGAAATCGGCAGGGGTCAACTCGATCCGAGCGACTGATCCGTGATGGCGCACTCTGAGTTGGCCGATTCCCAGATCCCTCAAGAACTCTTCCGCCTTGGCGATTCGGGTGAGAGCTTCGACGGATACAGGTGTCCCATAAGGTATGCGGGAAGACAGGCAGGCCTGGGCGGGCTTGTCCCAGGTAGGAAGGTCCATGTCCTTGGACAACGACCGTATCTCAGCTTTCGTTAGTTCTGCTTCCACCAGCGGGCTGCGGACACCGTACTGTTTGGCTGCGTCAAGTCCGGGCCGGAAGTCGCCCAGGTCGTCGGTGTTAGTACCGTTGGTCACCCACTCATAACTCTCGGACTGGACGATCTTGCTTATGTGCGAGTAAAGCTCGTCCTTGCAGAAAAAGCAGCGGTTGGGATTGTTTGCCAGGTAGTCTTCCCGCTCCAACTCTTGGGTCTGGATTATCCGGTGGTTGAGTCCCAGTTGCCGCGCCAAGGACACGGCGTCCCGGAGCTCTGAAGGCGCCAAGCTAGGAGAATCGGCGGTTACCGCCAAGGAACGGTCCCCCAAGACCTGGTGAGCGGTGGCCGCCAAGAAGGCGCTATCTACTCCGCCGGAGTAGGCGACGATGACCGAACCCATCTCGCGCAAGATTTTCTTCAGCGACTCCATCTTGGCGGGTGTTTCGACGAGTTGAGGGTTGTGGGCCTTAGTGGACATAAAGTCTCCGGAATTATGGGAACTGAGTTTGACAGGTCAAGTTAGTAAACTTTGGCCTGAATTATACTCCCTTTTCGGCACTATCAACCGGCGGGTAAGTCCGGTAGATCGTAGCCGTCCACCATGTTTTGTTTTTATTAACTGAGGGCTTGCTTTACTAGCTAGATCGGCGTGTTATACCGATATAACGGTGTCTAGCGATCGCTCAGGAACTGGATTCTGCTCGGCGGCGCCCAACCAAGATCCCCGAATGGACGCCGTGATCAGGCGATATGGTGACACTATGAATGTCCGTTCATCTGTGAAAAGACTTAGTGTACCTATTCTGCTCTTCATCGCGGGCTCTGCCTTGATTGGCGCCGGATTCGCTACATTGTGGCTAGGGTGGCCCTGGTCGCCTCAAGATGAAGACATTCGTCTAGTTTTCCTACCCATCTCGGTCGCCGTTGTGATAACGATCGCTTTGATGTCGACTTGGGGCTTACTTGCCAATGGTCATCGAATGTGGGTTTCTTTCGCCCTGGTTAGCGTCTTGTTAATGGCTCACTCAATCTTATGGATCATGTCCTTGGGCATTCTGATATTCCCTATCGGTCTAGCTCTATTCGTGCTTTCGATCGCCAGACTGATCGGGATGGCGATCGTGGAAAGCCGCCACTCCCCATAAACGCGCATCCGTTAAGGCAACTCTTATTGGGAATGAAGGACTGGGCATTCAGCAAGACTGCTCAGGCAGGACAGCGGTTAGGGGAACGTCGCATGACCCGCAAGATGTCCTTTAATGACTACATCTTCTTGGGGGAGCCGCTAGCCTATCTTGGATTGAGCCATGCGGTTTCTCAAGCACTATCAACCGGCTGGTGATTCCGGTAGATCGTAGCTTTCCAGGAGACCGTCCACCATGTCAGTCACCGTGCTCCAATCGTAATTCTGGAAGGAGCGGCCACGGGTAACGAACGGTCCACCGGCGTAGAACATCTCGTATTGGCCTTGCCGGGAGCCGAACTCGGAGCCCACGGCGTCCCAAGCTAGTTTAAAGAGCTTAACTTTGTCTTTGGGCTCGGCCACGGGCGACCGCTGGGTACGGTGTATGAAGGACGCGGTCTCGGGGTTGCCAAAGTCGGCTACCGAGGGCGGCATCATAATCATGCTGGCTCCGCCCAGATCCCGAATGTGGTGGACCATCTGGGGATAGAACTGTTGACTCAGGACTTGGGTGGCGTAAAGGAGCCTTCGATCCGGAACGAAATAAGGCCCGTAAGACACTCCTCCCGCCTCCATCCCCTTAATCATGCCTTCCATCATCGCGGTATTGGCCGCCAGATAGCCCAGCGTCCCCGCGACTTCGGGGATGGACAAGATGCCGTTGGTTTCGGCGATCTTCCTTGCCAGCCCCAATAAGAAGCGCATCTTGACCATCAATCGGATCTGGGCCTGGTAGTTCTGGTACATATGGGCCGGCGTCTCTGAGAATTGCGCCCGGCAGATCTCGGTGTCCTTATGGACAAAAACACGGTCCCAGGGCACCTTCACATTGTCGAACAATATGATGGCGTCGTTCTCGTCCAGGTGGGAGGACAAGGGGTTATCGAACTGGGAGACCGCCGACGCCTCGTAGGATTTTCTTGGCAGTATCTTCAGTCCCTTGGTAGCCATGGGCATGGCCGCCGAAAAGGCGTACATCTCCTCGCCAGGTTTCAAGGGGGCGCCGGTAGTCACCAGCAACTCGTCGGCGATGACGGCGCTGGTGCCCAGCATCTTGGCGCCGTTGATGGTGATGCCCTGGCTGTCTTCGTCGCAGATAGCCGCCACCAACGTCTCGTCCTCTTGTTGAGAAACGTCCTTGCTGTGGTCGGCGCGGGGATTGGCGATGACGTAGGTAACGAACAGGTCGTTGTCGCGGACGTAAGTAAAGTAATCCATCAACGCCTTGGCCCGGTCCTCGCCATGCCTTTGGAAGACGTCGATGCCCATGGCCATGCCGCTCAAGGAGGATGCGACGTGGTCGGGAGAGCGGCCCATGAACCCGAAGGTTAGCTCGGCCCAGGCAGTGATCGCTTCCCGGCGTTGCACCAGGTCTTCATAAGAGTGGGGGAGTTGCCAGCATCGGTTGACCCGCTCGCCGCTGGTGGGCGACGGGAAGGTCATCAGCTCTTCGTTCTCCGGGGCCGCTTGAAAATCGTACAACCGGGCCACCGTGGCCAACGCGTTCCGGAATGCCGGGTGCTCGGCGGCGTTCTCGATGAGTTGCCCGTCCAGATAGATGGACCGCCCATCTTGTACATTCTTGATGTAATCGGCGCCGGTGCGGGTCATCAGGAGCCTTGACGGATGAAGTCGGCGATGTGTTCCCCGATCATCATGGTGGTGACATTGGTGTTGGCCCTCACGCAGTCGGGCATTATCGACGCGTCCACCACCCGCAGGTTCTGCAAGCCGTGAACTTTGCCGTACTGGTCCACCACGGCCATGGGATCATTCGATGGACCCATTTTACAGGTACATGAGATGTGCTGGCCGGTGGTGACTTCCCGCCGCATGAATTCGTCCAACGCATCGTCCGACGCCAGTTCGGTGTCGGTGGGTTCGATGCGTTCCTCGATGATGTCCTTGAATCCTTCGTCCTGGCCTAATTTTACGCACATACGGATGGCCTCCCGCAACCGGCGCCGGTCAAACTCATCTTCAAGGTACCGGTAGTCTAAAGAGGGCTGGACGGACGGGTCGGCCGAAGTTAAGCGCAACTCACCGGAACCCACCGCCAGGTTCAGAATGGCCAGCATTCTGATGCCAAGGGGCTCCATGCGGTCGCCGCCCAGATTCACCTTGCCGGTGGCGAAGGATTGCATCAGAACCTGAATGTCGTTGCGTAGGTCTGAGCCCGGGGCGGTGTAGCGAAGGGCCATCTGGACCCTAGGTGCAAATCCGTCCATCGGGTGGTCTTTCTTGGTCCGGAAGGTCACGTAAATCATGGGGTGATCACGCATATTCTGTCCCACGCCGGCAAGGTCGTGGACAACCGGAATGCCTTGGGCCTGCAATTGGTCCGCTGGACCTACCCCCGAAAGCATCAGTATTTGGGGCGACCCGATGGCCCCGGAGCTGAGAATGATCTCCTCTCCCTCGGCCACAAAGGTTTCGCCTCCGCTCTCCACCTCAACCCCTGTGGCGCGTTTGCCCTCGAATATAATGCGTTGCACGGTGCAGTTAGCCTTGATGGTCAGGTTCAACCGGTGCCGCGCCATGTCCAAGTAGCCGAGGGCGGTGCTCCAGCGAATACCGTTGGGGTTGTTGACCGGACATGGGCCCACTCCCGACGCGTCCGGCGCGTTGTGGTCGGGGCTGTCGGGGATGCCAGCAGCCCGGCAGGCGTTGTAGAACGCCGTCTGCTCTGAAAGCATGGTCTCGGGCTTGAACCGGTGGACGATGATGGGACCGTCGGAGTTGTGGAAGTCGCCGCCGCCGAAATCGGTGTCCGACTCCACCATGCGCAGGTATTGCATCACGTGTTGAAAGCTCCACTGGTCGTTGCCCTTGGCCGCCCAGGAGTCGTAGTCTTCCGGGACGCCGCGAAGAAATACCTGGCCGTTAATTGCGCTGGAGCCGCCGGTGACCTTGCCCCGAGGCACCAGCATGGGCGGGGCGGTCTCGGTGGCTTTGCCTTCAAATTGCCAGTTGTGGTCGCTGACCATGATGTCCGTGGCGGTGGCGTAGCCAAACTTGACCTCGTCCGGGAGCTTTTCGAAATCGGGATAGTCCGGCCCTGCCTCAAGCAACAGCACCGAGCGGTTCGAGTCCTCGCTAAGGCGGGTAGCCACGATGGAACCCGCCGAGCCCGCACCGAGGACTATATAGTCGTACTTCATTCTTGGAGCCTCCCGATGGAATGGTCTAATGTGGCTTAGGCATCGGTATTATATCCGATAACGGGTAGTAAATTGGACGTTTAACCGTGGAGGGTACATCTCAGGAGGTCAGAGAGGTTTGGCCTGGCAGCGTTCCTTGACACGCTTACCGGGCGGGCATAATCTTTGAACAAGGACCATAGGTAAGTGATATAGATGCTCGTTCATTACTTGTGGATACCAGGTTTGTTGTAGGCGTGGCTCGGACCCGCGTTTGTGAGGAGTTGCATGGGGACCTTTAGCGTGACACTCCAGGTGGGAGACTTGGCAGGCCGGCAGTTTGTGGATGTCCAGGCGTTGGTGGATACCGGCGCCAGCGACACCATGCTACCCCAAGACTTATTGCGGCAATTGGGCATAGAATCCATTGACCGGTTCACGTATAGTCTGGCCGATGAGACTGTTGTGGAATATGACGTGGGAGAAGCCCGCATCCGCCTTGATGGCCGGGAGCGGACCAGTCAAGTTGTCTTTGGACCCGAAGGAGCAACGCCGTTGTTAGGGGCGACAACGTTGCAGATATTTCACCTAGGTGTCGACCCCCTGGCTGAGAGGCTTATCCCCACCACCGGGTTGCTGAAATAAGCAGCCTCTCCGTGTTGCTAGGGACCAATCCGAGCGGAGATGGTGCACAAAATTTTACCACCATCCTAACCTTCCCCCGTCAAGGGGAAAGGGATTTGTTCTCTCGCCTGTTACGTAGGAGAGTTAAGGTGGGGGTGCGCCGGTACTTTCCTGTTTAGGGAGGGTGCGGTTCTAATCCCAGATGGCCAGTTTCTTTTGGTGCCTACCGATAAGCTTTGCCGGATTCGCCCGGTCAATAGGCGGCAACCGCGGCGCGGGCGCATTCTTGGTCCTGCTCGTCGGTGCCCCCACTGACGCCCACGGCGCCGACCACAAATGGTTCTCCCAATACGGGCAGCCCCCCGGCCACGGCGATGATTTTTCCCTGGCTTGAGACTATCAAGCTTTGGAACCAGCTCTGGCTGGACACACTGCCCAGGTCGGTGGTCGGGACCTGGAACGAAGCGGCGGTGTAGGCCTTGTTGATCGAGATATCGACGCTCATGGGGCGGGAGCGGTCCATTCGCCCGAAGGCGACCAGACGTCCCCCTTCGTCGACCACGGACACGCTGACGGCGATGTCCAACTCCAGCGCCTTGGCGTGACCCGCTTGAATCATTGTTAAAGCTTTGTCGATCGGGACCGGCATAGGTTCTCCCTTGTTTCTTCGATAAAAATCGGCGTTACGATTGATATAGCTCTTGAAGTAAGATGGTACGTCGATATCCAGAAAAACGGCGGTCATCGGGCACACCAGAGCGCATTGCTCACAGGCGATGCAGATTTCAGGGTCTACGAAATATTGGTCGTCCTCGTAGGTCGAGGCGATGCAATCAACCGGGCATACTTCCAGGCAGGTCTCGTCCTTGACGCCGACGCAGGGTTCGGTGATGACGTATGCTGAAAATTGTGACGTCACGAATCTTTACCCGCTTTTGATTTCTTAATCTTTCCCGCTAACCGGGCTTTCCCGCTCAAGCAGCGATCAGCCGGCCATCGGGCGCCATCGGCAGATCGGTGGATAGGACGTGGGATAAGACGGCGTAAGAGCCTTTCTTCCCTGCGGCGGCTATGAATCGCCCACTTTGGTCCCGGCGGCCTAGTTCTGCTGCTTCAGCGACGGCCACCGGGTCGAGATCTGAGAAGGATGCCCGGTAACCTAACTCCAAGATGTACGCCCTTAGATGATGGATGACCACTGCGTCCAGCTGAGTGCCTTTCTGGCCTCCCAAGCCCTTGGATACTTCTGGGTCGTGATCTGAGTGGACTACGCAAACGATGCCGAACGGTAGTTGTTGCGATTGGCCGCCCTCTTCGTCAGTGTCGCCTTCGCCTTCGGAACTCACCTCAGGTTGAAGGGACGGATCGACGGCGGCGATACCCACCAGATTCACTCCTAGCCACTGCCCCAGTTCCTTGATCGTTTGAGACATCGTATCGGGGTCATCGGACGCGCTTTGGACGGGATAGACCCTACCCTCCGGGGCCGATTCGATGTGAGGGGTAAGGTCGTTCTTCGCGTCAGCCGGGGGGCTGTTTATGAAGTGATTCCACAAGCGGTCTCTGTCCGATCGATCGGTCAAATTACGTTGCTCCCGATTTCCCTAACTATTCTTGTAGAGTCTTGCTCGCATTGACGGGCGCTATTTCAAGCGCCCGTCGTGGATTCACGCTACGTTTCTCGAGGCTTGCTACTTGGAACGCTTGGCTCGTTCCTCCATGATCTCGAACCGCCGGGTATTTTCCTTCAGAGGATAGTAGTAGCCCATCTTTTCCGACGGGTCAGGAGCCTCGCCGTGTCCGTTGGCGCTGGCTCCGTTGGCATGCGCTCCGTTGGTTCCGTTTGTGCCGTTGGCTCCATTAGATCGGGCGACTGACGCGACCGCCTGGTCGCGGGGCTTTTTGACGGGTTTGATGCCCGAATCGTAGGTTAGCCACTTGACCCGTTTGCGCGGGACCGTGCCCCAGACTTTGTCGTCCAGGAACTTCAGCCCTCTAACCAGCATGGGCCGCAGCGCGTAGGGGGTCCGTCTAAGGGTCCCGATCGTCAGTTGGTGCCACCAAACCTTGGGCTTGGTGTAAGGGCAGACCGTGACGCAGCTCATGCAGACTTCCCAGAACTCCATGACGTAAGCCCGCAGCCGGTAGCAGGTCTCCCAGTTGATCTTGTACTTCTCAACACCGTTGTGCACCACCTTGTCGTCCATGGTGATGCTGTTGGTGGGGCAGGTGGTGGCGCATTTGCGGCAGACCTTGCAGAAGTCGTCGACGCCGATGTCGATGGGCTTGTCGGCCACCAGAGGCATGTTGGTCAGGATGGGGTCGCCCAAGTGGATGCGGGCCCCGTACTTCTCGGTGATTACCATACCGTTCCGGCCCAGCTCCCCGATGCCGGCCGCCAAGGCCGTGGGCATGGGTTGGGCGCGATTCTGGACTGCTTCGTAGCCTAACTCGCGGATGTAAGCCGCCAGGTTGGCGTAGATCAGTTGCAGTCTGGACTGGCTGAAGTGGTAAGAGTGGTCTCCGATGTGGTGCCGGTGAGCCTGGACCATGTTGTAGTCCCACACCGTGCTCAAGCAGATGGCGTAGGGATACTTGGTGGCCATGTCATCTGGGCCTTGCTTAATTCCCCTGGCGGCGTCGGTCGCGCCGGTGCCGTCATCGGGGTAGCGGCTGCCGCTGTAGAGCATGGACGGATGAACGGCGGCGATGCCGACTACGTGGGCGCCGAGATGTTCCGACACTCGCTTGATGTGCTTGGACAGGGCCTTGGCGTCGGTTACTTCGAACTTATCCGGGTTGACGTCGCCCTTGGCCGCCCGGGACACGACCTGTTGTAGGGTATTTCTTTTGTCGGCCGCGGACTGGGGGAAGGCCGTGCGAGCCAATGCGTCGTCGGCAACGCGGTTCATGTACCAGTTGTAAAGGGGTTTACCCAGTTCGCCACGTTTGTTTTTCTCGTGAGGGGTTCCGCTGGCGTCTACCGATTCCCATGAACCCACGATCCGGGCGGTTCGCCCAAAGTATGGTGCATCAAGGACGGTGGGTAGGTTTTCACTGGTATCCTTGCCGGAAGTAGTCTGCTCTTCAGGTTGGCTAGAGGCCTGTTCTTCCTCTTTGATGACCATCCAGACTTCTCCTTATTCGCCTACCGGGTTCAGCTTAAACACGGTGACCTTTAAAGATCCGCGTAGGGCCTGATTGATTTTGCATCTGCGCCCGCGTCCCTGGTTCCCCCGATGATTTGCCCGGGCTTGAGCCTAAGCGACGGAAGATTCCGTGCGTAAGACCCCCAGCGGTCACAGGGTTTGAGTTTACCACCATCGAATCAAGTGTTCAATGGTAATCATGCCAGTCTGAAAGCGTATGAAATTCTCCAACAAATAGGCGGTGATGGAATTGCGCAGTGCGGGGCGTCATGGCGGGGTGTAGTATGACTACGGATTGCGGAACCGCTGCATGATGTGTCTCAACGGCTTGATGCCTCATTCAGGGTTTCCGGAGGGGAGCGATCTTTGGCGTTAGCGGTGGTTTTCGCTTTTCTGGCGGCGCTGGGATTCTCCAGTGGCTACGTCCTTATCAGAGTCGGCACCCAAAGGGTGTCGGCCCCTACCGCGACCTTTTTCACGGTTATCACCGGAGCGGTTCTTATCTCCGCTTTGGCATTGATCCTCAATCTGCCGGAAGTCAGATCGGTCACTCCCACCGCTCTAGGGTGGTTCGCCTTGATGGGCGTCATGGCTTATCCATTGGCCCGGGTGCTCCAAAACACGGCGATCACCATGGTCGGCGCGACCAGAGCGGCGCCGGTCTCTTCCCTGCAACCGATATTCGCCATGGCCTTGGCCCTGTCTATCCTGGGTGAGCGGCCTAATCTGCTGGTGATGCTGGGCACGCCTATCATCGTTTGCGGGCTGATCATCGTCGTCCTGACCAGCCGGACTAACGGGCCGGTGAATCAGATCTTGACCGCCAGGAAGCTGGGTTACCTGCTGGCCATGGGCGCGGCCGTCAGCTTTGCCAGCCGCGACATCATCAGCCGGCACGTGGTGGGAAGTATCGCCCCACCCATGGTTACGGCCGCCTTTGCCTTGAGTATCGGGGCCGTATTGTTGTTCATGCTGACCTACCGGGACGTGATCAACAGTCTCCGCAATCTGCCCGGTAAGTATCTGGCTCTGTGTTGCCTGGCCGGGGTGTGTCAGGGTTTGGCGGTGGCCTTCTTGTTCCAGGCCCTAAGCAGGGCCCCGGTGACCGTGGTGAGCCCGATAAACGCCAGTAGCCCGCTGATCACCCTGTTGCTGGCCCACCTATTCCTGCAACGGCTGGAGCACATCAACCCGATGCTGGTGCTAGGCACCCTGCTCAGCGTGGGCGGGGTTGTCTTGGTGGTGGTGGGGGCGGTGTCTTGAACCGGAACATTTCATGCCAGGACTTCCTCTGGTTGACAGCGTCTGTTGGAACGGCGGACGGGCAATCGGCGGCTCTATGATTTCCCTATTTGCACCAACTTCCCGTCTACATATTCTTGAAAATCCCCACCAGTCGCCCATCCTCCAGTGTCACTTGGTAGTGCAGCTTCCTGTGCTCTTTCGTCTATCAAAGCCACCACCCTATACAAACACAGGGCCTTGGAAATAGACCTGGAGTGGTGGTGCTGGGAGGCCAGGGACCGGATTCATCATCGGAGCAGTGCCGGAGTGGCCGGCCTTATTCCATTGAAACCATTGGGTCGAACAACCCTACCACGTCAAACCATGCGGTAGTTTCGGCGGCAATCTCTCACGAATTTCATACATTCTTCTTCTCTGAAACTTACATCCGTTTGCGATACTCGCCTTTGTCGATTGTCTGGCCGGGTTAAGAATCGGATGAACAGTGGGCAACTTGGAAGTGGCTAAAAAGGTGCTCATCCATGGAAAGATTTAAAACCGCGATAAAGGGGACAAAGGGATTTACTTTAGTGGAACTTGTCGTGGTCATCGCCATTCTCGGCGTCTTGGCCGCTATCACTATTCCCTTGGTCAACAACTATCTGGGCAGCTCAAAGGCACAAGCCTACAACGTTGAGCGGCAGCGGATCCAAGATGTCGTAAATCTGTATTGGCTTAGTCCTGACAGCACCCGCTTCTTGAGAAAGCGCCAATACCCTATCCATGGCGCACTCAAGATCGAGGGAGAGATCGTTCAGCCCGACGATAACGAATCTGCCGATACAGTGCTGGTAGCCGGGAACGCATTTGGAGGGACCATAGGCGGAAAACCGCAATGGGTTGATAACCAAAACGGTATTCGGGATGAACCCGACGAAGATGTACTGAACGACGAGGACGATCTTACTCGACCGGGATGGCAGGTTGCTTCCCTAGTCCTCCACGGTGTCGATGTCCTGGTCGACTCAAGGGATTATTTCATTGATTTCGAGATTTTAGTGGCGGAAGACTATCTAGAGACCGTCCCATCTTCCGCTTCGCCGGACAATGTCCCTCCTGGGTCTAGCGGCACCCTGGCAGGGCCATATAGTTGGTTCGTCAACAAAAGAGGTATCGTCGAATCCACGCTGTTCTCTTTTCCCACTCCGGAGAACACTGGGTTCCAAGACGTTTTCCCATCGGGATAGCCGTGAGGAGCATTAACTGATGGGCAACTCAGAAACGGATAAAAAGGTTCTCATTGTCGATGACTACCGGGTTATTCGTGAACTTCTTGCAAAGTATTTGGACAATTCCGGGTTCGCGACGTGCATGGCGAGCGACGGGCGAGAGGCATTAGAGGTGTTTCAACGTGAGGAGCCTGATCTGCTGATCTCCGATTTAAAAATGCCACATATGGATGGCTTCGAGCTGATCCGGCAAGTTCGGGCAATATCCAATATCCCAATTTTAATCATGACCGGAGGGTCAGGTTACATGAGCGGAGATATGACGGCTGCGATGGAAGCGGGCGCGGACGCGTTCCTAAAGAAACCCTTTGATCTAGATGATCTGTTAGCCGAAATTAAAGTAGTGCTCGCAAGGACCGAGCCGCGTGGAGGATACAGGGAGATCGGAAACATCGGCAGATGCTATGACCAACAACAACGGCCATACCTATTTGGATCGATCAACCGGCAGGGAACTAGACCAACGAACAAATCATGATCCAGGCGCGAGATTAGCGCAGGCCTATCCGCTTCTACCGCCACACCGTTATGGCGAAACTTCGTGCCTGGTGTTTCGTTGCCGCTTGTGCCTGAGGCGGGGCCTAATTCCCGCCATAATTCGTGTCAAAGTGGGTTGGCGGCAACTGTCACCCGTTCAATCAGGCTCGGAATGTGAACCCATCTCCCGTTCACCACGATCGAGGAAGCGTCCTTACCACGAACGGGGAAACGTCCTCACCATCGAGAGTGCTGTTGGCTCAGACCACGCCCTGGGATTCCAGCTCGGCCAGTTCCTCAGGGGTCAGCCCCCCGATGGAGCACAAGATCGCCTGATTGTGTTCGCCCAGTTCCGGCGGGGTTTCGGCGGGAGGGTCCGCGCATCCCGTTAGCCGGATGGGGGTCTTCAGCGACCTGAATCGGCCGTCCATCGTGTCACCGGTGTCCACGAACATCTGCCGCGCCTCCAAGTGAGGGCATTGGTCCAGGTCGGCCATGGTCTGGGCAACGCCCATGGAGAGTCCGATCTCGGTAAGTTTTTCGGCGACCTCCCACTTGGACAATTGCTGCGACCAACCCTCGATGGCCGGAATGACGTTCTGGAACCAGAAGTCTCCGTCGGCCCCTTTCCCCAGATAGCGTGGGTCTTCCATCAGATCTTCCCGGCCGATGAGTTTCCACATTGCCCTCAGCCTATCCTCCGACCGGACGCCGGCCATCACGACGTAGCCGTCCTTGGCTTTGAAAGTCAGACCGGCGGTGGTCAGCCTATCCCTAGACCGGCCGGGGTTTTCCCCGGTGGTCTGGAAGATGTTCATCTGGCTGATGGTGTGAGACACCAAACATTCGTACATGGCCATGTCCACGTACTGGCCCAGGCCAGTCTTGCGCCGCGACTCCAGTGCCAAGACGATGCCCAGGGCGGTCCACACTCCCGGAACAGAGTCGCCGATGTTGTCGCCGACACTCTGGGGAGGACCGTCCGGCTCCCCGGTTAGCTCCATCCAACCCGCCATGCCCTGAATGCTCAGGTTATTGGCCGGCCATTTGGAATAGGGGCCTCGCAGTCCCTCGCTGTCGCCGTAGCCGGTGATGCTGGCGTAGATCAAGTCGGGATTTATCTCTTTAAGATGATCGTAACCCAATCCCAAACGTTGAAAGGCCCCCGACCCCCAGTTGTCCAATAAAACGTCGGACTCGCGCACCAGATTTTCGAAGGCTTCTTTACACTTTGGGTTGCGCAGGTCCAGCGTCACGCTCTTTTTGTTCCGGTTGACTCCCAGAAACCGCGAACTAACCTCCTGGCCGTCAGCGCCCTGAACGAACGGCCCCCGGTCCCGGGACAGGTCTCCGCTGCCGGGGCGCTCTATCTTTATGACTTCAGCGCCCATATCCGCCAGTATCATGGAGCAGAAAGGGCCGGCGACGATGTGGGTAGCGTCCAGTACCCTTACGCCTACCAAGGGAGGCGGCGATTTCGGTTGTTCTGCGGTCATTCGTTTACCTCGGGTAGATTAGCTCCTGGGGCGCGGCTTGCGCCCAGGCCCGATTCACATCTTGGACGCACGGGCCTGGGCGTCTTGGCGGTCCAGGGGGTGGGCTTCGTGTGACCCCGGAGGAGGTATCGTCTCGACCGGGTAGATGGGGATTATCTTGTTCTTGGGTATCGGCCGCTTCAATTGCAGGTCCCTCTGGTTGGTATTGGCGGGGCGGGATACTTTGCCATCACGGATCTCCAGGTCAAGCCACCACTTCCACAACGGATTACGTTTGCCGTATCCCAGCGCGTCGTCCAGCCAGATGAGGAGCTTGCGCAGGGGCGCCATTCGGATGGCGACCCACAGCGCCAAGCGGTGCTGCATCAAGCCCTTCTTGTTGAATGGACACATCTTCATGCACCGTCCGCAGGCAGACCCATTGGGATTGGTTACCCGGTACCGGGTGCAGGCCTCCACGCCGGGATTCCACATCTCGTAGCCGTTGAACATGACTTTGCCGCCGAAGGAGATGGCGCCGCAGGGACATTCCCGGGCGCACTTCCGGCACTTGGCGCAAAAGTCTTGCAGGCCGAAGTCGATGGGCTGGTCCACCGCCATGGGAAGATCGGCGGTGATCACCGCCGTCTTGAACCGGGGGCCAAGGAAGGGGTTCAGCACAACTTCGCCGATGCGGCTCAGCTCGCCCAAGCCGGCCAATATCGTCAGTGGGTTGTGCAACACTTCGCTGTCGGAGTTGGTATGGGCCCGGGCTGGGTAACCCAACTCTCGTATGTAGCCGGCCACGGTGCAGGCGATGGTGGAGCCTTTCAGATAGGCACGGAAGCTCTGGGCGCCGCTGATCCAGTCGTCGCCGCTGGAGGTCTTCGGGTAGGGGCGCTATATCGGGAGCGACGTCGCCGTCGTGGACCGTAGCCTGAGTCACTTTCCCCATGACCATGGACAAAGGGTGCTTGGTGGCGAAACGGCGCACCTCTTGTTGGGGTTTGGGCCCCAGATCGCCAAAGCGGGCGCGTTGGAAAAAGTGGGCCCGTTTGGGTATCCGAGGAATGTCATCCGAGATCTTCGTGGTCGTTTCCTTGACCCGCTTGATCTTCTCCATGGGGAATCTGCCCAGGTGCATTGGGCGGGGGCGTTGCCAGACGAAAGGCATGGGATCCCTCCGAAGTTACGTATCGGATGGTGGTTCGACAAGCTCACCACGAACGTGCTCTGAATCGGGTTATGTGCCGATGCTGACCGTGTCTACGGCGTCGCGGATGGAACGGATGATGGACAGGGCGGTGAGTTTGCCGGTCTTTGGGTTTTCGCTGGGGACGTTTTCGATGTGGATAGTTAGCAGACCGAATTCGCCCTCGACTTCTATATCGTGGCAGTTGCGTTCCAGACCGGGCACGGCCACAATCTTCACTTGCGTCTTGTCCGGCCCCAGTCCGGCCAGGCTCACGGCCGCCGAGACGTTCAGGTTGGCCGGGAAACCTTTACAGGCCTCCCTGGCCGTGCCGGAGAACACCTCTAGCTCTTCTTCCAGTCCCTCTAGGTTGATCTCATTCTCCACGAGGTGAGGAGCGCCTTCCAAGGCCCTTGGCGGCTTTCTTGAGGTCATCGTTATCCGGTCCACTCTACCGGCGCAAGCGGACTTGATGCCGTCCAATCCTGCTATCGCTCCGGAGGGCGCCAATAGGCGGCATCCCTTGCTCCGCGACTCTTCAAGGATTTCCGGGTGTTCGAGCAGGGCTCCGATGCTGATCACCATAAGGTCCTTGCCTGCCGCGAACACGTCCTTGGCAAGTTGGGGGACCACGTGGCCTCCCGCCGTCTCAACGATCAACGTTGAGCGGTTGATCAGCTCGGCGGGTCCCAGATAGGGAGGGGGGTCGCTCAGCGTGGAGAGGAACTCCAGGGCCGTGCTCTCGGTCCTGCTGGTGACGCCGGAAACGGGGACGTTTAATTTACCGGCATCCGCTTCTCTGAGTATGGCCTGGCCTATCGCGCCACAACCGACGATTCCTATCGACGCAGCCATCCCGCTACCTCCTCAAGTTAAACTTCCAGGTCCTAGCCGGCATTCCAGCCCGCTATATCCTAAAATGCCTTGGATTCAACTCCGTTGACAGTAGGGCGGTGTGCAGGGTCTTAGTAGTCCCTGAGCATCCGGCCGAACCCTTGCAGTTGATCCTCTATGCCATTGTCCCTTAGCGCCATCCACCAAATGGTGGCGTTGATGGCCAGTACGGGTTTTCCCAGCCAGCGGTCTGCTTCATCGGCTAGCCGGATCATATTAAGGTTGGTGCCGCACTGAATGATTGCCTCGGTTCGGTCCGAGTTGATCTTCAATAGCGCTTCCCGGCACTGGTCTGATGTGATGTGTCCGATCCCCACGGGGGTCCGCGACTCCAGGTCGATGTTGCTGACCACCTCGAACCCAGACTCGGTGAAGAACTGGATCACGTGGTCGCTGGTGTCGGACCAATAGGGAGTTAACACAGAAATGCGTTTCACGTTGAGCAGGCTCAGGGCCCGCGCACAGGCTTCGGCGCCGTTGGCCGTTCCCAGACCGCCGCTGTATTCCTGCATCTGCTCTTTCCAACGGCGGTTGCCTTCCACGCCGCCCCGAAAGGTGGGGGCGCTCATGGCCATCACCAGGTAGTCGGGCTCCATGGTGAGCAGCCGCTCTATGGTCGGCTGCATCTCGCCGCCCAACGCCTTAGCTCGTTCAGCGTTGGCGGTGACGTTGGCGGAATCCCTGACGGTATTCCGCATCATGATGCGCCCCATATGGGACGTTACGCCGGGGACTTCCATCATGTGGAGGTCGGGTTCGACTATGGTGTTGGTGCTGGGGGCCAAGACTCCGAATTTCTTGCGCCAGGCGAGAACGTCGGGCATTTCTCCACTCCTTGACGGTGAATTCCCGAGACACATGACGCTGCACGGGAGATGTCAATTGTAAGAAGGGGCCGCGGATGTGTCAAAAATCGTCCATTCGTGCGGATGTGCCGTACCTGAAACGGGCTGGGGCCCAAAATACCATAAAACGCTGGAACCGGATAGTTAATATTCATATACGTGGGAAATTGAGCCTGGCATTAGTTCATCGGACGCCTGGCTCCTTGACTATAGTGACTAGGCTTCTGGTATAATAAAGGCCGGTATTAGTTAAGGTTTACCGTTGGTGGTACACAGGTCCGTTAGCTCAGGCAACCGGATGACCTAAGACTGAACCAGATCAAATTAAGGGAGGTCATCCAAATGGCCCTAGCAGACAAGGATCTTACATGTTCGGAGTGCAACGCAGCGTTCGTCTTCACGGTTGGGGAACAAGAGTTCTTCAATTCGCGAGGATACACCAACGAGCCGAAGCGCTGTCCGGAGTGCCGGGAAACCCGCAAGAACCAACAGCGCGGCGGATACGGCAGTGGTCCACGTGAGATGCATCCGGTGGTATGTGCCCAGTGCGGCATAGATACTACCGTTCCTTTCGTCCCCCGGGGCGACAGGCCGGTGTATTGCAGTGATTGTTTCAGCGCGCAAAGGCGCTAACAACTAACCGCTCTGCAGAGAGGCCGCCAAACTGGCGGCCTCTTTTTTTGTGCTAGCCATACCTATGAAGATGCCCTAGTCAAGTCCGGGTTATGTTCTAGCCCCTGCCGCATCTCTTTCATCTCGCGGATAGACGCGGCCCCGGCGTCGCCCTTATCCGGCCACTCCCTTTGCTTTAGCTCTCATCCACGGTCTGACACTCTCCTGTTATCATTGCGTGGCTAATCGTCTCGATGCTCGTCGTTCCGGGCTTCGTAGCCAACCGCGGCCCAAGGTTGAATAGGCTTGACCCTCCATAAAATTGGTGCTGGTCTGGGAGACAAACCAGAGGTGCTGAACCAGCCAGGAAGGGAGACAATTGTGGAAGATCTGACCAACCTGGAAGTGAAGGCCCTGGGAAGGGCCGTGGGACTGGATATCCAAGAGCCTGAGCTTACTGAAGTCGCCCACAGCCTCAACGCCATACTGGAAATGATGGACGACATCGATCTGCCCGGCGTTAACGCGGTTGAACCCCTGCCTCTGATATTGCCGCAAGGGGAGGTCTAGCATGGATCGCGCCGGCATACCGCATCTCACCGTCACCGAACTGGCCAAACTTATAGAAACAAAGCAAGTCTCCCCGGTGGAAGCGGTGGAGGCGTACCTGGACCGCATAGAGCAGGTGAACCCGGTGGTCAACGCTTATGTCACCGTCTGCGCCGAAGAGGCCCGCCGCGATGCCCGCCAGGCCGAGGAGGAGATCCAACAAGGCCATTACCGGGGGCCGCTGCATGGCGTACCCGTGGCGATAAAAGACCAGATCCACACCAAGGGCATCCGCACCACCGACGGTTCAAAACTCCGGGCAACCTTCGTGCCGGAAGAGGACGCCACGGTCATGGCGAATCTGAAGAAAGCCGGCGCTATTTTGCTGGGAAAGCTGAACATGAGCGAGTTTGCCCTCGGCGATCCGGTCAGTTCCGCTTCCGGCGCGGCCCGCAACCCGTGGGACCTAGAGCGCAGTCCCGGCACGTCCAGCACCGGTTCGGGCGCGGCCACGGCCGCCCACCTCTGCGCCACGTCCTTGGGAGAGGACACCGGCGGATCCATCCGCGGACCGGCGGCCAACTGTGGGTTGGTGGGGTTGCGTCCAACCTGGGGGCGCGTCAGCCGTTATGGCGTGGACGGAGCTTGTTGGTCCATCGACACCATCGGCCCCGTCGCGCGGACCGTGGAGGATTGCGCCGTTACCATCGGCGCGATAGCTGGGTACGACCCCCAGGACCCCTATACGCGGCAGACGCCGGTTCCCGATTACCGCCAAGCGCTAACCGGAGCCATCTCCGGGCTGAAAGTAGGAATCGTGAAGGAGTTCCTCGACCCCGACGCATCGGGGGTTACCGTTCAAACACGAGACGCGGTGCTGGCCGCCGTCGAAGTGTTGAAAGGCCTGGGCGCTCAGGTCAAAGAAGTCTCCCTCCCGTTGGGAGCCAAGTCTGGAGTGGTTGTCCGCACCATCACCCATACCGAGCGGGTGAGCCTTCATCCCGAGTGGCTGCGGCAACGCCCTCAGGAATACCATCACAACACTAGGGTGGCTTTCACAGCGGGAAACCTGATCCCGGCCCAGGTTTACTACAAAGCGCAGAAGTTAAGGGCTCTGATCCGCCAAGAAGTGCTGCAGGTCTTGAACGACGTTGACGTCTTGGTTCAACCCACCAGCGCCGGACCGGCGGAGGTTATGACCCCCGAGCGAAGGGTCGAGAGCAAAGAACAGGCCAAACGGGCCCTGGCTGCGGGGAGCTTCCGGAGTCCTTATAGCTTGGCCGGCGCTCCGGCTCTTTCCATGCTGTGCGGCTTTACTTCTGAAGGAGACGGCGCTCTGCCTTTGGCACTACAGATCGCCGGACGCCCCTTTGACGAAGCAACCGTCTTGCGTATAGCCCACGCCTACGAACAGGCGACGCCCTGGCATAACCGAAAACCGCCCATTTAGAGCGCGATCGGCTGGCAGGGGGTTGGGCATCCCTTTAATTATAAACGGTATAATGCCGGATACTGGTGACAGCGGTGTTTCATTTCTCTAGGCAATGATGGAGGCAACGCCGATGAAAGCCTTGATATCTAAGGTGTTTGACATTTTTCAGGGACCTAGACTGTTTCAGTTCTTTTGGCATTTCCTTGTCGGCGTCAGCCGATTGACCGAATCTGAGATTAAAGCCGCTTCGTTGGTATTGGGAGAGAATTCGATCAAATATCGGTCCGTGCGGGTTGCGGAGGGAAGGCTGCTCACCCTGATCTTTAAGTTCGGTCCAGGAAGGGCTTTCACAACATTTCACACCGTCAACCTGCCCAAGTCGGGTTACCATTCCAGGGAACATTCCGAGCTGCTCATACATGAACTGGTTCACGTATATCAGTTTGAACGGATCGGTACCGACTATATATTCCAGGCATTGCGGGCCCAACAGGAAGGCGGTTATTTCTACGACAGTTGGCCTGGTCTGAACAGCTGGAGAGCAAACGGTAAGCACTTCAAAGATTACAACCGGGAGCAACAAGGCCAGATCGCTCAGGATTACCAGAAGGATGTGATTGAGCCGGGGCTACCTGAGGCAAATGAGGTGCGGGCGGCATACGAACCCTTCATTGCGGAGTTGAAGGCTGGACAGCTGTGAGCCGGTCATCATCGAACATGAGTTTCATTCTTGAGTAACGTGGTCGTGTTGGGCCAACCATGCAGCGTCAGCTGTCTTTTTGTCGAAGCCACCGGGCTGAGGACGGCCCACGCCCATGATCCGGCGACGCCCCGGCATAACCGGAAGCCGCGAATTTAAAGTGCCTTTCCATTGGAGCACCGTCTACATAATTCGTTCCAAGCCCGATTAGCCCGGCGCTGCCCGTTCTACTATGGCTGGGTCATCCTTGGCGTCGCCGCCGTATCCAGCTATTCCACTAGACCGTTGATGGCCTCCGCCGTTCTGGCGGTTTTCGTAGTACCCATGACCGCCGAATTCGGCTGGTCGAGGGGCGTATTTTCCGGCGCGTTGAGCCTGGGCGGTCTGCTAGCCGTAGTGATATCACCCATGATCGGCCGCTGGATCGACCGGTACGGCGCCGGAAATATCCTGGCCATCGCCTCGGCGATAGTAGGTGTGTGCGGAGTGGGGTTGTCCCAAGTGGCCAACTTGGGAGGTTATTACGGCCTGTTTGTTCCTGGACGGGCCTGTTTCGCCGCGCCTCTGGAGTTGGCGCCCTCCATCGCGATAAGCAACTGGTTCATCAGGCGGAGGCCGCTGGCATTAGCTATCTTGATGGCGACCCAAGGCACCGGCCTAGCCGCCATGCCGCTGATTGCCCAATGGGTTATCGGGGGTTGGGGCTGGCGCGCCGCTTGGTCATCACTGGGGATATACACCCTGGCTATCGGCGTGATACCGGCTTTGCTATTGATCAGGCGTCCGGAGGACGTGGGATTGGCGGGCGACCCGATGCCGAGAGGCTTCGGCCCAAGGAACTCGCCGGTTTCGCCATCGGGCAGGGAGGTTCAAGACGCCCCGGAGCCCGACTTCACCACCCGCCAAGCCTTGGTAACCCGGTCGTTTTGGATCTTGTCCATCTTCTCCGCGGCGATCTTTCTCGTTCAGGGTGGAGTTTCCGTGCACCAGGCGGCCCACTTTATCGATCAAGGGGTTTCGGGTTCATCGGCCGCTCTTATCGTCGGCGCCTTCGCTTTGTCCCAAGTTGCGGGAGGGCTGGTGTGGTCCACATTGTCTATCAGGATACCGGTGCGATTCCTCCTGGCGGCCAGCGGGATGACTGTCGCTCTGGGTGGCATGGTAACCGGATCCAGCGGGACGTTTGTCTGGGGATTGTGCGCCGCGGCCATTTTGGGCGGCGGTATCGGTGGCATACATCTGCTGCTTCGGTTGGTGTGGGCGGATTTCTATGGCCGTAGCTCCTTGGGCAGTATCCGCGGCATAACGTTGCCGGTCCAGATCGCCGGCCAACTGACCGGGCCTTTAATCTCCGGTTTTATGTTCGACGCCACCGGCAGCTAGCGTCGGGCGTTCTTCTGGGTGGCCGCGGCGGCGTCGGCGGCGTCGGTCATTGTGCTGGCGGCCACACCCCCTCGCAGACCGGTCGAGGAGTTGAGCCGGAATCCGTCTTGACGGTTATATGTGGGTAGGACGATTGCCGCGCAACGACGCCTACATCTGCACTAGGCTATTCATAATCGCCGAAAACGTCCCTTGCCTTCAGTTTGTCTTCCAGGCTGCCGAAGGCCATGGTGTAGAACCCCAGGTATCCCGAAGACTCTAAACGGCGGAACACCGCCGGGAAGTCTATGTTGCCTTCGCCGGGATTGAGGTGGACCTCTCTGTCTCCAAGGTTGTCGGCCAGACGGACTTCGCCTATCCGGTCGACACCGAAGGCGTCGAGAAATCCGTTGATTCCCTCGGGCACCAGGTTGGCGTGGTTGACGGTGAACGCCCACCTGAAGCTATCTGACGAGATCGCGTCGAAGTAGTAACGGCTCTCTTCCACCGTATGGGCCAGGTAATGGATCTCAGCGTCGCCGGGCTCGAAGTTCAGGTTTTCCAGGAACAATTTCACTCCCTGTTCTTCGGCGTAGGCCACGCTGCGTTGCAAGCGCTCCAGGGACGCCAGCTTCCGTGCCTCCAACTGGGAACTGAAATGGTAGCCGCCGTGCACCACCACCCCGTTGCAGTCCAACACTTTAGCCAGGTCTATATAGCCCCGTAGGTACTGGTCCACGGCGTCGCTGACATAAGGCGAGAACTCGGCGATATTCACCGAAGAGGCGGTGTGCAGGGACAGGCGGATGCCGTTTTGGTGGCATACGTTCCGAACCGTGTTGGCCCGCTCATCGGTCCAGTTGCCCAGCCGGTTGGGGCCGGTGTCGGCGCCGAAGTCCAGATAGTGAAACCCGTGGGACTTGGCGGTTTCCAAGGAGTCTTCCAGCTTGGTGGCGCCCGAGTCGAAGCCGATCCTATCTCGTAAGGTCATGGTCTATGCATCCTTTTTCAATGCCCGATGGGTAAATAAGTACTGGGGTGAAGGCCGCCTCGATTCTAAAATACACTCTCTTTGCCCGCATTCCAACCTGGTTCAAAGGGAAGCCGGGCATGTTTGACAGCGATTTGCCGAGACTGTATCTTCGATTCACCCGCTTCGGAGGCCTTAGATCGGCTGGGTGGGAAGTAGGGCCTGAGTTAGGAGGTGAGATGGTACTTAGCATCGACCATATAGAGTTGATCGTCCGCGACGTGGACGAGTTCGTGGAGTTTTATCAAAAGCTGGGATTTGAGGTGCTGTTGCGAACGGCCCATCATGGCGGGTCAGCCGAACTGAAGCTGCCTGGCGAGAACCAGCCCGTTTTTGAGATTCACAGCGTCACCGGCGAAGAATCCATCGGGATCAACCACATCGCGTTCAAGGTGGCCAACGCCCAAGAAGCCTACGACGACGTGGTGTCCAAGGGAATCAAGCCCGAGCGTGGGCCCCACTTGGTGGAGGTCACCGGCAGAACCAACGTCAACATGCGGGACCCCGACGGTTGGCGTTTGCAATTGGTTGACGCGGACCGCATAGCGCCTCAATAATCTTGGCCGTCGGCGTAGCGCGCCGTAGAGTAACGAGGTATCAACAGCCTTGGGCCGGATGTCCTTAAAGGAGGATCAACGGCCCAGGGTGTCTATTATCTTTCGAACGCGGTCGGGAATCTCGGTGCCGAACGCATGCCGAGGTACGAAGTTGAACTCGGGGCGGCGTAGTTCCAGTCTGGCGCACCATCGGCAGATCCCCGTCCAGTGGTGCCAGCGTTCGAGATGTCCGCACCAACAGCGATCTTCTTTCACTGATTTTGGCACTTGCTTGGTATTCAACTGATGTGTACTCCGTAGGTTTTAAAACCTTAGAATATCGCTTTCGATCAATGGCCCGTTCGAGGCGCCGAGGTTTCTAGTTGTTCGGTCGAAGTCTGACATCGACGAGATGCTCCGGCACTGCGGAACCTCCGGTACGGCAACCCTATTATAACCGATTCCAGCCTGATTTTGGCCGCTCTTCGGTCACGTCCTGAGTTTTGCTTGATTCTTTCCGGCCAAGTAACTACTGTTTCCGCCGTCTTTTTATTCGTCCGGCCTGATCTAGCCCCGGTTTCTCAGCTCTTCGCACATCTCCTCATCGATTTGGGCCAGGTCCATATGGTCGGAGAAGAGATAAACCACGGCACGCAGCGCGTAGTAGCGGTCGTCATCGGGATTGAGTTCGATGGCCCGGGACAGGTCCCTGACCGCCTCCTCAAGGCGTCCCATTTCGTAAAAGGAGTAGCCGCGATCGTAATGAGCATCCGCGAAGTTAGGGTCCAGTTCGATCGCCTTGTCGTAGTCGGCGATCGCTGCCTCGTATGAACCGGTCCGGCTGTACCGGTTGCCGCGGGTGTGAAAACCTTCTGCGTCAACGGGGTCTGGAGGGCGGGAAGGGATCCGCTTAGAATTCAAGATTGATTCTCCGGTCCGCTAAAATGCTCTAGGTGAATCTGGGCATGACCTCTTTGGAAAATAGTTCCATGGACTTCAACACCTTACCGTGCTCCATTCCGCCGAAGTCGAAGTTACAGCCAAAGTACTCGATACCCTGGTCTCGTAGCTCCTGAATCTTGGCCGCGCATTGGTCGGGCGTGCCTATTATAGCCCGGTGTTCG
>JAKUQE010000043.1 GCA_022450395.1 Dehalococcoidia bacterium | reverse complement strand
TTCCCCGCTGATCGAATCCTTGGAAGTAACCCGGCGAGGCAGCGTGAGGCGGGCCAAGCTTTACTACCTGCGCGGTCTCCAGGGAAGAGCGGCCCGAATCAAAGAGAAGACTTTGCCCAGACGGGCGCGGACCCAGCCGACAACTTAGGAATAAACAGGCCCGGCCCGGTATTCTGTCTTCGGACTACGGCGCTTTCTTCAGGATGGGCGCCGTGTCCATCCAGGTCTCTTAAATCTTCCGGATAGTTTTTTGGCATGAGATACGCGGAAGTCGCGGTCGATGCCCCGGTCGGCCACTCAAGGACTTTCTCCTACAGCATCCCTCCCCGATACTCGCTTGAGCCCGGCCAGATGGTGTGGGTCCCCTTCGGTAGCCGCCTCACTCAGGGAATCGTGACCGAATTGGCGGCAACCTCCCAGGTAGAAGAAACCCGGGATATCCTGGCGCCCATAGAGCCCAGCCCTTTGGTGGACGAGGTCCACATGGAATTAGCCCGCTGGCTTAGCGAATATTACCTCTGCTCCCTGTTCAGCGCCGTCTCTCTGATGCTGCCGCCCGGCTTCGAAAGCCAAGTGCGCTCTCAAGTATTTGCCACCGAAAACCCAAGGAGCTGGGGAGATGACAGCCTGGAGTCCCTGCGTCCTGAGACCCGAGAGGCGCTGCTATCACTAACGGGTGACTCCCGCGTGAAAGAGGCGGACTTTGTTAAGTTGCTGGGCCGGGGCGGCGAGCGGGAGCTGGCCCGCCTCATCGACAAAGGTCTGTTGTCCCGCAAGGTGGACCTGCCCGCGCCGGGCCTTTCCCCCCGCCATTCCTGCAACCTGTTCGCCATCAGAAAGCCTGATGCCCAACGGGAATTGCCGGAAACACCCGGCGGGCTACCGCAGCGGCAATCGAATCTGTTGCAAGCGGTCCGGTCGGCCCAAGGGGGCTACCCAATCTCACTGGCCAACAAGGAGTTCGGCTGGGGCGTGGGGAACGCCTTGGTGGACAAAGGCCTGGTGGGGCTGGAGTGGATCAGAACAGAGTCAACTCCCGCCGCCCAGGTAGAGCGGTCTCAACCCGGCTCGAGATTGATATTGACTCCGGCACAAGAGAACGCGCTGGCCTGCATCACCCAGGCCCTAGACGACCCGGCCCGGTCCCCTCGCAGCTTTCTGCTGCATGGAGTCACCGGCAGCGGCAAGACCGAGGTATACCTACAAGCGATTCAGAATGTGGTGGACCGGGGTCAACAAGCCATATTCCTGGTGCCGGAAATCTCGCTCACGCCTCAGACGTTGGACAGGGTTGGCTCCCGGTTTCCGGGGAGGGTGGCCCTTCTTCACAGCCGTTTGACACCGAGGCAAAAATTCGACCAGTGGTGGAAGATTCAGTCGGGCGAATACGACGTGGTAGTGGGCCCCCGCAGCGCCCTTTTCGCGCCGGTGCCCCGGCTTGGGCTGATCGTGCTGGATGAAGAGCACGAATGGACCTACAAGCAAGAAGAGTCCCAACCCTTATACCATGCCAGGACCGTCGCGGCTCAGCTATCCCAACTCACCGAAGCAGTGGTGGTGTTAGGCAGCGCCACACCGGATGTGGAAACCTACTACTACGCCCGTGACGCCCAGTCCCGGCGTCACCAACTTCTGGAGTTACCCCACCGCATCGGGGAGGAGTCTCCGGGCCGCACGGCGGAATTGGCACGGGTTGAGATTAAGGATATGCGCCAGGAGTTGCGGGACGGCAATCGCGGCATATTCAGCCGAGGCTTGGCGCACAGTCTTCGGGAATGCGTTCGCAAGGGACAACAGGCGATCTTGTTCCTTAATCGCCGGGGCAGCGCCCCCATCGTCCAGTGCCGCGACTGCGGAAAAGTCGTGAACTGTAGCCGCTGTTCGGTCCCCCTCGCGTATCACTCGATGGGCACGTCCGCAGACTCGTCAGCAGACCCATCAACCGAACCACGATTGATGTGCCACCGGTGTAACCGCCGGAGCCGGGTCCCTCGTCAGTGCCAGGAGTGCGGCAGTTCCCACATACGCCAACTGGGAATCGGGACTCAGCGGGTGGTGGACGAGGTGACCGCGTTGTTGCCGGGAGTCCGAGTCCAGCGGTGGGACTCGGACACTGCCCGCGACGGACTTGATCCCGGCGAAACCATGCGCGGATTCCAGTCCGGCGAGATTCAAGTCCTGGTGGGCACACAGGTCGTGGCCAAAGGATTAGACGTAGCCAACGTAACCTTGGTGGGAGTTATCTTGGCCGACGTTGGCCTACATCTGCCCGATTTTCGGTCCGCCGAAAGGTCGTTCGGACTACTATGCCAGGTGGCCGGCCGGGCGGGACGCGGCCAAGCACCGGGAAGGGTATTCATCCAGACATACAGCCCCGAACATTACGCCATCGCCGCGGCGGCAAAGCAGGACTATGTGTCCCTTTACGAGCAAGAGATCGCCTTCCGCCGGCAGTTAGGCAATCCTCCTTTCAACAGTTTGGCGCATCTGGTTTTTCAAAACCCCAGCGAGAGCGTCTGCCAGCGCCACGCCACGGCCGCCGCCGAATTGCTGCGGCAGAAAGCCTACGCTCAAGGTCTAGCCGGTATCGAGATCGTTGGCCCGGCGCCCGGTATGCCTTCCCGTCTCCGGGGCCGCTTCCGGTGGCATCTGGTACTCAGAGGGCCGGATCTACAGCGGTTTCTTGAAGGGACCAGCTTCCCCCCTGGAACCACGGTGGACGTAGACCCGGTCCATGTCCTCTAGCTAACCCGATGTGCATGTTTTCCTCGCGCCCACGGCTCATGTCATTCCGAACCTGCCGCAGGCTGGTGAGGAATCTCAGGCCAACAACAGGGAGCTTCCGTCAGGCGTCATGTCCAGGCCTTGTCGCCGGATTTAAATCAGACCTGAGACCCCTCGCTTCTCTCGGGGTGACATCGAAATACCCGCACATTGGGTTAGCTAATCTTTACACCCGCAAAGACCCTTGGATATAATCGGATATTGATTGAGAAAGCCGTCTTGATCCCGGATCAATCCAAAACAGCAATTGAGAGGAGACAACAGTGTCGGTCCTGACCATGCGGATCTTACCGGACCCGATCTTACGGCGGCAGGCCAGGAAAGTCGGGAAAGTTCCGGCGAACATGAAGAAGTTCACCGATGACATGATAGAGACTATGCACGCCGAGTTAGGGGTAGGGCTGGCCGCCAACCAGATCGGGTCCCTTCAGAAAGTCGCGGTGATTCAACTACCCGACTGGGAAGAGGCGTTGGTGCTCATCAATCCCGAGATCGTCAAGCAGGAAGGAGAAAGGGAAGTGGTGGAAGGCTGCCTGAGCATTCCTGGATATCGTGGGTTGGTCAAGCGCTCGGTGAGCGTCCGGGCCAGGGCGATCGGTCTAGATGGAAAGGTGATCCGCATCAAGGCCGACGGGCTGCTGGCTCAAGCCTTGGAGCACGAGACCGGCCACCTGCAAGGAAGCCTGTATATCGACCACTTGGTCACCCCCGACGACCTGTGGAAGATACCTCAGGACGGAGAAGAGGAAGAAGAGGAGGAGGAATCGGGCGAAGATTCCGGTTCTGGTCAGGGAACGGCCGCTGAGGATCAAGAAACGGGGGAACAGCCAGAGTAAACAAGACGCGTTGATTACGGGTCTTGCCGAAGATTTTCCGCCGGTGGACCGGCATCCCGGCGTTTTCCCAGCTTTTAGGCGGTCCGCCGTCTGGCCAACCCATCCCGGGCCGTTGATTCCATCTCCGCGCCGACGACGAATAATATCCCATCGACCGTCTGTCAAACCCACTCAGATCCTATGAATAATTTTGACGAATCACCGGTGACTCATTCCGCGATGCTCCCAAGATTGAGCGGGTTTTTCGCTGCTCAAGAGAGGGGCGTTGTTTTGGTAGGAGGCTACCTCAGGGACACGTTGCGGTCGGCCACGCCGGCACAGGACGTGGACATCGCCTTGCCGGGAGACCCCCAGAAGATCGGACGGGAACTAGCCAGATTTCTAGGGGGAACCTTCGTACCTTTAGGCGCCGCCTTCGGAGCTGCCCGGGTAGTCGTACCGAGTCCGGACCCTGAATCTCCTGAAGAAGAAAAAGGGGAAGACTGGACCATTGATCTTTGGGGATACACCGGGACCGTTGAGGAGGACCTAGCCCGAAGAGACTTCACCATCGACGCCATGGCCCTTCCAATTCAGGATTGGCCATCTATAGACTCGCCGGAACTCGCGGAAAAGGTCATGGACCCCTTCAATGGGCGCCAGGATCTGGCGAACAAGTGCATCCGGGCGGTCAACCCGCACGTATTCCAAGATGACCCGGGACGGCTCCTTAGAACGGTGCATCTGGCGGCCCGGCTCCGCTTCCGGTTGGAACCGGAAACGATACGCATGGTAACCGAGGCGGCTCCCTTGATCTCGCAGGTATCCGGAGACCGTATCCGCAACGAATTTCTGGGAATACTTTCGATGGACGGAGCCCGGGGATATCTTCAGGTGTTGGACCACTTGGATCTGCTCTGCCGCATTATTCCAGAACTGGCCGATGCCAAGGGAGTTGATCAGCCTAAGGAACATTATTGGGATGTGTGGGACCATTCCCTACACGCGGTGGAATTCGCGGAACTGGTGACCAAAGGGCACCAAAATTCGCCTATATACACCCTACTACCTTGGCCAAATGGAAGGGAAGAATACTTCAGTCAAGTGATCAGCGACGGCCATACCCGGCGAACGGTGCTGAAATTGGCCGCCCTGCTCCATGACGTGGCAAAGCCTCAAACAAAGCATATGGACGAAACCGGACGCACCAGATTTCCGGGCCACCCGGAATTGGGGGCCGCGATTGCTGAGACCCGGCTGACCCATTTGCACATGAGCGCAAGAGGTATCGCTGCCGTATGCAAGATGGTGGAAGAACACCTGCGGCCGGCCACCATGCAACAAGGCGTGGAATTGGCCACGGCCCGGGCCGTATACCGGTACTTCCGCGACTTGGGGGACGTTGCCATAGACACCCTTTTCCTGTGGATGGCGGACCATTTGGCGGCAAAAGGGCCGGAACTTGATACAGATGCTTGGACCTTCCATGCTAGAATGGTGGCACACATCTTGGAATTGGGCGCCCAACCGGAGGTTGCCGCCCAAAAAGAACGGCTGGTCACAGGCCTCGACTTGATGGAGCGTTTCCATCTGGTGCCTGGACCGTTGATCGGCAACCTGTTAGCCCAGATAGAAGAGGCTCAGGCCGTAGGAGAACTGGCGACCCGTGATGACGCGTTTGTTTTGGCCTCAAAGGCCCTGGAGAAAGATCGAATTTCTAACGACGATGAGTCGGCCGGAGGTTAGCCCTTGCTGGGAAGGTGGATAGGGGGATTTTTCGGCTCGATTCTGTGGATGCTATTTCCTTCCTCTTCGAGGGAAAGGAGCATCCGGCTATCGTTCCTGGTTCTGTTGATCCTAACGGTTTCGGTTGCTTCCCTGGCTTTTCGCGAAGTCAGCATAAATATTCCCAGTTTTTTTCAATTAGAACGAGGCGGCTCTGGTCCGCTTGGGTTGAAGCTGGGCCTTGACCTGCGGGGCGGCGGGCATCTGGTATACCAGGCGGATACCGCCACCCGAGTGGAAGTAGTTTTCGGGGAAACGTTAACCGCGAAACAGATCACCGACGCCGCGAACGAATTAAAGATCCCTGTGTCGGTGAAATCGAAGGGGAACAACGTCTTTAGAATTACGTCTGATAATCTGGACGCCGAAACTCGAGACCGTTTAGAGAAGGGCCTGAAGGAGAAATTTGACAGCTTGGAGACCTTCCTTGCTATCGAAACTCCCCCGCCCACCCCGGAACAGATGGAAGGTGTGCTGGATATCATAAATCGCCGGGTCAATGCTTTTGGCACGGAGGAGCCGATCATCCAAACGATCGGCGACGACCGGATAATAGTTCAGTTGCCTGGAGCCACCGGCTCAATCATCCGGATCACCTTCAGCGAGCCGGTTGAAATGGAAGATCTGTTGTCGGTTTTGGCCCGGATTGAAATGCCGTTCAATTCCTTGAACCAAGACGATAACCGTAGGTTCAAGCTCAAGACCAATACGTTAAGTTCGGCGCGAAAGACCGAACTGCATCAGGCTCTGGGGGATCAGTTAGGCGTCAAGATCGACTCATTCCAAGTAGTCAGCGGCATTGACGAAGCCAAAGCCCTCATCGGGCAGACGGCCCTGTTGGAATTCAAAGAACGGACTTGCGCAGACCGGTTTTGCCTAAGCTATGAGGACGCCGACATAGGACTCACTGGAGACGACTTAGATCGAGCCGATCCAGTAATGGATTCATCCGGAGTGGGTTGGTCGATCTCCATCCAGTTCAACGATCGGGGCTCGGATATCTTTTCCGAATTGACCAGGCGCATCGCAGGTGTCGAAACCAAACGGATCGCGATAATTCTGGATGGTGAGGAACTCTTGGCCCCGGTTGCCCGGGCCTGGATACGGGACGGCCGTAGCGAGATTACCGGAAACTTTACCCGGGAAGAAGTCAGGACTCGGGCCATACAGCTGGAATCCGGCAGGCTACCGGTGCCATTGAAGATTATTCAGGAAAGCGACGTAGACGCTCTTCTGGGGTCGGCATCTTTAGAGAAAAGCTTGATTGCTGGGATGATAGGCCTGGGCCTGGTGATGGTGTTCATGGTGGCCTACTACCGCATGGCCGGAGTGGTCGCGGCAGTCTCCCTGGTGGTCTACTCGCTGATAGTCCTGGCGCTATTCAAGATGATACCTATTACCCTGACCCTCTCTCACATCGGTGGTTTCATCCTGTCCATAGGTATGGCCGTCGACGCAAACGTCCTGATCTTCGAGCGGATGAAAGAGGAAGTGCGCATCGGCCGTACCCTGGCCTCATCCATGGAAGTGGGGTTCAATCGGGCCTGGCCGGCCATCCGGGACGGCAACGTGTCCACCCTTATCACTTGTATCGTGCTGATCTGGTTTGGCGACCGGTTGGGAGGCGGGCTGATCACCGGGTTCGCGATAAGTCTCATGATTGGCGTTTTGGCCAGCATGTTTACGGCGGTGGTGGTCAGCCGTAATCTGCTTCAACTTCTAGCCTGGATCGGCCTGGGCCGCCGGATAAACTTGTTCACTCCAGAGCGTCTGCGCCGAACCGGAGACGCCTCGGTTGGCGGGAGCTAAAATTGATTGACATCGTTGGCAAACGAGGCTGGTACTTCCTGATCTCAGCGTTGATTATCCTGCCGGGTCTGATCTCTTTGATAGTCCCTCCCGGTTGGGCCTCGGGCGAGTCGGGTCTAAACCCTGGTATCGACTTCACCAGCGGGTCGGTATTGCAAGTTAGCTTTGCCTCGCCCGTTAGTGAGCAGCAGATCCAAGAACGCATGAACCAAATGGGACACAGCGAGGCCCTGATCCAAAGAACCGGAGAGCGCTCCTTTTTCATACGCACCAAGCTTCTGGCGGAACCGGTGGGCGATCTTCCGTCGGAAAGGGAACTTCTGGAGCAAGACCTGGAAGACGCCTTCGGATTGGTGAGGGATCAAATAAAATTCGATTCGGTGTCGCCCATCGTCGCTGGTGAGACCGTGATAAACGCGTTCTTTGCGTTGCTGGCGGCTTCGGTCTTCATTCTGCTGTATATCTGGTACGCCTTCCGCCGTGTTCCCAAATCCTACCGGTACGGAGTGGCCGCCATATTGGCCCTGGTCCACGACGTGATAATCGTGATCGGAGTGTTCTCCATATTGGGCAAGGTGTTGAACATGGAGGTAAATTCCATGTTCATCGTTGGAGTGCTCATCGTTGCCGGTTACAGCGTGAACGACACCATCGTTGTATTTGACCGGATCCGCGAGAACACCATTCGTTTCCCTGACCGGGCTCTGTCTACATTGGTCAACATGAGCATCATGGACACGATGGGGCGGTCGCTGAACACCAGCTTCACGACGTTGTTTGTGTTGCTGGCGTTGCTTTTGATGGGGGGCCCCAGTATCAGAGGGCTGTTATTGGTCGTAGCGATCGGCGCCGTGGTTGGAACCTATAGTTCCATCTTCATCGCCAGCCAGTTCATCGTAATTTGGGACCGGGGCGAGCTCGGCAAGCTGATAGGACGGGGCAGGCGGGCCACATCGGCCACCGCGGCGACGCTGATGAGCCTTATCGGGCGGTAAGCACCAGCCTCCCCAAAACACTTCTGCCGGACAGCAGATCGAAGGCCCTTGCCGCCTCTTCCAAAGGCATGGACCCTCCAACCACTGGTTTTACTTGTCCATTGGAAACCATATCCGCGACCTGTTCGATCACCGATCGGGAAACGCCCGATGACCCCAGGACTTGGGCGTCCCGAAAGATTATCTCTGCCAGATTCAGCTCCACCGGTTTGCCGGCGACTTCCCCCAATAAAACCAGGCGTCCGAATTGGGCCAGGCTGCGCCAGGAAGACGGAAATAGGACAGAGCCTACCGTATCGATCACTACGTCGGCGCCCAGGTCTTCTGTCAGCGCCAAGACCATCTCACTAAAATCCAACTCGTCCGTGTGGAGCACTTCCTCGGCGCCCAGCGGCGCGAATCGACCCAGCTTATCCGGCGATGTGGTCACCGCTAATACCCGGCTCCCCAACGCAACGGCCATCTGCAATGCATGGATTCCCAGGCCGCCCCCGGCTCCGGTGACTACGGTGATATTGCCGGGGCCAACCTCCGCCACATGCTGAACCGCTTGTAACGCCACACCCATGGGACAGGCTAGTAGAGCCGCGCCGGCCAGATCGAAAGACTCGGGTATTTTCACCAGGCTGAACTCACTCTGCACCACGTACTCGGCGAAGCCACCGTCACGGCCGTGGCCGATGCCTTGGCCGTTGAGACAGCGGTGCTCCCGGCCGCTCAGGCAACGTTCGCACTGGCCGCAGGCGTTGGTCAGTAGGCTGACAACCCGATCGCCCTTTTCGACCGACCGTACCTCTTCTCCGATCTGGGCCACGATTCCTGATATCTCGTGCCCTAGAATCACTCCCGGCTTAACCCCGCGCCGCAGCACGCCGGCCATCACCAGCAGGTCATGGTGGCAAAATCCGCACGCCGCGACCTCCACCAATACCTCTCCCGGTCCAGGGGACGGGATAGGAGTCTCTTTCACTGCCAGGACCGGCGGCCTGCCGGGTTTTTCCAGGAATAACGCACGCATCATGGGGTTGGATTATATCCTTGAGAGGTTGCGCCGCCAATCCAACGCTGGCGTATAATTTGAGCGGTCAGCTTTCAGCCATCAGCGGTCAGCGGTCAAACGAACTTTGCATAGTTGGTAGCTGAGTGCTGATAGCTAAGAGGAGTCTCAGATGAAGATCGGCGCCCACGTCTCCACCGCAGGGGGAATAAGCAAGTCGATCGCCCGGGCCGCGGAGATTGGCTGCGAGGCCATCCAGATATTCGGCTCTTCACCCCAAGGTTGGGCCTTCAAGCCGATACCTGAACCGGAGATCGAGTCTTTCCGAAGTCAGGCGGCCGAGGCGGGAATAGAATCCATCTTCCTTCATGCCATCTATCTGATCAACTTGGGAACTGCCGACGAAGCCCACCTGGAGCGGGGGGTCCAGTCCTTGGTCAATTACATGAATCTTGCCGCGGACATCGGGGCCCAGGGTGTCGTCTTCCATCCGGGCAGCCACAAAGGAGCGGGTTATGAAGCTGTTCTAGGCCAATCCGTGGCAGCTATTCAAAGGGTGCTGGAAGATTCGCCAGACGGCCCTTACCTAGCAGTGGAAAATATGGCTGGAATGGGCCAGCACATCGGCGCAAAATTTGAGGAATTGGGGCGCATCATCGAAGGGGTTAACAGTCCGCGGCTAAAGGTCTGTCTGGACACCCAGCACAGCTTCGCGGCGGGTTACGACCTGGCATCTACCGAGGGTATCGAGGCCATGATCAGCGAGTTTGAGGATACCATCGGAGTGTCCAATCTCCTGGTCGTCCACGCCAATGACTCCAAGCGGCCCTGCGGCTCCGGAGTTGACCGGCATGACAACATCGGCGAAGGATTTATCGGCGAGTCCGGCTTCGCCACGATCATGGGGCACCCAGCCTTCCGGGAAGTTCCCTTCCTTCTGGAGGTACCCGGATTCGAGGGGAAAGGTCCAGACCAACAGAACATAGACATCTTGAAATCGATTCGTCATCGGGCGGGGTTGGACCCCGGTATGGGAAGTTGATCAACATTTCGCGCCGCGAGTTCATCCGGTTGGTGCGCCAGGCATACCGCCAGGTTCCGGCCGAAATGATACAGGCCATCACCAACATGGATATCGTGGTGGAAGAGTGGCCGCGAAAGGAAGACTTGGAGTTGCTGGAAGAGCCAGGGACCCTCTTTGGGTTGTACAGCGGAGTGCCCTTGCCGGAAAGGGAAGGTTCCGGTCTTTCGCTCCCAGATAAAATCACGATCTACCGGCAGCCTATATTGCGTAGTTGTTCTTCCCGGGAGCAAGCGGAGCGGGAAATCAAGATAACTTTGTGGCATGAGATTGGGCACTGCATCGGGATGAACGAAGAAGACCTGCACCGGCTTGGCTACGGCTAGCCTGGTAAGGCTCTCATCTTCAGGGATCGAAGCCAAATGCCTGTTTCAGGCGGCGCATTTTATCATTGCCCGGCATTTGCGCCTGTGATATACTCTTCCAAGTCACGGCTTACCCGGCGGCCAGTGTTTGTTATGTGCCGCGGCTGACGAATTTCGAGTACGGTTTTGGCAGTTATGATGGTTTTCAAGGACGCCAACGGCGTTGGTTGGGAATTGTCGACAGGCCGGGTTGGAAAATAAAAGGTTAATTAATCTAGAAAGGCAGGTTTTATGGTACAGGCTCCAGAGGTTCCAGTAGAAGAGCGTCCAGCTCCGCCCAGGGAACCGAATGCACCGATCACGATGAAGTCCCTCTTAGAGGCGGGCGTTCACTTCGGGCACCAGACCCGGAGGTGGAACCCGCAGATGAAGCGGTACATCTTCACCCAACGCAATGGCATCCACATAATCGACCTACAGCAGACGCTGGGGCTGATTAACGAGGCCTACCGAGCAATGGTCCAAGTTGTGGCCGACGGTGGCAAGATTCTTTTCGTGGGCACCAAGCGGCAGGCTCAGGAAGTTGTCCAGAGCGAAGCCGAACGTTGTGGTATGTGGTACGTGAACCAGCGTTGGCTGGGTGGAACTCTGACCAATTTCCAGACCATTCGCGGGCGGATCAATCACATGATTGACCTGCAGCAAAAGAGGGACGCCGGTTACTTCCGGGTGCTCCCCAAAAAAGAAGGCGTAAAGCTACGGGACAAACTGAATAGGCTGGAAAAGTATTTCCTAGGCATGCGGGAGATGAACGAACTGCCTAAGGCGTTGTTCGTCATCGACATCGGCAAAGAAGACATCTGCATCGCTGAAGCTCGCCGCATGGGGATCCAGATCTTCGCCATAGTGGACACAGACTGCGACCCGGACAAAGTGACCCACTCTATCCCCGGAAATGATGACGCCGTCCGGTCTATCCGTTTGATCGCGGGCAGAATGGCCTCCGCGGCTCTGGAAGGCACGGCTCAGAGAGAAGCCATGCTCTTGGCGGAACAGGAAGAAGCGGCTCTGCTGGAACAGGCCCGGCGGGAAGAACTGCAACTGGCTGAAGACGAAGAAGTAGAAATGACGGAGGGGTCGGACCCGGTAACCTCTGATCTATTCGGAGAGAAAGCCGAGATACCGGCAATGGATTCAGAGGGGCGCGAGATCGCTTCTTTGGATCGCACGGTTGTTGATGAACCGACGCCTTCCGAACCGGAGGCGACCGAGCCTGACAACGAAGAGGCAAGCTCGTAATTAAAGCTGCCCTTTGAGAGACCGCTGGCTCAGGCTACCGGCAGTGTTGTACCGGTTCCAATCGCACGGCATAGTTTCCCTTTGAAAATACAGGAGGCATACTTGGTGGTCAGCGTCGATCTAATCCGAGCCCTGCGCACCCAAACCGGGGCCGGAATCATGGAATGCAAGCAGGCCCTGGAGCAGACTCAAGGGGATATGGACAAAGCGGCCGAATCCTTGAGGGATAAAGGCTTCGCTAAAGCAGCCAAACGGTCTGACCGTGAAACCAATCAGGGAGTGGTCCAAGCATACATCCACACCGGTGGGCGGGTTGGAGCGATAATTGAGTTGGGCTGCGAAACAGATTTTGTTGCCCGAACTCCCGAGTTCCAATCCTTAGCCCATGACATCGCCATGCAGGTGGCAGCCATGGCGCCTGCTTACCTTGATGAAAGCGATAAGGAAGAGGACGACGACCGGCCGGCGGCCCAGGTGTGCTTGTTAAAACAACCGTTCATCAAAGGAAACTCAAACTCGGTCGCGGATATCGTTCAAGAGATGGCGGCCAAGGTTGGCGAGAACGTTCGGGTAGTGAGATTCAACCGATTGGCGCTGGGAGAATAACCTCAGCCGGGCCTTATGCGTCAGGCTAGCTACAATCGGATCTTACTGAAAGTGAGCGGTGAGTCGTTAAAAGGCTCCGGGAGCTACGGCATTGAACCTGCTGCGGTTAATTATCTTGCTCAAGAGATAAGCCAAGCTCATAATATGGGCGTCGAGGTGGCGGTAGTCATCGGAGGCGGAAACATCTGGCGCGGCGCACCGGCCGAATCTCAAGGTATGGACCGGGCAACCGCCGACTACGCCGGAATGCTAGCTACAATAATCAATGCTTTAGCCCTACAGGATGCGCTGGAACGTTGTGGAATCACTACACGTACCCAAAGCGCACTGCAAGTGCAAGCGGTGGCGGAACCATATATCCAGCGAAGAGCTATACGGCACCTGGAGAAAGGGCGAGTGGTCTTGTTTGCCGCCGGCACCGGGAATCCCTTCATGACAACCGACACCGCTTCGGCACTACGAGCGCTGGAGATCAACGCGGAAGTACTCCTGATGGCGAAGCACAATGTGGACGGAGTATACGACTCAGACCCCAACGAGAACCCCGAAGCCGTCCGTTTTAACAACCTGGACTACATGGACGCCTTGAATCGCCGCCTGGACGTCATGGACGCCACTGCGGTTTCACTATGCATGGACAACAAGTTGCCGATCATCGTATTCGACATCGGAGACCAAGGAAGCATTGGCCGAATTCTGTCTGGTGAGTCAGTGGGCACCATTATAACCGGGAGCGATTGACCATGACGACAAAAAATGACGGCGGTAATGACCAGACACCTGAGACTGTTCTGGCCGACGTGGACCAAAAAATGGACCGGGCGATCGACGCTCTTAAGCGGGAGCTCAGCGCACTCCGGACCGGCCGGGCGACGCCTTCTTTGATCGAGAACATCAAAGTGGACTACTACGGTGTGCCCACGCCGCTCAATCAGATCGCATCCATCTCCGCGCCCGATGCCAGGGCCATCATGGTCCAACCTTGGGACAAAGCAGCCATGAAGGAGATCGAGAAGAGCTTGCTAAAGTCAGACATGGGGTTCAACCCCTCCAACGACGGAACCAATATCACGGTGCCGGTTCCTCCGCTTAACACAGAACGGCGCCAAGACCTGGTTAAAGTGCTAAAACGCAAGATTGAAGATGGAAAGGTGTCAATCAGAAATGTGCGCCGGGACGGGCAGGACCGCTTGAGAAAGATGGAAAAGGACAAAGACATCTCCCAAGACCAGAGCCGCCGTGCTCAAGACCAACTACAGAAAGCAACCGACGGCCACACCAAATCCGTGGATCAAGTCGGCGCCGCCAAAGAGGCGGAGATAATGCAGGTCTAGCCGATGCAAACTAAGGCCGCAGACTCCCAAAAAGTCTCCCAAGGACAGGGGAAGGTACCTGTACATGTAGCTATTATCATGGACGGTAACGGGCGATGGGCCCAGAAACGGGGGCTACCCCGTTTGGATGGACACCGTGTCGGCGTGGATTGCATCCAGAGGATCCTTAAGACTCTGTCCGCCAAGGGCGTGGAATACGTTACCCTCTACGCATTTTCAACGGAGAATTGGAATCGTCCCGCAGAGGAAGTCGCGGGGATTCTAGAGATTCTACAACAAGCTTTGCGGGGCCAGACCGAGGCCCTTCACAAAAACAACGTGCGCATCGTCCACATCGGCAAGCAAGACCGTATCAGTCCCCAACTGCAAGACGAGGTGGCCTATGCGGAGGGCTTGACCCGAAACAATACCGGCATAACCCTGAACGTGGCTTTTGATTACGGTGGGCGCGACGAGATATTGGAGGCGGTGCGGAAGATCATACGAGACGGCGTACCCGAGGATCAGGTGGATGAAGCGCTATTTCGTAAGTACCTGTTCACCGGCCACTCTCCCGATCCCGACCTGATAATCCGCACCGGCGGTGAGATGCGGATCAGCAACTTCCTGCTGTGGCAGTCCGCCTACAGCGAATACTTCCACACACCCACGCTCTGGCCTGATCTGGATTCTGAAGAGCTAGAGCAAGTCCTAGAGGCGTATAGCAACCGTCAACGGCGTTTCGGCAGAGTGGACCCCGAGGAATAACGATTGCTCCCGCGGGTTCTGACAGCCCTAGTGGGGACTCCGATCCTGCTGATCCTCGTTTGGTGGGGCGGCCTTGCTCTTGCGGCCTTAGTGGTCTTGGCCGCGGCGTTGAGTATCCGCGAGTTCTACCGGCTACTGCCTCCCGAGACTGGACCGCTGCCCATCGCCTTAGGGATGGTATGGACCACCGCTCTAGTGGTGGGCGCCAGTGCCGCGTCGGGCACGCTCAACCTTCTGATCGTTTCCGGCGGCATCTGGGTGTCCGGAGTCTTCGTAGCTTTGCTCTGGATGATTGCCTTCCATTCCGCACGCCGGCGCCTAACGGCCATCATATATCTTCTGGGCGGTCCGATCTACATCGGGTTTCTGTTAGGCCATAGCTTGGCGCTACGGGGTTTGGATGGAGGCGGATCACTAGGCCGTGATTGGCTGCTCTTCGCCGTACTTGTAACATTCGCCACCGACTCCGGCGCATATTTCACGGGAAGGTTGTTGGGCCGTAGGCCCTTGGCCCCCAAAGTCAGTCCCGGCAAAACGTGGGAAGGGAGCGCTGGAGGATTCGTTTTTGCGGTGGCGGCAGCCTTGGTCTTGGGGGTGCTTTTTGACCAGAGAATCCCGCTGTGGCAGGTGGGCGTGATCGGCGCGGCCGTGGGCGTGGCCGCCCAATGGGGCGACCTGCTGGAATCCAAGCTGAAGCGGATCGCCGGCGTGAAAGATGCCGGCAATCTTTTCCCCGGCCATGGCGGCATCCTAGACCGGCTGGATAGCATTGTGATATCGGTGCCTGCGGTGTACTATCTTGTTGCCACGGTGTTTACTCCATGAAGAAGATAGTAATACTCGGTTCCACCGGCTCCATCGGCAGACAAACCCTGGACATTGTGCGGGCATTTCCAGGCGAATTTGACGTCGTTGGCCTGGCTGCAGGCAACAATCTAGACCTGTTGCAACAGCAGATGGCGGAGTTTAATCCAAGCCACGTTTGTTGCATCAAGCCGCTCGACTCATTGCCCGATGGCGTCTCGTTCACTCCCATGGTAGATATGGTCGCCCTAGAGCATGTGGACCAGGTGATGGTGGCAACCATGGGCAGTGTGGGGTTGCTCCCAACCCTTAGCGCCCTGAAGCACGGTAAATCAGTGGCCCTTTCCAACAAAGAACCCATCGTTATGGCCGGCTCCATCATCAAAGACTACGAGAAGAAATACGGTGGCGAAGTTCTGCCCGTGGACAGCGAACCCAGCGCCATCTGGCAATGCCTTCGGGGAGAGGACAACCCTATCCAACGGTTGATGATTACAGCATCGGGCGGCCCTTTTCGGACAACTCCCCTGGAAGAACTAGCCCATGTAACCCCGGAAAAAGCACTGAAGCACCCCACCTGGCAGATGGGCCGTAAGATCACCATTGATTCGGCGACCTTGATGAACAAAGCCTTCGAAGTCATTGAGACGCACTGGTTATTTAGCGTGCCCTGGGATAGGATAGAAGTAGTGGTGCATCCTCAGAGCACGATTCATTCCATGGTCGAGTTTGCCGACGGTTCTATAAAAGCCCAATTGGGACCGCCTGACATGCGGTTGCCCATCCAATACGCTCTCTTTTATCCCCACCGTCTCCCCAATGAGATGATTCCCAAATTTGATACAAGCATAGCCCATTCGCTGACATTTGAGCCCCTTGATATGGATCGCTACCCGTGTTTCGGTTTGGCCGTGGAGGCAGGGCGGCGCGGCGGCACCTTCCCGGCGGTACTTAGCGCGGCGGATGAGATTGCCGTGAACGCGTTCTTAGAAGGCAAGATACCATTTACCGGCATATACGAAGTGGTGGAGCAGGTGCTCGCCCAGCATGATCCATCACCGGGCCGTGACGCCGAAGAGGTGCTGGATGCCGATCGTTGGGCCACCGCGCTGGCCAGCAAGATAGCCGGGTAGTATTTGAAGGGTAGTGGCTGAATGGAAACCTTTTTGATCGCGGTCGGCGCCATGATTCCCATGCTGGTGGTCTTGGTGGTGGTCCACGAATTTGGTCATTACGCCACCGCCCGCAAACTGGGAGTCAAGGTTCTGGAATTCGGCGTCGGCTTCCCTCCCAGGGCATATACCCTTTATACCGGCAAGACCAGGGTCTTGATCTCCTCGGACACCCGCTTCATAAACTTGACCGGCCCGTCCGATATAAAACTTGGCAGTTTGGTGAAAGTTTCATCGGGTGAAGATTCCCAAGGGAATCTGGTTGCCCGGGTGATCGAATTGCCTCCGGCGGGCAAGAGCTTGTTAGCCAGACTGGCGGGCAAAGGAAAATCCGATCAGGATCCGGCTCCCGTTCAGCCCGACGTTCTATCAGATTCCGACGAGCTGCTGAAGCACGAAGGGAAGGTTCGCGCCGTCGAGGACGGATCCATCGTTCTGGCGGACATGCTTTATACCATGAACTGGGCCCCTCTGGGGGGATTTGTGCGCCTGGCCGGGGAAAGCAACCCGGCGGTGCCGCGCAGCTTGGCCGGCAAGGGGGTTGGCACACGCTTCCTCGTACTGGTCGCGGGGCCGTTGATGAACGCCATCCTGCCCATCGCCTTTTTCACCGTCCTGCTGATGATGCCCCAGGAGATTCTAGTGGGACAGGTGGCGGTGGACGAGGTCACTGAGGGTTCTCCCGCCCAGTCGGCTGGAATCAAGCAGCACGACATCATATTGAGTTCCGATGGACGCCTAATAGAGAACGCCGGGGATCTTATCCGGTATATCAACCTGAACGGCGGCGCATCCATGGAGTGGCTGGTTCTCCGGGGCGGCAGGCAACAGGTCATTAACGTACGGCCCGAGTTCGTTGGAGAGGAAGGGCGGTGGCTGGTAGGGATCGCCACCCGGTTGGACAACTCCCACATAGAGAAACGTTCTCAGGCCCCGTGGACGGCCTTCGGAAATAGCTTCGTCAACACCTGGGAATTGCTGAGACTGGTGAAACAGGGCATCTTCGGCGCATTCTCCAGTGGCTCTTCTCCCCAGCTCTCTGGACCCATCGGCATCGCCCAGATAGCGGGTGAATTCACCAAAGAGGGCGGACTGCAAGGTTGGATGGCGATCACCATCTTGCTAAGCATCAACCTAGCCATACTGAACATTCTGCCCATCCCCATGTTGGACGGCGGCCGATTGGTCTTCGTATTGCTGGAATGGCTCCGGCGTGGCAAGCGGGTGCCTCCGGATAAAGAGGGGTTGGTGCATCTCGTCGGCTTTGTGGCTCTGATCGGCTTCATCATCTTGATCAGCGCCAACGACATCAATCGCCTCATCCAGGGCCAGAGCTTTTTGGGCTGAACGCGTTCGGGCTCGCGCAGCTATACCCTGGCACCGCTTCCCCCTTTCGTGTAACATTGTCCCCGTGAAATGGTTCCGGTTCCCAATACCATAACCCTGGCGCAAGTTGTCACCATCGCGCTAGCAATAACGATTCAAAACCTTCCGAATACGCAAATATCTCCCTCTTTATGAGGCTTTGATAGGAATCCCCAATGAACAAACGCCGAGTCACCAAGCCGGTTACCATCGGTGGCGTCAAAGTTGGCGGTGGAGCCGACGTAACCGTACAGTCCATGACCAAAACGGACACCCGGGACGTGGCCGCCACCGTACGCCAGATCCATGAACTGGAAGAGGTGGGCTGCGAGATTATCCGTAGCGCCGTACCTGACATGGAAGCAGCCCAGGCCATGGCTGAGATCAAGAAGCAGATCCATATCCCCCTGGTCGCCGACATCCACTTTCACTACCAACTTGCCTTGGAGTGCGTCAAGGGCGGCGTCGACTGTCTGCGCCTGAATCCCGGCAACCTTCGTGACGAAGCTCAAGTGCGCCAAGTGGTGCAGGCCGCCAAAGAGAGCAATATCCCCATCCGTATCGGGGTGAACTTCGGCAGTTTACCCCCGGTTGGCGGCATAGGCCGCACCCGAGGCTTCTCCCGGCACATGGACTTGGTGAACCAGTTGCCCAAGGCCGGCAAAGCTGCGGAAGGGGAGTACAGCGTTGTCGACCATATGGTCGCCACGGCCTTGTGGGAGATCAGCCTGCTGGAAGAACAGGATTTCGACCAGATAAAGATTTCTTTGAAGGCTTTCGACGTGCCGACAACGGTCGAGGCGTACACCAACTTGGCCGAAATGGTGCCATACCCGTTGCACTTGGGAATCACCGAGGCAGGCACGGTCCAGGCTGGCTCCATCCGGTCCTCCGTGGGGTTGGGGATGTTGTTGTACCAAGGGATCGGCGACACTATACGGGTGTCGTTGGCCGGCGACTCCAAAGATGAAGTCTTCGCCGGATTCGAGATACTCAAGTCCCTGAACATGCGGCGAAAGGGAGCGGTTCTAGTCGCCTGCCCCAGTTGCGGACGGGCGGACGTAGACGTGATAAAGCTGGCCAACCAGGTTGACGATCTGCTAAAAGCCAGCAAAAAGGAAGTTACCGTTGCCGTGATGGGTTGCGAGGTAAACGGTCCGGGAGAAGCCAAGGACGCCGACGTGGGCATCGCCGCCGGGGCGGGGAGAGCCATTATTTTCCGCAAAGGTGTGAAGGTCAAGGTGGTAGCCGAGGAAGACATGCTGACAGCCTTGATGGAAGAGGTGGAGAACACTCCGGTAACCGTTGATTCGAATCGTCAATGAGGGTTTCCAAGCTAGTCACCAAGAGCCTGAGAGACGACCCCCCTGAAGCGGAAACGGCCAGCCATCGTCTGATGCTGCGGGCCGGCCTGATCTATCAGGTAGCCGCCGGCATTTACGCCAGTTTACCCTTGGCCTTCAAGTCTCTGCGAAAGATCGAAAACATCATCCGCGAGGAGATGGACCGGGCGGGCGGCCAAGAGCTACTGATGCCCGCTCTCCAGCCACTGGAGTTGTGGGAACAAACGGGACGAGGCGCCGCTTTTGGCGACAACCTGTTTTCCTTGGAGGACCGCCGGGGCCGGCCCATGGTTCTGGCGCCCACCCATGAAGAGGTGGTTACCGGCATTGTTAAGGCCAACGTTCAAAGCTACCGGGATCTCCCGGTGATTCTTTATCAGATACAGACCAAGTTCAGAGACGAACTCCGTCCCCGCGCCGGGCTGGTCAGGGTGCGCGAGTTCGTGATGAAGGACGCCTACAGCTTCAACGCCGACGAGGAAAGCCTGGATGATAGTTACCAGGCGATGGCTCAGGCCTATAAGAACATCTACCGCCGGTGCGGCCTGCCGGTGTTGATGGCCGAGGCCGACAGCGGGGCCATCGGCGGCAAAGACTCTCATGAGTTCATTTTGGCCACTCCAACCGGGGAAGACACGGTCATTACCTGCCCCGCCTGTGGTTACACCGCCAACGCCGAGAAAGCTTCCGGCATTTATCACGAGTTGTCTGCCGAAGACGAAGAATCTTTGGAAGAAGTCAGCACCCCCGGCGTAAAGACCATCGACGGCCTGGCCCAGTATTTGAATATCTCCGACGAAAAGACCTTCAAGGCTGTCTTCTACATGGCCGATGGGGAGCTGGTGTTCGTAACCATTCGCGGCGACTTGGAAGTCAACGATATAAAGCTAAAAAACGCCCTCCACGCCGGCGATCTGCGCCTGGCCGACGACCAAGAAGTCGCCAAAGCCGGGTTGGTGGCCGGCTCCGCATCGGCCATCGGGATCAACGACATCAAACGCGTCGGCGACTTGTCCATCACCCGCGGCAACAACTTCGTGGTGGGCGGGAACAAGCCGGACACCCATCTGCGCGGCGCGAACTATCCCAGAGACTTCCAGGTAGACATCTTGACCGACATCGCCTTGGCCGAGCCGGGTCAGGGCTGTCCCAACTGCGGCCAGCCCCTGGAAGCAATCAGAGGCGTCGAGGTGGGCCACATCTTCAAGCTGGGAACTTTCTTCAGCGAAGCTCTGGGCGCGAATTATCTGGACCAAGATGGGCAGCATCAACCCATAATGATGGGGTGCTACGGGATCGGTGTGGGCCGATTACTGGCAGCGGCGATCGAGCAGAATCACGACGACAAAGGGATCGCTTTCCCGGCTCCTATCGCTCCCTATCAAGTGCACTTGGTGGGCTTGAATCTGGCGGACGAACAGGTTGCTGAAGAGGCGGAACGGCTGTATCAGGAGCTACAAGACCAAGGGATAGAAGTTCTCTTCGACGACCGCACCGACCAGACCGCCGGGGTCAAGCTGAACGATGTCGACCTTCTTGGCTTGCCGGTTCGGCTCGTGGTCAGCCCTCGAAACATGAAGGCCGGCGTGGTCGAGTTCAAACAGCGCCTAGATGAAACTTCCAGCCTGGTGCCAACCGGTGAGGTCGTTGCCACCCTGCAAGCGTTGCCGGAGATTACGTAAAGCACGGCTCAGACGAGCCTGTTCTCCCCGCGAACTCCGCATAGGCGCTAAGCCTTGATTCCTGGCGCCGTGGTCATGATCGACCGGAGAAAAGCCAGATTTTCCTGCAATTGGGGCGCCAGCACCTTGTGGGAAGAAGCCAACAGTAGCAGAAGCCTCAGTTGGGCCGCCAGATCCGCCGCCAGCGCCATCTTGGCCTCGGCGATGGTGTCACCCTCCACGGGCACCCGCACACCATGAAGGGGTAGCTGGACACGGGACTCCGCGGCCCAATACTTGTCCAGGCTGTCCATGACGATGATCGGGACCTCTTTCGATAAAACGAACTGCCCATCTGGCGGAGAATCCGATGGCCTAAGCACGTCCACGATGATGCGGCTAACGTCGCTGTGGGTCAGGTGAAAGGTCGCCCGGTTGGGCAAGCTGGTGCCTACATTTCTCCAGGTCCAATCGGCCGGCTCCGCGTCATCGACGCCCGGTTGAATCTGCACCGGAATCGCAAAGTCTTCCCCCAGCGTTCGGTCCTCGTCCTCCATGTTACTCCTCCGTGCTCAAGTCCCAGGCGGAGTAAACCTGATCGGGCAGAGATATGGGCCCGACGGCCTCTTCGTACTCACGAACATGTTTGGTGGTGAGCAGAGCGATAGCTTTCAGCATCTGCGGACTAACCTTGATGCGAGCCCGCAGGATAGGCTCCCTCTCTTCCATCTGCTCCCCGAAGAAGATGACCGCTGAGTACAGGCTGCTGAAGATGTGCATGGAGTCGCTGTAGAAAGTTATCGGATCTCCGGAGGAATCTTCAGCTGACTGGGTGTCTCCGGGGTTCGTATAGCTCTCCTCCTGGGGCACCTGGTCTTCGGGAGGGACGTAGGGGCGTTGTATTATCGGCATTGCCTCTCCAATTCCACGGGTTTCCCCTTAGCCCGAATCCGCTTCTGAGTACGGTTATTTGTTATGGGGGTTCCCGTTTCTTAGACTTGTTGTAGATGCCGTATTATACACCGCCGGTTGACGCCCTTTGGCATGTCCAGGATTAACCCCAAGTGGCCGCATCTTCTGCCAGTGGAAGGCATCCAATCGATTGAGATCAATGTCGGCAGTCCATGCATACCCGTGAGTGTCTACATGGTCTTCAGGTAAAGAACTGCCGTTAACCAGCCAACAAATCGTTCGCAGAAGGCAGCCATGTCCGAACTCTCAGAATTCCGGGAAGGCAAAGACCGCTATTTCGGCCAGGACCCCGATGCCCCCCTTACCCCGGAGCAACAGGGCCGGTTCGCCGGGCTGGCCTACTATCCGGAAAACTCAGCCTTGCAGTTTGCTTTAACGATCGATGAGCTGAACGACCAGGAAAAAGAAACCATCGAGATGGCCACCAGCACTGGAGATTCCCTGCCCTACATTCGTTGGGGAACGATCTCTTTCCAGGTTGAGGGAGAGACAGCCACGCTGACAGTTTATCGAGATGAAGATGACGGCGAGTTCTTCCTGCCCTTTACCGATCTAACCAGCGGACAGAGTTCCTATAGCGAGGGGCGTTACGTGGATCTGGAGCCCCTGCATCACGGCCGCTTCCAGTTGGACTTCAACTACGCCTACAACCCCTATTGCGCCTACAATCCAAACTGGAATTGTCCCGTTCCACCTGTAGAAAATCGGCTGGATGTGGCGATCGAAGCCGGAGAAAAGAGCTTCCCCGATGCCGAAGGCCACTAGGCGGCAGGCATTGCCAGCGCCGGAATACGTTCAACTGGGCGGGTCGGCCGCCGCGTCTCCCCGGGTTAGATGGTAGTGGGCAACAGCCAAGGCCTCCCACTCATGGGTAGTCTTACCTTGGCCGATGAGGCCTAGACAGGCCATGACCGCATAGGCCAGTTGATCCCGTGAAGCATTGGGATGGCCTGCCATGGATTCCCGAACCTCTTGCGCGGTATAGGCGTATACGGTCAATCCATGTTTTCGGGACCATTGGGCCAAGCTATCGCTCAAGAGATCTAGGGCAGGTACCGGCCAGCGGATTCCCGAGGGCAAGCTGTGGGTAACCTCGTCCGGCCGCCACCGCTCAACCAGCAAGTCCAACCTCTCCACCAAACGGGAAACCCTTATTTGAGCTTCGGTACTGCGTTTAATTCCGGTGCCGATGACTCCTGTCGTTACCGTGCGTCCATCCTCAAAGACAGCCCAGCCGCTCTCCCTTACCCCGGCGTCTAAAGCCAAAAGAATTCGGCTGCCAGTCATATCTGGAACGGCGTAGCCGCGATCGCCGAACCCCTCGGCAAGCTAGGCATAGCTAGATATAGGCAATTCCAGGGCTTCATGGGTAGCGGCGATGATGGGCTGGTTCCCGTTAGTCTAGCGTATCCGGGTGGAATTAAGATTGCAGCGCCGGCGGCCTTTTCCTCGTCCGGCGATATATTTTCCTTGGTGGGAGCCTTGGCTGGAGCGGACTCTTGATACAACCCCGTGTAATAATAGGTGCCGCATTGCAGGCATAGCCAGTCCGAATGGTCCAAGACCAAGTCGCCCCGGCACTTTACACACGCCTTGAAACGGAACCAGGTCATGGTCTCACCCTTGTCTGAAGCAAGATTGCCGGTAGGAACCGGACCGGCTGTTGATGTAGAACCGAAATCATCATAACAGTACATATGTTCTATCCCTATTAGCCACTGTCATCCCCTACCCTTGAATTCCGGGGAATAAGACACTGTGATTACCCCTTATACACCAAGCCGCGGGGGCTGATCTCCTTGACCCACCTTCCGACGAATCCTATAATGGTCAAGCACAATATGACGAATTAGGGCCACGCCGTAGTGGTGAAGGTAACCTCACTTGACCCAGCCTACCAGCCAATCCTCTGCGCTATCCGTTCAGGATTTAGTTGACACGGCGGCCGGCGAGTTGGCGGGCATCAACGATACCGAATCTCTAGAGGCATGGCGCGTGGCCTATCTGGGCCGGCGTGGCCGCTTGACCCTCTTCCTGCGCGGCTTGGCCCAGTTAGACCTGGAAGAACGCCGGGTGGCCGGCGCTATGGGGAACCAAGCAAAAGGTCGCCTGGAAGAACTGCTAGACGAGCGGTCGAAGTCTATCAGGGAAGCCCAACTGACCAGGTCGGCCTCCGAGGACCGCCTTGACGTTACGCTTCCCGGACGTCCTCTGGTTAGCGGCCGCCTGCACCCTACCACCCAGATCGTTAGAGAGATCTGCAACGCCTTTATGACGATGGGATTCAGCGTGGTGGAAGGACCCGAGGTGGAGACGGACCACTACAATTTCGAGATGCTGAACATACCCTTGGGTCATCCCGCCCGGGACATGTGGAACACCCTGTGGGTAGACCAACAAAACGAAGACGGGCAATATCCGTTGCTCCTGCGGACCCACACTTCGCCGATGCAGGCTAGGGTCATGGAGAGCACCCGGCCGCCGGTCCGGGTGGTGGTTCCGGGGAAATGCTACCGGTACGAAGCCACCGATGCCACCCACGAATGGCACTTCTACCAGGTCGAAGGACTGGCGGTAGATGAGGGAATCACCTTCGCCGACCTGAAAGGCACCTTGTTCGAATTCGCCCGCCGGTTGTTCGGCAGCGACCGAAAGGTACGTTTCCGGTGCGACTACTTCCCCTTCGTGGAGCCGGGCGTGGACATGTCCATCGACTGCTTTGCCTGCGATGGAGAAGGTAGCGGTTGCCGCATCTGCCGGGACAGCGGCTGGATAGAGATCATGGGCGCGGGAATGGTCCATCCTAAGGTGCTGGCCGGTGTGGGATACGATCCTGAGAAGTACACCGGGTTCGCTTTCGGCCTGGGCCCAGAGCGCATCGCCATGCTGAAATACGGCATCGAAGACATTCGTTTGTTCTATTCCAACGACCTAAGGTTCCTGAGCCAGTTCTGAGGCGTCCAAACGAGTGTCACCGAGACGCCCTCCTAAAATCACCTTGATGCCAACCTGGCCTGAGCGGAGACAGACATCGAAATCGTCAACGAAATACCGGTCCATCTGCCAAAGTGGACCAACGTTCCGAAAAGGCAGCCAACCGGCATGATTAGGGAGCTATAGCAGCCCATGAAAGTTCCCCTCAGTTGGCTGCGTGAATACGTTAACGTGGAGCTGCCTGCTGCCGAGCTGGCCCATCGGCTAACCATGGCCGGCGTAGAGGTCGGCGAGGTTGTAGAGATGGGCGGGTGGAAAGAGTGCTTCGTGGGACAGGTCCTCACAAAGGAGCCTCACCCGCAGGCAGACCGCCTATCACTTTGCCGGGTATCCACCGGTAGCGAAGAGATGGAAGTGGGCTGTGGCGCGCCCAACGTAGCGGCCGGCCAAAAGATCTGCTTCGCGAAGGTTGGCGCCGTCCTGTATAACAGCCACTCGGGCAAGCAGGAAGCGCTCAAGCCCGCCAAGATCAGGGGCGTGGTGTCACAGGGAATGATCTGTTCCGCGGTGGAGTGG
>JAKUQE010000042.1 GCA_022450395.1 Dehalococcoidia bacterium | reverse complement strand
GGGTAGGGTGTGCCTCCATGGCGTTCAATCAGCCCCGCCATCTCCGATTGCATGCGGGATTCCAAAAAGGCGACGACTTTGCCGCTTAGCGAGGCTGCCACTCCCGTACCCTAGACCATGCACTCACCTTCACCGCGTTCCAGCTTGTATATGTTGGTCCGCTCCCAATCGAAGTAAAGGTCGGAACCCGCTTCGGTGGACTCGGTGATACTCTGGGCTTGGGCGGCGACGGCGGTTAGTTGGTCGATACCCACCCTTTCCAGGAACTTGTTGAAGCTCTCCTGGTTCTGGCGGTTCTCTTTGTAGTAGGTGGTGATCTGTTTGATGACGCCCGGAACGGCCTTGGCGGGGACTTTCACCTTGGGAATCCGCGTGCCGATGCTGGAGTCTTCCACCCGGTTATCGCCGTAGTTGCCGCCTAGGAACAGCTCGTAGGCCGGGATCTGCTGGCCGTCGGGGCCTTTAACGGCCGCGCCGTGGAAGCCTATGTTGGCGATGTGGTGCAGCCCGCATCCGTTGGGGCAGCCGCTTATCTTGATGCGGATCTTTCGGACACCTTCGTCCTCCATCAAACCGTTCCAGTCCGCCATATCCTCCGTCACGGCCTTGGACAGGCCCATCGACGAGGTGATGCCCAGCTTGCAGCTGTCGGTTCCGGGGCAGGAAACGACGTCAGAGATGGTGTGGACGTCGCCATCGGCCAGACCAATGGCTTTCAATGCTTGCCATACTTCTTTCAATGACTGGCCAGGGATCCAGCGGAGGGCCAGGTTCTGCTCCTGGTTGGTTCGGGCGCGGCCGCCAGTGTAGCGGCGGACAATGTCTGCCAGACCGTGGAACTGGGCTGCGGTGATGTCGCCACGGGTAATTTTGACGTAGACCAAGTAATAGCCTTCTTGCTTCTGAGCGGAAACGTTTGTTTCCGTCCAGTGATCGAACGCATCGTCTCCGTGGTGACCATTGTTAGAGGATCCGTTGAGTTTAAGGGCCGGGAAGGAGAGATGCTCCACGGCCGGCGCGGTTTCTCTCTGGATCTCTTCGGCTTCCATCAAAGGCTTGGGGTCGATGGGGCCTATCTTCTCCAGTTCTTCCTCAACCTGCTGGCGGAAATCATCTAGGCCGATCCGGTCGATGAGAACCTTGAGCCGGGCCATCATCCGGTTCTTGCGCAACATCTGGGCGTTATTGAAGACCGTCCAGATGGCCAAACTCAGCCGCAAGTAGTCTTCCTCAGGCAGGAAGTCGTACAAGGCTTTGGCCAGCCGGGGCATGATGGATGTACCGCCGCCCACGAATATTCTGAACCCCCGTTGGGTAACGCCGTCAGTCTCTCTGATCTGAGAGACGAAGGTCAGGTCCTGGATGGCGGCGGCCACGGTGTCATGGGAGTCGCATCCGGTGAAGGCCGTCTTGAACTTGCGAGGGAAGTTCTGCGTGATGGGATGGCGAATGCCGAACCGCACGTAGGCGGTCAGGTGGGGTGTCGGGTCGAAAACTTCGTCGGGGCATATCCCCGCGCCAGGCGAGCTGATCACGTTTCTGACGGTGTTGCCGCACGCTTCTCTGGTGCTCAACCCCACCTCTGCCAGCAAACGCAAAACTTCTGGGCACTCGTCCAAGGGAATGTGGTGAATCTGGATGTTCTCCCGTGTGGTGATGTGACCTTTTTGCAGAGGCGCATACCGTTCGGTGATCTTCCCAAACATTTGCAAACCGTCGGCGGTGATGATCCCACCGGGCAGTTTGACTCGTATCATCTGAACGTCGGCTTGGCGCTGGCCATACACTCCCTGGCGTAGCCGGAAAGGGGTGAATTCGGCGTTTTCCAGTTCACCGTTCTGGAACTTTTGGGACTCCTCTTCCAGGCGGACGATCTCTTCGTCCATGAAGGGGATGATCCCCGTAGCAGACGGGGCCAGCGCCATGCTCTCTTGGTGAATCTTTTCCTGGTTTATTACCTGGGTTCCTCCGGTCGGACTTGTCAACGTGGCCTCCTACGATTTGGCAAAATAAAAAACCCACCAAACGGCGTGCTTGGTGGGCGCAGGTGTCGATTAAGACGATGTCGTTGGACGAACGACTAGCCTGCCCCCTCTGTGGGGGGACAGGTACAGATGCAGCAGTTAATCGATACGAGACTCATTGGAATGAAGTCTACCTGAGAACGTCAACAACTGTCAACAGGCGTGGCCGGTCACTGCGTGTGGGACGGCTGGAGTCGGTTCTGTGTAGGGCAGGTTGACCCGAATGTTATATAATGATACTATCATATCTATCAAACAGAGAGTATTACTTAGGTTGCTATGCCATGAATGATAGTATCTTCCAGCCGAATTATACCATTACACCCAATATCGAGGTTTGCCTGGATGGAATCGAACGGAACCAATGGTTGATCGAGAATATGCTGTTGATGCCCAAGCACGAAGCCTGGTTTCATCGGGATGTCCAAGTTCGACGGTCCTCCGGTACGACCAGGATCGAGGGAGCTACCCTTGACGAAACAGCCGTAAGGAATCTGGCCGGCGGGGGGTTCACGGGCAAATTTACCGAGGATGAGCAGGCCAACATCAACGCTATTCAGGCCTACGACTTCATCGACTTCATCAGCGATCAAGGAGATATTTCGGTAGACGAACTTGTGATGCGGCAGCTCAACCGATATTTCATATCGACTGCCTCGGAAATGCTCACACCGGGTGTGTACCGGAAGGGACCTAACTCCGTCGGCGATTTCCGAACACCGAACCAGAGGGACGTTCCCGGGTTGATGCGTTCCTTCGCCCTGTGGCTTAGGGAAGATGATGGTTTGCATCCCGTTTTAAAAGCGGGAATTGCTCATCTGCATCTGGTCGCCATCCATCCCTTTTGGGACGGCAACGGAAGAACTGCCCGTGGCCTGGAAACCCTGATGCTACAGCGGTCGCCCTTCGGATTCAGGAAGCTTATATCGATCGAGACTGTCTTATTGAACCTCAAGAACGATTACTTTTCTGCCATCGGTAGGTCCCTGGGACAAGAGTACTTCCAGGGCTATGATTCCACGCCATGGCTGGAGTTCTCCGCCACGGTACTGAAGGCCGCATCTGACGATCTGGTGGCAACAACGACTGACTGGAACCGGATGATGCAACACGGTCATGACCTGTGGGCCGCCAAGGGCTGGCCGCCCCGTCATGTTGATGGTTACGCCTTTGCGGTCCAGACAGGGCGAATCACCCGGTCGGACTACATGGAAATCACCGGGGTCTCCCCGGCGACGGCTTCCAGGGATTTGAACGATATGGTGAATGTGGGCGTATTAAGGGTAGAAGGTAAAACACGTACAAGGGTATATTATCCTTTAGGCTTAGACGCGGTGAACACCGGCGGTCCGCCCAACGAACAATTGCCCTTGTTGGTAGACTAATTAGAGTAGTCCAGCGGATAAATCGGAGACATCTAGAAATGCAACAATCAGCAGACGTAGTCATCATTGGCGGCGGGGTGATGGGGTGCAGCATGCTGTACAACCTGGCCAAACTGGGAGTAACCAACTCCGTCCTGGTGGAACAGGACGTGCTGGGTTCCGGTTCCACGGGCCGCTCCCAGGCCATCTGCCGGATGCATTACTCCAATCCGGTGACCGCCTCCATGGCCTGGGAGAGCCTGAAGTACTTCAGCAATTTCGGCGAGATGGTTGGCGGGACCTCTGGTTTCGTCAAAACCGGGTACCTGGTGATCGTGGAGGACGTTGACCGTCCGGGGTTGGAAAAGAACATCGCCATGCAGCAAGAATTAGGCATCAACACCGCCGTGGTCGATGCCGCCCAGGTGCGGGAACTGGCTCCCATGGTGGAGATCGACGAGTCCGAGGCCCTGGCCTGGGAGCCGGAGTCAGGCTATGCCGACCCCTACCAGCTAACCACCTCTTACGCCAACAGAGCCAAGGACATGGGGGCGCGGATCGAACTGCGCAACCCCGCCGTGGGGATCGAGGTTTCCGGCGGCCGGGTACAGGCGGTTTTGACGGTTGAAGGCAGGCGAGAGACCAACGTGGCGGTGGTGGCTTCCGGCCCTTGGTCGCGTCAGGTAATGGCCAAAGTGGGGATCGATCTGCCGCTATCCGCCGTGCGGCACCAAGTAGCCACGCTTACCAGGCCCCTGGACCTGATCCCGGATCATCCCATCGTCGGAGACATCGCCCAGTCCTTCTCCTTCCGTCCCGACGGTTCCAACATGACATTTATTGGGTTTGGCGAGGAAGACGTTGAGGTGGACAGCTACAACGAAGGCGTCGACATGCCGGAGGTGACCGAGGCGTTGGGCAAGCTGGCTCGCCGGATGCCGGCCATGGCCGACTCCTATTTTCGCGGCGGCTGGTCGGGTCTCTTTACGGTGACGCCGGACTGGCACCCCATCTTGGACCGCGTGCCTGGTATCGAGGGACTGTATTGCGCCGTGGGCTTCAGCGGCCACGGGTTCAAGCTTTCGCCGATGATTGGGGTGACCATGGCCGAGTTGATCACCCAGGGCAGCGCCTCTTCCATCGACATTAATCCCTTAAGGTTCAGCCGCTTTGAAGAGGGAGACCTGCTGACCTCCAGCTACCGGTACCGCGTCCTCGCCTGATCGTTCGCATGCCCAAGGTCCTCCGTACTGCTGTCTCGTTTGTTTCCTTATCAATGGTCGTGCTGGCCGCCGGCGGGGGAGACTTCCGGCCCTCCCCGTTGGACCTGGCGGTGTCGCCCTACAAGTACAGCCTGCTTCAATGGGAACTGTCCAACTTCCTGGATAAATGGGTGCGCCAAGCCGGTCTCCTCCTCCCGTGGGCGTCTGAAAATGACCGGAGCGTTAAGAACCGGCTTGCCCAGGAATTCTTTGAGTTGGGGCGGCGGCAACGGGACGCAGAGCGTAGATTGTTGTCCTCAACTACTAATGGTGAACCCCTTTCGGACGAGGAAACTCTGTCACTGAGGGCCGAGATCGAGCAGATTGAAGAACGGCGCCGGGCCCTGCGGCCCCAAGTGGAAGAGGCCGTGGAGGCCGAAATCAGTTCCATTCTCGGCGAGGCAAACTTCAAGTCTCGCATCGGCTTTCTTTTTCCGCCGGTGGACACGGTGTATTCTAGTTCTCCCACCGTTCTAGTGTTGTCTCCCCGGGACCGGATCCACCGCCAACAGACAATCCTTTTAGCGCCCGGTATCAGCGACGAGGAGAGGGAACGAATCGAGGAGTTGGTTCTGCGGGAAGAAAACTTGGCGGCGTTGGTGGAGGACACGGGAGGGGTTGCCACTTACCCCAGCGTAGTGTCCGATACAAGCAGTCTCCACCACGCCGTAGTGATCACCGCCCATGAATGGCTGCACCATTGGTTTTTCTTCCAACCTTTGGGTCAGCACTTCTGGGACAGCCCGGAAATGACCACGCTGAACGAAACAGCAGCCACCATGGGTGGAGAGGAGATCGGCGATCTGGCCTACTTCGCCATGACCGGCGAAGTCATTAACCGGGACGTCGAGCCCGCGTCGGGAGCAAAATCGGAAGGATTCGATTTCAACGAGGCGATGCGGGAGACCCGGATGGAGGCCGAGGAGCTTTTGGCCCAAGGCAAGATCGAGGAGGCCGAGGCTTACATGGAGGAACGCCGCCAGTTCCTAGCGTCCAATGGCAGGTTGATCAGGAAAATAAACCAAGCCTTCTTCGCTTTTCACGGCTCCTACGCCGCCAGTCCGGCGTCGGTAAGCCCCATCAACGAACAGTTGAAAGAGTTGCGGCGGCGCAGCGATTCATTGGAGGATTTCCTGAAGTTGGTCGCCAGCTTCGGCAGCATCCAGGAGTTCTTGGATTATCTTGGGTGAGGCAAAAGGACATCCGGTAAACACGGGCCTTCAGTCCTGCGCCAAGAGATGAAGCACTGAAGGCGTCAGTCCTTGCCGCCCAACACCTGACCGGGACGGCTGCGCAGTATCGCCTCCGTCTCGGCCACGATTCTCCGGACAATGTCGCCTGCCGGCTCAACCCGGTCAATCAGTCCGGTAGCGCCACCGGCGTTCACCGAGGCGATGCGGTGGTCTCCCGCCAGTGCGGCAGCGTCAATCTGGTCTTGTAACTCTTGGCGGCGAGCGATTATTTCCTGGTCGCGCCCGTGCCAGGTATCCGTGAAGTCGTTGCGCAGCACGCGGTGACCAATTTCCGGCGGGAAAGGCGCCGCTCCTGCCAGGTCGTAGACCCGGGTCAGCAAGGTGTCGTCGATAGATGCTTCAGTGACCTTCTGCCGGACCCAGTCGGGACCGCCCCACTCAAGGCTGGCGACGAACCGGGTCCCGATCCAGGCTCCCTCTGCCCCCAACATCAATACTGCGGCCAGGCCGCGACCATCGCCGATACCTCCCGAGGCCAGCACTGGGATGCCGCCGGCTATATCGATAACTGCCGCGACCAGGGGTAGCGTACCGTTGTGTCCGGTATGCCCCCCGGCCTCGGTGCCTTGGGCCGTGATCACGTCAACCCCGGCGAGGGCCGCGCTTTCCGCCAGGGCCACCGTCTGTACCTGAGCCAGGACCTTTATCCCGGCCGCCTGGGCGGCGGAGACATAGGGAGTCACGTCGGCGAAGGAATGGCTTATGGCCGCAACCTTCTCCTCGATGGCAACCTCAACTGCTCTCTCCATTCTCGGCGCAGAGGAGATGAACCCCACGCCAAAAGGCCGGTCGGTAAGCTCTCTGGCGGTATGGATCTGCTCTCGAAGCCACTCGGGATCTGGCTGCGCGCGCGATCCAATCATCCCAAAGCCACCGGCGTTGGAGACAGCGGCCGCCAGTTCGGCGGTCGACGTGCCCGCCATGGGAGCGCTGATGATGGGGTGCTCTATTCCCAGCAGGTCACAGATACGGGTATGCAACATCTAACGCCTCCCCGGCGATTTTTAGTTGACTCAAGATTAGCTTGATCTATGGAGGGCCAACGATTTGAGTCCGTGGCGTCACAGCCAGGGCGTGCGTTTGGAGCGGTCTTTTTCCGATGTGTACACGGGCAAGCCCTCTCGTTCCAGGGCTTCCGCCAGCATCTGCTTGAAAAATTGGCGGTCGGAGCCGTTGATGACCGCTTGCTCATGGGCCTCGGAGATGGCCACCGGGTAGCCCTGGCCGCGCCGGCACTGGTCCAACACCAGGCTGTGGCATAGGGATAGCAACCTCTCGTCTTGGGCGACCCACTGGGGCAGTTCGATCCGTCCGATCTCCTCGCCGCAGTTCAGGTAAAAGAAGCAGATCTGGTGTTCGCCGTAGCTCTCTCTGGGCACCGAGGAGTTGGTCAGATAGGTTGCCGACCGCCAGCCCGGGTCTAGCGTTCGTTGAAACAAGTCCCGGTCGATGAAGTCGTTCGATAGGTCGCAGGGCGCCTGGATGCTGCGGCGATTGTTGCAATGGTTCCGGCACTGGGAAAGTTCCGTAGGGCACAGGCTGCTCCGGGCCGCGTTTACTACCTCGGCGCTACGGGGCAGGGAAACGTAGGCTGCCAGGCAAAGCGGGCGGTGTTGGGACTCTTCCCGCAGTTGGTCTAGGGCCGGCAACAGCCGGTCTTGGATGATGGCTTCTTTGACGAATGGAGGGTAGCCCCGGCCCGACAGTCCCCACATAACCAAGGAGCCGTCGACCAACGCCAGAGTGGGCAGGCCGGCTGGGACGTCGGCTACGGCTTGGGCTAGGCGCTCCAACTCCTGAACGGTGCGAATCAAACCTAGCAGGGGGCCGGCCACCGGTTCCTCATAGTTTGAGTTTGACGGATCGGTTAGATACAAGTCTTCCGGCCGGTGGTAAAGGCTAGGCTGACTGAAGAAACTGGCGTCAGGCTGAGAGCCGTAAGTCAATGAACAGCCCCCCATGTTGATCAGGTAGCAGCCCACGGGGAGGTGGCGGTCAACGTCGATGTGTGACCCGTCCACGGCCACCGTGCACCAGTCCATGGGCGGTTCTACCGGGGCGTGGGCGCCCAGCAAACTGTCCAAAACCTGGGCGGCGAGAAAGGGGCGCTCTGGATCATATCCAGTCTTGGCGATGGCCGTCGCGGCGTCGACCTTGGATGCAGCGTCGACAAAGGCTGTCAGGCGGGCTTCCCGTTGGCCGCTATCGGCGACCAGACCCCGGCTCACCCGGTCCAACTGGAGCATTGTTTGTCCTAGGTCCAGGGGCATGGCCGGTTACCGCAGCACTCGTTCGTCGCCAACCCGGCGAGTAACGCGCTGTTGATCCAAATACTCTAAAAGGGGAAGAATGTACTTGCGGCTGGTTTCGAACATGGTCCGGGCTTCGGCCACCGTAATGCTGCCGTTGGCCTTCAAGTGTTCGGTGATGCGATCGGTCATCTCCTGGTAAGCCGAAGCGGCGAACACTACCGTATCGTTCACCCGGACAACCTTGCCCTCTTCCGCCAGAACGCCTAGCAACTCGGGGTCCAAAGGCCGGTCGCTGGGCGGGGAGTAGGGGTCTTGCTCCAACGCTTTGATGTATGCCGAAACCTTTTCCTCCATCTCCGGAGTCATGGCAACTTGATGGTCGGGAAGGCGTAGATGCGTCCCATCTTCTACTAAGTACTCTTGGTCAGTCAACCGGGCTTGCGCCCTAAGGAAAATGGGCTGAGAGAGACCCAACCGGCTGCGGATCTCTTGGGAGGGAGCCCCCCGGCGCAGAGGATATTGGTCGTGGTACGCGCGCAATGCCTGGAAAAGCTTGCCGGTCATGGCGCTCCAGCCTTGAGTGGAGTACACGACGGCGTCGCTGTCGGTTCCCAATTCGCCCAGGACTACAACGTCGCCCTGAGACTCCAGCGTTTCGATGCGCTCCAGGACTTCGGAAACGGGAAGATTGGAGCGCTGGGACAGGACCGAAGCGTTGCAGGGACCCCACTGGTCGGCCACGCTAAGGAGAACGTCTTCGCCGGAACCCTGGTCCAGCGTCATCAACCGGTCCACGACTTCAGCGACGAAGCGGCGATGCCTGCGGCGTGGGTTGGGGTCCACCACTTGTCCGCCGCCCAGTGTGTTTTCAGACGAGCGCAGAACGAAGAAGTCTCCCTTGACCATGGGCAGGGATTCGGTGAGGAGAATCTGGACCCAGCCGTCTTCCCCAGCGGCCAAGCGATCGGCGTCCAGAAGCCTGACGCGAGCGGTGGTCTCGCTGGTAAATAGATGGAATGTGACGCCCTCGTTGTGACGAAGGGAGTGGGGAGCGCCCTTGACCATCCTGACCCTGGCGTCCAATCGATTGGTCCGGCGCAGCCAACCGGCGGAAGTAAGCACTTCGCCCCGCGGCACTTCGTTGCGGGACAGGCCCGATAGATTTACCGCTAAACGAACGCCGGGTTGGGCTTGGTCCACTTTGGATTGGTGGGTTTGGAGACCGCGGATCCGGGCGTGGCGGCCCGAGTTGGCCAGCTCCACCTCCTGGCCTACGGTAAGAGCTCCGTCGATAAGCGTTCCGGTGACCACGGTCCCGAATCCGGAGATGGTAAAACTACGGTCCACGGGCAGCCTGGGCCGTCCCAGGTCCCGCCGGGACTCTGTGTTATCTAGCACTTGATCTAGGACGGACTTGAGCTCGTCAAGACCGTCGCCGGTGTGGGCGGAAACGCCCACCATGGGGCATCCCTGGAAGGACGTGCCTTCCAGGAAGTCTTCCACTTCGGCCTTGACCAACTCCACCAGTTCCTCGTCAACCGTGTCCGTCTTGGTGATGACGATAATCCCCTTGCGGATCTGGAGGATATCGAGGATAGCCAAGTGTTCCCGGGTCTGGGGCATGACGCTTTCGTCGGCCGCGACGATCAGCATGGCCAGGTCAACCCCGCCGACGCCGGCCAGCATATTCTTGATGAACCGCTCGTGTCCGGGCACGTCGACGATGGAGATTTCCCGTCCGCTGGGCAAGGTCAGCCAGGCAAAGCCCAGGTCAATGGTCATCTCCCGCTCTTTTTCCTCTTTGAGCCGGTCGGGGTCGATGTTGGTCAGGGCTTTGACCAAGGTAGACTTGCCGTGGTCCACGTGGCCCGCGGTGCCGATTACGTACATGACTTTTGGATCATCCTTCCTTGAGTGAGCAGTTAGAGGTATTCTACGCGATCCAGCATTTCCTCCGCAGACAACACCTCACAGGCTAATGAAATTCTCCTAATGGCTTCACCGACAGAATAGACCCGTATATGGTGATAGATGATACCAGAATGGTCAGCCCCAGCGGCATGGAGACGGAGGAAATCAGTATCGTTGGTATAGATCACCCGTCCTTGCTGCCGTGCTGTCTGCAGAATTACTCGATCGAGCGCGCCTCTCAAGTCCAACTGCTGTACAGTGGTCACATCGACTCCGCTACGCCTCAACCCTTCGATTACTGGATAAGGAATGTGCTCATCACAGAGAAGAGCTAAGGGCATCAGGTCAGTTCCGGCCGCAGGCGTTCAGCGAACTCGATATCTTCTTGTATAACCAGATCAATTTCTTCCCGGTGATCATAGTAGTAGGACAATGCGGCATGTACCTGGGCCAGAGTAATCCCAGGATGGGCGTCACATATCTGGTCTGGAGTCCAGCCCAAGCTTCCGTACTCTAAGGCTATGCTTTGTACTTTGAGGCGTGTGCCAGCGATTCTTGGTTGCCCGCCGCAAATCCCTTCATCTCGGACCACATATTTGGCTTGGGTTTCCGGCGAACTCATGACCGGCTCCTCCTATCTGCTAAGACCACGGTGTGCTAGACACAACCTAGGTGTTGGGACTTGACTCCCCTACACCGGCGTGAATTCGCGAACATGGAGAATCTCGCTGCCACCCAACGGTCTGACCTCGGTCTCGTTCAGGGTAAGCAACACTATTGTTTTACCTTCGGCGGTGAGGAACTCGACTTCAAAAGCGGTTCCCTCGGGATAGCAATGAACTACCGCTCCGATATCGCCACCTTCCAGTCCGTGTTCTTTTATGGCGTGGGTCAGGACGACAGTGTCTAGCTCTCTAACCATAAATACTCTCCCCGGTGAACGCTCAATCTGGATAGGCGGTTACCAATCTCGGACTAGATTCACCTGACACTATGATCCACACTGTTCGAATTTGTAAATCGATTCCCATCGGTGTTTGGAGAGTACCGTCTATGACATATATTGTACCGTAGGACGTGGAAATAGTATCAGTGACTTCCTGTTCATGGGCGATGTCGATCAACGCCCGCTCAAGTGATTGGGCATTAGTGGGATCGTATCCGGCGGCATAAAATAATCGAGCCTTAAATCTGCCAACAGGGTGTGTTTCAGAGAGGAGATACCCGGTTAATTTTGCCGGAGGAATGTACGCGCTCTCGCGATGGGGAAGCACCATGCCCTAAACTCATCCCACAAACCGGGTAAAAACCTGGTTGGCGATCAGGTGGGCTGGTTTGGTTAGGCGGAGCAGAGGTCCTTCTTGCTCCAGCAGCCCCAATTCGGTGAGATCCTGGATCTCCGATCGGTAACGCTCGCCCAGGTCTATTCCTATGCGGGATGAGACTTCGGCTAGATCCATGCCTTCAAGCAGCCGTAGTCCCAAAAACATGGTCTCCGCCAAAAATGTGTCCTCATCGATGTGTTCCTGGTCGTCCACAGGCAATACGCTATTCAAGACCTCTTCGGTTAGTCCGATGGCCGGCTGAGGGTTCTTGGTTGCCCAGTCGTTGACCGACGCGATGTAGGTTCCAGGGGAAGAAATGTCCCAGAAGCGGTACGAGCCTAGGCTGGAGTGAGCTCCGGGGCCAACGCCAAGATACGGTTGATTGAGCCAGTAGCACAGATTGTGGCGGCACTCAAAGCCGGGCAGGCACCAGTTGGAGATCTCGTAGTGTTGGTAGCCTTCCTGTTCCATCAGATCGGCGGCGTAGTGATACATGTCGGCGGCCAGGTCCTGGTCAGCCTGGGGGAGCTTGCCCGTTTCAACCCATCGGTGTAGCGGCGTGCCTTCTTCAAGGGTGAGGCAATATAGGGAAATGTGGTCGGGATGCTGGGACACCATACGCTGCATGGTGTCCTGCCACTGGAGCATCGTCTGGTGTGGCAGTCCGTACATGAAATCCAGGTTGATGTTGGAAAACCCGCCGCTCCGGGCGGTTGCCAGAGCCGCCATGGCTTGATCGGCGTCGTGACGGCGGCCCAGAAGACTCAATAATTCGTTGTCCAGACTTTGCACACCGATGCTGAGACGGTTAACCCCGGCGCTGATCAGCCGCTGACAGGCCGGCAGGTCCAGGTCGCCGGGGTTGGCTTCTATCGTGATTTCCGCGCCATCCTTAAGCTGAAAAGAGGAGCGAGCCGACTCCAATATGCGGTCGATGGAACCTTCATTGAGATAGGATGGCGTACCCCCACCGAAAAACACCGAGTTTACGGCTGCTCCCTCCAGCACCCGCCCCCACTGGGTGATCTCCTGAGTCACGGCGCCCATATATGGATCCATCATCCGTTCGATGCCCTGGTAGGTATTGAAGTCGCAGTAGGGGCACTTGGTCTTGCAGAAGGGGACATGGATGTAGAGGGCCATGCCGGATGGCGGGACGATGGACGTCGGGGAAGTGGGATCAGCTAGCATTTATCGGCGTGTATTCGAGCGGCTTGAAAATGGGAATAAAATCCGGCTGTTCGCCGGAATTCTTGAGGATTACTCATCGTCGACGATGTGGGAGGACCCCTCCACGATCTTGTCAGGGTCCTTTTCTTGGGGACGGTCATCTTTCGGTTTGTTGCCACTGTGCTCGTCTACCACGTGCCGCGGCGCCAGCTTCGTCAACAGCAACGCCGCCATCGCCAAGATAATAAGGTCGTCGAATCTGCCCAGATAGCCAAGGGTGTCCGGTATCAAATCAATGGGAAGCAGAAAATAAAGGATGGCCAGCGGAACCAATGCCCTCAAAACCAGGGGCACGCGCTTGTCGAAGTTCAGCCGCCAAATGAGCCTGACGAACCGGAAAAGAGGCGGCCCCACGCGGGGGAACAGGAAGAATATTAATGGAAGGGCAAGTCGATGGAACATTACGCTGCTCCAAATGGCCAGTTCTTAAACGTTTCTTAATAGTAATTATAGACCAAGGCGCCGCTGCTTGGAAATTAGCTCTAGCCAAGCCTACCTTGTTGCGCCGCCCTGGGAGGCTGAAAGCTTGGTTCGTGAAACTTATTACTTCCTCCCGGACGTAACATTTGCAATACAGGCTGGGGCATCTGAACAGATTGACCGATGGTTATGGCATTCTCTATCGCCTCCAGCCTGCATGGGCTATACTGATACGACTCTGAAGCGGAGCTTTAACGATGACCTCAACGACCTTGCCTGGAACCATCGGAGAACTACGTGCCAGCGGTTATCAGGTGATACCGGTACGCGAAGAGATGCGCAACAATCTTATAGCCAAGATCAAAGCGGAAGAAATCGTTTTCCCCGGCATAATTGGCTTTGAACATACAGTCATTCCTCAACTGGAGAACGCCATCTTGGCAGGCCAGGACGTGATTCTTCTTGGAGAGCGAGGACAGGCCAAGTCCCGGGTGATCCGTAGTCTGGTCACACTGTTGGACGAATCGATTCCTAAGATCGCGGACTGCGAGATAAACGATAACCCCTACGCCCCGGTCTGCCGGGTCTGCCGGGATAAAATTGCCGCCGACGGAGACGAAACCGGGATCCAATGGCTTTCCAGAGACGAGCGTTATTCGGAGAAACTAGCCACTCCGGACATCTCCATCGCCGACCTTATCGGAGAGATCGACCCGATCAAGGTTGCCGAAGGGCATTACCTTTCGGATGAGTTGGTTATCCACTACGGTCTGGTGCCGCGCACCAACCGGGGAATCTTCTGTATCAATGAGCTGCCCGATCTAGCCGAGCGCATACAGGTGGGGTTGTTCAATCTCATGGAAGAGCGTGACGTGCAGATCAAGGGTTACCGCATCCGGTTGCCCTTGGACGTTTACGTGGTTTCCACCGCTAACCCAGAGGACTACACCAACCGCGGACGCATCGTGACGCCGCTGAAAGACCGCTATGGGTCTCAGATCCATACCCACTACCCCAAGACCATCGAAGACGAAATCGCCATCATGGATCAGGAGCGAACCCGGTTCCCCGACGAGGACAGCATGGTGATTCCGGACTACATGAAAGAGATTCTGGCGGAGATTACCAGTCAGGCAAGGGAGAGTAGCGAGATCAATCAGCGCTCCGGAGTGAGTGTTCGAGTATCCATCTCCAACTACGAAACGCTGCTGGGGAACGCGCTGCGCCGCTCAATCATCCACGGTGATCAATGGGTCTGTCCTAGGACCAGTGACCTCCCGTATATCGTGGCCTCGTTTTCCGGCAAGATAGAACTGGAAACCTTTGAGGAAGGCCGCGAAAGCCGGGTTACCGACGATCTTACGCGCCGCGCTGTGCTGCGTATCTTCGGCTCACGGTTTGACGTGGACCAGTTGGACCGGATCGTTACGGCTTTCGATATGGGCCACACGGCGAAGACGAGTAGCGAAAAGCCGGCCGCCGAATATATGGCTTTGCTGGAGGAGGTTGACGGATTAGCCGACGCCGTGAAGCAGTTGACCAGCGACGAGAGAGCCGAGGTTGTAGCCTCAGCGGTGGACTTTATCCTGGAAGGTCTGCACCTGAACCGGCGCCTGAACTGCGAACGCACCTCCTCTGGATACCTCTACCGCCGGTAGGGTTCCTCTGATTCCGGAAACAAGGTTTCCGGGTCTTTCACCCTGCGCTTAACCGTGCCTCTACGACGGCCCGGCTCTCAAAAGGCGGGCCGATTGTACCACGACAAATGTGACATCCTTCCCTTGACCTTGAGTGTGGCGACCCTTATTATTAGAACAAATGAGTTAATTTGTTGCCCTACTTAAGGAGTCTCCATGGCAGGCGCTGACGTACAGGAAATCCACTGCAAGTCTATGCTCAACCGGTTGGACGTCCCAGGGTTTCCCTTCCGATGGACGTTGAATCCCTACCGCGGCTGCCGCCACGCCTGCACTTACTGTTACGCCCGGCCTACCCACGAATACTGGGGAATGGACTCCGGGTTGGAGTTCGAGCAGAGGGTTTTCGCCAAGGTTAACGCCCCGGAGGTTCTCCGGGAGGAGCTAAGGCGGCCCAGGTGGATGGGAGAGGCTATTGCCATAGGCACTGCGTCGGACCCCTACGAACCCGCCGAAGCAGAGTACGGGTTGACCAGGCGAATCCTGCAAGTGCTCACCGAGTTCGGCAACCCGGCATCCTTGACCACCAAAGGCGTTCTGGTGCGCCGGGACGTGGACGTTTTGCAAGAACTGAGCGAAGTGGCCGACGTGAGGATCAACTTCAGTATCGGCAGCATGGACGAACAGGTCTGGAAGACCAATGAGCCCGGGGCCCCCGGACCCATGGCCCGCATGGAGGCCATGCAGTTCCTGGTGGAGAACGGGATTACCGCCGGGGTTATGATGGCTCCCCTGCTTCCTGGTATCTCGGACAGCGAAGAAAGCATCAATGAGGTAGCCGCCGCCGCTGCCGAGCATAAGGCTCAATTCTTGGGAGCCAACGTATTGTTCTTGAAGCCTGGCTCAAAAGAGTGGTTCATGCCGATGCTTCGAGAATCCTACCCGCACCTGACCACGGCGTACGACAAGATGTATCGTAAGCCCTACGCTCCAAAGGAGTACACCAGCATGGTGCTCAAAGCGGTGGACAAGGCCCGGTGGGAATGGGGTCTACAGGTGATGGAGCCGACGAAAGATCTCCGGGGACGGCAGCGCCAGCTAGAGTTGGCTTTAACAGCCTGATGTTGGCTTAGAAACCGGAGGATAGCGGAATGCGAATCAGGCTGGCAACGGTGAGGATTTCCCCGTAAGTTGCTGCTTGCCAGTCGAATGAGGATTTCCGGACGATATACGGCTACAGTTAGGAACGCCTCCAAAATGGCGCCCTTTGCCGTTGTTGTTCCAGAAGGCTCTCGTCCAGTAAGTCCAGGCTGCCGCTGGTCCCCTGAGCGAGTCGTTCCGGGTAACCGATGAGTTGGAAGATGCTGGGGTTGGTGTAATACCCGTTGTAGGTCTGCCGCACCAACTCGTCGAAGAACTCCGGATGTGATGCCTCAACCTCTTTCAGAGCCGCGTCTTTTTCTTCGTCGTTGAGGGCTTGGAAGCCGGACGGTTCCCTAATCACGGCGGCGATCTCTATCTGCGCCAGCCCCTCATTGAACATCCTATTTGTGCGGGCTTCCCCTTCAACCACTCCCTCCAGAAAAGCGGCTAAACCCAGATCGCCCGCGCCGGGCAGCTCGCCTTCCGGCGGGATGAGCCGGTTTAGGACGCAGGAGAGCAAGTCTCTCTGATTATCGGTGAACACGCGGTTCCTGGAAGCCATGTGGCCTGTTCCCTCCAGATTGACCGAGGTTGGTAAATCGCCCCACTGACGAGAAAAGTCCAAGGATACTATTCGTTCCGTAGCTAGTCAAACGCGCCTGACAGGAACCGGCGCTACGGAAAGATAAAGCCCAACCCAAGAGGGATGCCGGTTGAAGCGGCGGTCCCAGCGAGGTAGCATGGTGTGGTAACGTCACTTCTCCAAATGGCCGTCACACAGAACGTAAGGTCTGGTTCTAATGATGACGCCTAATCCTGCGGAGCAGCTATTGCGGGAGTGGAAACCTCACCTAGTTGAATCGGGCCTGATCATTGGGTTCTACGTCCTATACCTGCTTACCCGGAGATTGATCTTTCCCCAACTGGACCAAATCGGGCTGCAGAACGCCCATCGGGTCGTTTCTCTGGAAAAGGTGATCTGGATATTTTGGGAACCGGCTTGGCAGGCCTGGACTCTTGAACACGCTCAATTCGTGGTGGTGGTCCTGAATTGGGTCTACGTCGTCACGTATTGGCCCATCGTTCTAGGAGTGGGCCTGGTTCTGTACATCAGGAACCGGCCCCGGTTTTACTACTACCGTACCGTTGTGGCGGTTAGCCTGGTTTTCGCCTTAACGGTTTTCGCGGTTTTCCCCGTTTCTCCACCTTTCGTGATGACTGCCTACTTCGTGGATACCATACAGACCTTGGGGCCCGCTCTGTATGGCAGCCCGGAGATGGCGGTGTTCTACAACACCAACGCCGCCATGCCCAGCCTCCACTTCTGCTGGACGGTTATTCTGGGTGTTCTGTGCCTGCGGAGCCTGCCGGGGACGGCGAAAGTTTTGGGGATTTTGTATCCGGGAGTTACCTTCTTGGCGATCACCATCACCGGCAACCATTTCATTTTGGACGCAGTTGCCGGAGGTCTGTTGGCGGGAGCGGCCTTTGCCATCGTGGAACTCGGCCTGCGGGAGCGATTCAGCTTGAGCCGCTGACAAAGGGATTCCTGGCTGGTCTTGATCGCCAAAGACGGCTTGGGTGCCGGTTAAAGCGTCCGAAAGGCCGGGCTGAAGATGCTAGCCAAGGTGATTATCCAGGTGAAGACCCCGACGACGGCGAGGATAACTTCTCCCGCGCCAACGTTCAGGTCAACCAGAGTTACGTTGTCCAAGCTGTCCCAGTACCGGTTTAGGTTCTGCTGAACGTGCAGAAGGAGTCCCAAAACGACAGCGACGGATACCAAGTTTAGCAATGTACTGGCCACGGTAGCCCCAAAAGAGACCTCGCCGAAGTTGAATAATCCTCCAGTGAGAATGGATGACGCGAGTCCCAAAATGTTCAACATGAGCACTAAAGCTACCGTCCACCCGACGCTGATGGTGCAGAGAACTCCGGCATCAAGCAGCAGTTCCTTGAAGGATCGCATGTGGGCGTGAGTGCGAAAAAGACCGTAGCCAGGAATCGTAAGGGTCAAGGTGTGCCACATGGGGAACACTTGGTTCCCGGTGTGGTCTCGATATTGCTGCCATGTAACGTAGAACCAGTAGAACAGGTATAAGCCGCCTGATAGCAGGGTCATCACTAGGATACGGGTTGGCGAGATCCGGTAGGCCAAGGTGCGCGGTGGCTGTCCGGTCAGCGCCTCTTCGGGATCTGCAGTGGATTCCGCGGGGAGGGCCTTGCCGCAACCGCCGCAGAAAATGTGAGCTGATTCGACTTGATGAGCACAGTAAGGACAGAAGGGCATCTAAACCTCTTGATTCTTGAGGTGGGGCATAAGTTAGGGATTGCGTCCCCACATCGGATGCCGGAATGTAGGCCCCAGGGCCGGATCGATCTCCTTGCGTTCGGTCGCCGAGGCCTCGGGTGCTGGCTCGTCGGGTAGTGGAGGACGGTAACGGGGTCCGAGACTGCGTCGGGGATTGAGGTTGCTCAAGTGTTGAGCAAGAGCATCCAGGCTATTCAGGTTGTTGACCGGTAAAAAGTCGTCGATGTAGGGTAGCGCAGCCTGTATCCCCCGGGTCAACGGTTGGTAATCGGCGGACCCCAGCAGCGGATTGAGCCAGATCAGCCGGTGGCAACTGCGTTGCAGCCGTGAAATCTCCTGAGATAGCAACTCCGGTTCGCCCCGGTCCCACCCGTCGGAAATCACCAGCACCACGGCCCCGCTGCCCCGGACGCGCCGCAACCACTGGAAATTGAACGTCTTGAGCGCTTGCCCGATGCGAGTGCCCCCGGCCCAGTCAGGGACCGCCCGGGACACTTCAGTGACCGCCTGATCGATGCTGCGGTAGTTCAGGTACCGGGTGATCCGGGTTAACTGGGTGGCAAATAAAAAGGCTTCCACCTGCCGCTGGCCCTTTGCCACAGAGTGGATGAAGTGTAGCAGCAACCGGGTGTACCGCTCCATGGAACCGCTGACGTCGCATATCAAGATCAGGGGCCGGGGCTTGAGTTTGCGCTCCCGTCGCGCCAACTCTAACAGTTCGCCCCCGTACTTGAGGTTCTGCCTTAGAGTGCGGCGCAGGTCTATCCAGGAGCCATCTCCCGGTGCGGTCCGGCGGGTTCGCCGGTTTCCCAGGTCCCAAGACAGGTCCGACATCATTCGTTTGGCTTCGGCAATCTCCAAGCCATTGAAGTCTGAAAAGTCTTTCTGCCGCAGCACTTCCCTGGCGCTGTAGGTCCTGGTTAGGTCCACCCGGTCGCCGGCATCATCGTCATCTCCCTCGGTGGCTGCGCCGTTACCGTCGTCGCCGCCCCTAGGTGGAGCGACTTGAGGGTTCCGGTAACGGCGTTGCTCTCCCAATGAGCGCAGGTCGCGGGTGGTTTGGCCGGTGGCCGGACGCCGCCAGAACACCTGGAAGGCTTCATTGAACAGGGCAATGTCCTGTTTTCGGTGTACAAGTATTGAGCGCGCCGCTTGTTGGAAGTCCTGTTTGTGGCTAATGGGGGTGTACTCCAGTGCCCGAACCAGGTCCAGCATGTTGCCCGATCCCACGTCCAACCCAATTTTGCGCAATGTCTCGCCGAACATCATCAGGTTGTGTAGGATGTGCCCGTTGTCCTGATGGGTGCCGTTGGCAGGCGTGGTCACGGACCGCCACCGCCGCCACCCCGTCTTCCCCGGCGGGGTCCTCGGTTTTTGGACCGCTCCAACATGGCCCGTACCGGCTCGCCTCGCACCATTTCTATGTCGTCCTGGTACTTGAGCACGATACCCATGGTGTCGTCGATAACCTGGGGGTCCAACTCGGACTGATTCAAAGCCAAGAGAGCCGACGTCCAGTCCAGGGTTTCCGACACTCCCGGAATCTTATAAAGCTCGGTCTCCCGCAATTCCTGAATGAATCCGGTCACCTGTTGCGCCAACTGGCGGGGAGCTTCGGGGATCTTGTCGGTGATGATTTGGAGCTCTTTCTGGTAGTCCGGATATTCTATCCAGTAGTACAGGCAGCGGCGCTTCAGCGCGTCGTGGACTTCCCGAGTCCGGTTGGAGGTAATTATAACGATGGGTGGGTGGACTGCCTTGTAAGTACCCAACTCTGGAATCGTGATCTGGAAGTTACCCAGCATCTCCAGCAGGAATCCCTCGAACTCCTCATCGGCCCGGTCCAACTCGTCGATGAGCAGGACCGGAGACTTCTCCCGGCTTTCGTCGATGGCCTGCAGAAGGGGGCGTTTGATCAAGAACCGCTCGCTGAACAGGTCGGCGGCGGCGCTCTCACGGTCGACCTGGCCGGACGATTCCATAAGGCGTATTTCCAGGATCTGGCGGGCGTGATTCCATTCGTAGACGGCGTGGTTGATGTCCAGGCCTTCATAGCACTGGAGGTGGATCAACTCAGTATCCAACGCGGCGGCTAGGGCCCGGGCGATCTCTGTTTTGCCGACACCGGCCTCACCCTCTAGGAACAGGGGCCGCTGCAGCTTTAAGCTCAAGAATATGGGCACCGCCAAGCTGCGGTCGCTAATGTAATGCTGCTCACGGAGCATTTTCTGGACGTCGTCGATAGTGGCGGGCATCTTAATGGCGGAAGTCAATGGCAAACTCCAATAAACTAGCCAGGGTGGTAACGGGTGAAACCATTGTAGCGTATCCGGGAGCTTGGGTACTACGGGTGGGTGATCAACGTCCGGTGGACACGAAGTGAGATTGGAAGTACCGTCGCACCAACCGGCGCAGGCTGGTCCAATGGTCATCAAGAGACTCAAGCTCGACCGGCGTGAGTTGATTGTAGGTCCGGCCGAATTGGGGGAAATACCACACTGAAAAGGCCCAGAAGCCGGGAATCGCAGGGCCGTCGTCCGGCGTTTCGGCGATAACCCCGGTGCCTCCCCGAAGTTCCCAGGAGGCCAATACCCGGCCCCGGTCCGCAACGCATAAGCCTTCCACCCAAGAAGCCTCGCGTTCGCCGCCTTGGTAGGGTTCCATCAACTCCAATAACCGGCGGGTTCTCTCTTGGTCGTCGGCCGCCGGACCGGCGAACCGGTGGGTGTAGAGACTTTCCCAGCTATCGCCCAGCGCCGGAAGGACCAAGCCGCCGTCGGAGGCGATGGCCAATGTTGATCCCGCCAGCGACCACTCTCGCGCTTTGGCCCGGGCAATCTCGTGGTGGGTGCCGCCTTCCTCTTCGGGGACTCCGGATAGGCCTAACTCTTGGGGAGTCGTGGGAGACAAGTTAAGGGCTTCAACCAGCCAGGCGAGTTTCTGCTGCTTGGCCGGATTTCCGGTGGCCAGGAGTATGGAGGTGGCGCTCTTGCCGATGGTTTGGCCGGTCATGGGAGTACTTCCGGACTAAGCTTAGAGAATGCGGGCGACGGCGCGGGCGGCGGCCCCGTCGCCGCCTTTCAGCTTCAAAGGCAACGCCCAAAGCTCGAAATTTAGGCCCACCAGTTGGTCCAGGTTAATCAGGTTTTCGATGAGTGGTATGCCCAGGCCCAACAGAAGCCGGTGCACCGGGAAATCGCTCATGGTGGACTGGGGAGTCGGCGGATGTTTGTCGATGGGAAAGTCGACGGCTACGGCGTTGACTTCGTGCCTTGCCAGGTAACCTGCCCCCTCCGTGCTGAGGTAAGGCCCGTCGGAGTAGAATCCCTCTTTTCCCGACTCGTTGTGGGCCCAGCTCGTGAACAGAACTACGATGTTGTCCTTTACGGTGCCGGGCGCGGCCCCGGCCTGCTCCAGGTCCGCTACGGAGATTGGCGTCTTCCTCTGGGCCGACTGGCGCAGGTCCAAGAGGAGCGCCGGTCCCATGTAGCGCTCCAAGGGCATATCGTCAACGGTGGTCCCATCTGGATGAAAGTGGTAGGGAGCGTCGACGTGGGTGCCGATGTGGGTGGCCATGGTCAGTTTGGTGTTGGAACGGGTGTGGGACTCGTGGGTCTGAAGAGGTACCATGGTCACGCCGATGAGGCCCGGAACGGCAGAAACCCGAGGGCTTCCCAGGGTTAAGGTCAGGTCGATAAGTTTGGGCATGCTTGCGTTCCTTTCTAGAGCTTTGCCAGCTTTATCCGTCCCCGGCGGCCGGCTCGAGCGGCGTGGTTCGAGCACCGGGAATCCCGGCGCCTCCCGAGCGGGCCTCTTCGGGTAACGACATCTCCCAATCGGGAATGAGCGTCTTGGAGGTGGGTTCCAAAGTCAAGATAACTGCCGCTCCCGCCAGGCTGAAGGCGATGGACAAGGCGAATATGACCGTGTAAGGATCTATGATGCCGGAAGACCGGAATATCTCGAACACCACGCCGCCAAGGGCAGTGGTTATCGCGTGTCCCATCAGTGCTCCGGTCATTTGTGATCCGTAGAGGGTTCCCATGGGTCCGTTGCCGAAGTATTGCCGGTTTATCACCAGATACCCGGTCCACTCGCCGCCGAATCCTATGCCGAACAGGGCGGCGAACAGATAGAAAGCCCAGAGGTCATGGGCCCAGAAGAGGATAAGCACGGTAATGCCCTGAACGAACAGGCAACTGGCCATGATACGTTTGGAGCCGTACCGTTCCGCCAGGACCGGGGTCAGAAGTCTGCTGGAGATGCTGACTAGAGAGATTACCGTTAGGATCACCGCCGCCTGTGTCAGGCCGATACCCTGTTCAACGGCGAATGGAATAGAGAAGATCAGGACTATGCCATGTCCGGCGCACCCCAGGCCATGGATGGCCGGAAGGTTCCAGAATGCTCTGGTCCGCCGGACATGCTGGTTGAACACTTTTAGGCGCAGTTTTTCCGCTGTGGCGCTACGGACATTTGGAGGAGGGTCGTCGCCGGTGGCCCCGTAGGGCTTGACACCGATATCCTCCGGCCTATTGCGGAGCAGGAGGTTCAGGAGGATCATGATTCCGCCGCCGATGACGCCGATGCTCCAGAACGTCATCTGCCAACCGTAATTCTCCAATAAGTAGCCGGTAAGCGGTGCTACGATGGCCGTGCCTAAGCCGCCCGCGGCCCACAGAATCCCGGTTCCCAATCCCAAGCGCCGCCGAAACCAGCCGCTGACCGACGCCATCAAAGGCACCATGGCGATGGATTGGGTCAGTGACAGCAAAAATCCGAAGACGATAAAGAACTGCCATAACTCGCGGACAAATCCCAGCAACACCATGCTGACGCCGTACAGAATGGCGCCGGCGAACATCATGCGCCGGGCGCCGTACCGGTCGCCCAGCCAACCGCTGACTGGTGCGAAAATAGCTCCCACCAGGTAATAGGCCGCCAGCCCCATGACGATAGTACCGACACTCCAGCCGAAGCGGCCATCTGGGTCGGTCAAGGGCGGCAAAAGGATACCGGCGGCCATGCTGATGGAGGTGGCGAGAATCTGCACCGTGGCCAAGACGGCCACTATGATCCAACAGTAATGCAGCCCCCAGGGTAGCCTGGAAGCGCTTAGGTTAAGCATGAATCAATAATACTCAGCCACGGGGATGGTCCAATGAAATGAAAAATCTCTTCATGGAGAGTGAGCATCGGGAGGAGTTGGCCCCGGCGCCTAGTGCAGCGGGCACGCTCTGAGCAGGCCGTTGCCCCACCATGTCTCCGAGGCGGCGGTGCGACCGCCTTCAATGGCGCTACTTTCTCCCAGCGCCAGTGGTCCGGTGCCGTTGGCATGTGAGGTCAGGGCAGCTGTACCGCCGGGTACGGCGAAGGCAAACACCCTATCCCGTTCGCCTACGTCGGCCGAAACCGCCCAAGCCCCGAAGAAAATCATCAAGGCGATGGTCAGGCAAAGCACCAGAATAAACGAAACAGGAAGGGGAACAGCTTTCATGCTAGCGCACCTCAACCTCGTGGGGGAACACCATGTTGTTGCCGTAACCCCGGCCGTCCCACTTGTTGGGGAATTCCATGGGCTGAGTGTCGCCTTGGTCGTTAGTGGCCCGGCACATCAAGGTATATTTACCGGGACCCGGCGGGGTCCACTGGTGCTCCCACCGGTTCCATGAATAGTCGCTGCGAGGCCGGACAGTGTCTACCAGGCTCCAAGTTGCGCCGCTATCGGTGCTGATCTCCACTTTGGTGATCCGGTCTTCACCGGACCATGCCGCCCCGGCTAGGGTGTATCCAGATGCGGGGACAATCTCACCAGGGGCGGGGTTGGTGATGATGGACTTGACCTTCATCTTGGTGTAGTAGGTATATGGCACCGCCGAACCCGGTTCATTGGTGGTGATGTACCTATCGGTCATGTAGAAGCCTTTGAACTCGTGGTCCAGCACGTGGATGCCCACCAGCCACTTGACCGAGTTCATGCCGTACCAGCCCGAAACCAGCAGACGTAGGGGAAAGCCGTGGTTCAGGGGCAGCGGCTCACCGTTCATCTCGTAAGCCAGCAGGGTATCTGGGTGCATCGCTTTGGCGATGGGCAGGCTGCGCTCGTAAGTAACATCCGGCGGGTCCCCAACTGTTTCGTCGGGACCGTGGTCGGCGCCCTCGAACATCACCTCCACTGCGGAATCCTTCACCCCGGCTTTCTTCAGCACGTCCCGTAAAGAAACCCCGGCCCACTCGGCGTTGCCCATGATTCCGTGTCCCTTGATACCTTCCATCACCGTGCTGATGCGCAATGCCTTGCTCCAATACTCGGGCACGGGGCTGTTGCCGCAGCACTCGAAGGTGACTTGGAACCTTTTCTGAGGCAGTTGTTTCAAGTCTTCATAGCTCAAACTTAAGGGGGTGCTTACTTGGCCGTCAACCGCCAACCGGTAAGTGGCCTGGTCGATCTCCGGGCAGTTCTTCCAATGATTGCGGATGTAGAACAAATCATTGGGCACGATATCTTCTTGCAACGCCGTTGGGGGCGCGGCGAAGGTGCGTAGTCCCGCGTTGGTGGGAATGATCTGTGGTTTAAGGGCAGTTTGGGTAAGTTGGGCGGCCATGAATAGACTCCTAGGCTTAGTTTTACTCGAGATAGTTAGTGTCCAAGTCGGCGGCCGGATAGGTCACCAGCAACCGAACCGGGATCCATAGTTGGTTAACCAGCTTGTGAGGCACGCCGGGCGGGGCCAGCACGGTCGTGCCCGCTCGAATGGTGGAGACTTCGTCTCCGAGAACAAGCTGCACGGCACCGGCCATTACCATGATGGCGATGTCCGTCGGGTGAGTGTGCAGGCGCCCTTCCCAGCCGGGGTATAGCTCGATCTCTTTGATGGTAAGCGAAACCGCGCCTTGTTTGTGGGAGACAATCTCCCGCTCCCGGCGGTTTTCCACCACCGCGGGCATCGGTATCTCGCTGTGCTCAATAAGTGGCATGGTGCTTCCTAGGGTGGGTTGTCACGACCATTCTTGCCCCATTGTACTACGGTTTTCTTATACGTGAAGGCCGGGCTTAATTCTCCGGAAACATGAGGGGAATCATGTTTTGGTAGGCCAGGTCGTTGGCCATGCCCATGACCATGCCGGCCCGGGCGTCCCGGAAATACCGCTCGAAGGGCATCCGTCCGGCAAAAGCCGCGCCTCCGAACGACGTCATCAAGTCCTGGGTCACCCTCACTCCTGCTTCGGAGCAGGCGACCTTGGCCTGCATGTAAAGTAGATGGGAGGACGCCCGGTCCTGGTCGAAGGACGACGAAGCCGACAATAGCAGGGCTCGCGCCCCTTCGATCTGGGTGCCCATCTCGGCCATGCGCCGCTGGTTCATGGCGTTGTCCAGCCGCCTGGCCCCGCTGGGGTGGCGGCGGACCATCTCCTCCATCGCCAACTCGTAGGCGCCAGAGGCGATACCTAGGTAGGCGGCGGCGTAAGTGAGGGCGACCACCGGGCGGGCAAAGTGGGTTGTCGCCGCGCCAACGGTGTGCTCCTCGCCCAGGCGGTTTTCTTCCGGAACGAAACCGCTGAACTTGACCGGAGAGCTGGAGTTGCCTCTCATGCCCAAGCCGTTCCACGGCTCCAGGATCTCCCAATCGATCTCGTCCGCCGCGACGAACAGACGGCTGGCGGCGCTTTGCGGAGAGTCTTCGCCGACCCGGCAGTGAAATTGGAAGTGGGTGGCGTGTCCCGCCGAGGTGACGTAGGATTTCCGGATGCCGTCCAGTTGGTATCCGCCGGGCACCTTGGTGACGGCGGAGGCGGTCTGGGCAGCGGTCCAGTTGTCACCTTCGCCCCACGTCTCGCTGCCGGCGATGGTGGTGAACACCTCTCCTTTGGCCATGGGCTTGACGAACTTTTCTACCTGGTAGTCGGTTGGAATCTGGCAGATGATCTCCGCAGCCTCCAGGTGCATCTTGTAGCACATGCAGGTGGAGGGGCATTTTTTGGCCAGCTCCTCGATAACCAAGGAAGTGGTGACCATGTCGGCGCCCACTCCGCCGTGCTCTTTGGAGACGCGGAGACCGAAAAGGCCTTCCCGCTTCAAGGCATCGAGTGATTCTTGGGGATAGCGTCCCAACCGGTCGGTTTCCTCCGCCCGGGGAGCCAACTCCTTGGCGGCTATATCCGCCGCCCGGTCTCGCCACTCTTCCTGCTCTTTGGTCAATGGGAAGTAGGTCATCCTGTTTTCCTTAAGGTGATGATTGGGATCCGGTCGCACATCTTGAGAAGTGGCTCCAACGGGTGGTTCAACAGGCTCACCACGAACGGCGGGGCCGGTGGGGTCGATTTCCGTTCGTCCTGAGCCTGTCGAAGGACCAGCCTGCTAGACTTTGATTGAGCCTAACCGGCGAATTGCTCTCCCAAGGCGGTTTCCCAGCGCAGATAGGTCATCATGTCGGCGTAGTTCCGGTCCGGTCCGGAGGGCACCATGTCGGTAGGCGGGGACATCACGCCGGACAATCCGGATTCCACGGCCAATCCAGCCCTGTTCCACGCGGCCATCCCGCCTTCCAGGACCGAGACATTCTCGTATCCCAGGTCCATCAAGGTGGCTCCGGCCAAGGCGGCGTTGGCACCGTCGTTGCCGGTGACCGCGATGCTTGCCTTCTTGTCCGGCGCCAGGCCTGCGATGTGAAACTCCAGCCAACCCCGGGGCGCCCATCGGGCTCCGGGAACGTGGCCTCTGGCGAAGTCCTGGCTGGTATCCACAAATAATGTGACCTGGGGTGAGCCAGCCTGGAGGTCCTGAGGAGATAGGGGCCTGACCCGCTCTTTGGCTTGGTCCAGTCCATACGTGGCGTCTTCGGGCATACCCTTCTCCAGGTCCAACCCCGCGGCAGCCCACGCCGTGGTACCGCCTTCCACCGCGTAAACTTCGTCAAAGCCAAACTGGCGGTACCAGGAGGCAATGAAAGTGGAGCGGGCCTTCTGGTCGCAGGCAAAGACCACCGGGCAATTCTTTACTACCAACTCGTCGTCGGATCGCTGCACCACCTGGCCGCCGGGGAACCACCGGAAGCCGGGGATATGGCCGGTTTCGTACTCTTCGGCTCTGCGCAC
>JAKUQE010000041.1 GCA_022450395.1 Dehalococcoidia bacterium | reverse complement strand
CTCCGCCCATGGTGGGCCGGGAGGAGTCCTTGAGCACGACCCGGCCATCGCTACCGTAAATGACAACGTCGTTTTTGGAGTCGGGGCTCCTGCTACTGCTGCACATCATCCCGATGGCCCCACCGTCGAACCTCAAGCACATGCTGGCTACGCTTTCCAGAGGTGTATCGGAATTCTGACCGTCGGTTATGGCTGCTACCTGAACCACGGTCTGACCCAGCATGAAGTGCAAGTCATCTATGGCATGGACGCCGGAGCCGATCATCGTGGAAGCGCCGCCGATCATATCAGGGTGTTCCCACCACTCGCTGAGTCCGGTGCGCGGCGGCCTTCGTAATTGTCCCCTTTCGCCACCGCCTAGCTGGGATTGGGCCATGACGATATTCCCCAGCACGCCCTCTTGGACTAATCGTCGGGCCTCGATGTGGCCGGGATGGTACCTAAGCTGAAAGCCGACGCCCAGCTTTACGCCGTTGGTCTTGCAAGTCCTCACCATCTCTATCCCGTCGTCCACGTTCAGGGACATGGGCTTTTCCACCAGCACGTGCTTTCCGGCCTGGGCGGCCATACGGGTGTGTTCGGCATGTAAATTATTGGGGGTGGCGATGAACACGGCGTCCACTCGGGAATCGGCCAGCAGTTCCTCCACCGAATCGTAAGCCGATCGAAACCCGTGCTTGGAGGCGAACGCCTCCGACCGGCCCCGGTCACGGCTGTAAGTGGCGATGAGTTCGGTGTCACCGGCCAACGCCATCCCCGGCGCGCCGGCCCTGTCCGGATACCTTCCTGTCCCTATAAATGCCCAACCGATTGCCAAAAGATGTCCCCCTAAATCTGGTATTCCGGGCGGCGCAGCAACTGACGGGCTATGACCACCCGAAGGATCTCGTTGGTGCCCTCGCCGATGATCATCAAGGGGGCGTCCCGGTAGTAGCGCTCCACCGGCGACTCTTTGATGTAGCCGTAGCCGCCGTGGATGCGCAGGGCTTCCATTGTCACTTCCTGACAGACCTCACTGGCGAATAGCTTGGCCATGTTCGCCTCCAGGTCGGCTCGTTCCCCCTGGTCTTTCTTCGCGGCTGCATCGTAGGTCAGCAGGCGGGCGGCTTGTATCTTGGTGGCCATGTCGGACAGTTTTAACTGAATCGCCTGGTGCTGTGATATTGGGACGCCGAAGGTTTGACGTTGTTGGGAATAACGTATCGAGGCGTTGAAAGCGGCCTGGGCCACGCCGACCGCCCGGGCAGCGATGTTGATACGGCCGGTTTCCAGACCGCTCATCACCTGGGCGAAGCCCTTGCCTTCCACTTCTCCCACCAGATTTTCGGATGGGACCCGGAAGTCTTCGAATATAAGCTCACAGGTATCTAACCCCCGGTAGCCCATCTTGTCCAGGTCACGCCCAACTTTGAAGCCGGGGTCGCCTTTTTCGACCACGAAGGCGCTGATACCGCTGTGTTTGGGTTCCGCCGTCCGATCGGTACGGGCCAGTAGCAAAAAAGAATCGCCGTACCGGCCGTTGGTTATGAACATCTTGGTGCCGTTGATGACGTACTCTTCGCCATCTTTGTCGGCGGTGGTCTGCAGGTTGGCCACGTCGGTGCCGCCACTAGGCTCGGTCAAGGCTAAACCGCCACGCTTTTTGCCGCTGGCCAGATCGGGAAGAAAATGGCGCTTCTGCTCCTCGGTCCCGAAATGTGTGAGCACGTAGGTCAATATGTGATGGGTGCCGATGGCCCCGCTGATACTCATGAATCCCTTGCTGAGTTCTTCGAAGATGCTGGCGAAGGTGGTGTAGTCCAGCCCCAGGCCGCCGTACTCTTCGGGCACGGTTATTCCGAAAAGGCCCAGGTCCTTCATCTTGTCGATGAGGTCGTGGGGGACAATGTCTTCCCGGTCAAGCCGATCGGCGACGGGCTCGACGTCCCGGCGAACAAAGTCGCGGACCATGTTGACGATCTGGGTGCGGGCCTCTTCCGGAGTGGATGTAGTCACGAAACGCTCCTCGTTCACTAGCTGTCAGCTTTCAGCGATCAGTGGTTACCAGCCTAGCATCACCGATTCTTTGCGGGGGTCGGCGCCGCCATGGTACACGCCGGTGTCTGGGTCCATCAGGATAGGCGCGAAGCCGTTGGAGACGCCCCATGGGCCGGTGATCTCGACATCGTGTCCGTCGTCCCGCAGGGCGTCGGCGACACTGGAGGATATGCGTCCCTCCAAGACCAGACGATTGGGGGCCTCTTTGTGAGGCCAGGGCGACAGCGGGAAGCTGTAGCCGCAGAACCGGGGCGCTTCCACGGCTTCCTGGACGTTCAGACCGAAGTCCACTATGTTGCTCAACACCTGCAGGTCGCATTGGGCCTGGCTGTCGCCGCCGGGGGTGCCCAGGCTCATGAACGGCTTGCCATTCTTGAGCACGATGAAGGTGCAAGGGGTGGTTCGCGGCCGCTTATGGGGTGCGATGCAGTTGGGATTGTCTGGATCCAGCCAGAAGTAGCATCCGCGTGTGTTAATCAGGATGCCGGTGTCCCCAAGAATCATCCCTTGCGCCAGCCCGGCGAAGCTGCTGGGGGTGACCGACACCAGATTGCCCTGGCTGTCCACGGTGGAGAGGTAAGTGGTGCCGTCCTCGTCACCGCCCGCCGCTCCGGTCATGGCTGCTGTTTCCTTGGATTGGTGACCCGGCAGCACGGCGTGCATGCCATTGGGGTCTCCCGGCGGGTAACTTGCCTGGGCCTTGTGGGGGTCAATAAGGCTGCGGCGTAGGGCGGCGTATTCGCTGGACACCAGGCCGTCCACGGGTACGTCGACAAAGGCCGGGTCTCCGGCATAGCGCTCCCGGTCGGCGAAGGCCAGTTTCAGCGCCTCTACTTGCAGATGTATCGCTTGGGGACTGTTGTGGCCCAAGGACGCCAGGTCGTACCCCTCCAGGATCTTCAGCGCTTGCAGCAGGCTTATGCCCTGGGTCCAGGTGCGGTTGGTAAAGATCTCGTATTCCCGGTAGGTGGCGGAGATGGGCTCCTCGTGGGGAGACTCGAATTCGGCGAAGTCCTCATAAGTGTACAGGCCACCCAGGTCGGCCAAGGCCGCCACCATGCGGCGGGCCACGTCGCCCTTGTAGAAGACGTCGCGGGCGGCGTTGATGGCTGTTTCCCGATTGGAGCCCTGGTCCAAGGCCTGCTGTTCGGCTTGGACCATCAATGACAATGTCCGGCCCAGGTCTTTTTGCACGAACATGCTGCCCTGAACCGGCGGTTTTCCACCGGGCAGATAGATCTTGGCTGACTCCGGGTATTTCTGTATGTTGGCCGTGCGTTCCGGAGTCGCGATGGCCCGGCTCAGTAGTTGATAAGCGGGAAAGCCGTCGCGGGCGAAGGTCAGGGCACTTTCGACAACCTGGCCGAAGCTCATGGTCCCGTAACTGGCCTGCATGGCCAGGAGGGCCGAAATCACGCCGGGCACGGTGGTGCTCAACACCCCGGACGGAATCTCTCCCCATTGCTGCTGATAGTATTCCGCAGTGGCCGCTTGGGCCGCCCACCCCTGCCCCACCACCGAGCGCACCTTCTTCGTGGACGCCTCGTAGAAGAGCATGGCCACCTCACCACCCAAAGAGTAGTGGGCGGTGGGCTCCAGAACCCCGGCGGCCAAGGCCGTAGCCACGGCGGCATCAACGGCGTTACCCCCCTGCCACAGGATGCGCATCCCGGCCTGGGCGGTGAGCTGCGTACCCGCCCCCACCATTCCCTGTGTACCCCAGACCATGGGACGGTGAGAAAACTCGCCCTGACTACCCCGAGTGCTCTGGGAGGAATTTTCGCTCATCGGTACGCTCCTTTAAGGACGGTTGCAGCAATATTTATACCTTGATACGGGGTGGGTGGCAAGTTTCAGGGGCCAGTGGACCTGGGAGCGAGCCGAATATTCCGGCAGAGCTACAACCGAAGAGACATTACAGCGAGTCGTTATCCGACCCTCAGTCTTCCACTTCAACCGCCTCAACCCTCACCGCGCAAACCTTGTATTCAGGGATTTTGGAGGTGGGGTCGTAGGCGGCGTTGGTTAGGAAGTTGGCGGCCGATTCGGAAAGTTTGACGAAGGGGATGAAGATTCCGCCGGGGCTCTCTCGGTCGGTGAGCAACGCCCGGCCGGTCAACTGGCCGCGGCGGGAGGAGACCCGGATCATCTGCCCGTCTTCGATGCCATATTTTTGGCCGTCTTGCGGGCTTATCGCTATCTGAAGCTCAGGGGAACGCGCCATCAGGTTCGTTACCCGCCGGGTGATGGTGCCGCCGTGCCAGTGATACAGGAGCCTACCCGTGTTGAGAATCAATGGGAAGCGGCGGTTGGGGGTTTCGGCGGCCACGGGCCCTTGCTCAAAGGGAACGAAAAGGGCGCGGGGACCCCGAGGAAAGCTGTCGGCGTAAAGGTAGGGCGTGCCCGGATGGTCCGGTGTGGGACAGGGCCATTGGATGCCACCTTCTCGGTCCAGCCTGTCGTAGTTTATGCCAGACAGGATCGGCGTCAGGCGAGCCATCTCGTCGAAAATTTGGGACGGATGGCTGTAGTCGAACTGGTCAGCAAAGTCCAGTTCCAATTTTTGGCACATCCGCTTGGCCAAGTCGCTGATGATTTCCCAGTCCGGGCGGCTCTGGCCTAGAGGCTCGATGGCTTTCCTCACCCGCTGCACGCGGCGTTCGCTGTTCGTGAAGGTCCCGTCCTTTTCCGCGAAGCTGGTGGCGGGGAGCACCACGTCGGCCATCTGGGCAGTCTCGTGCATGAAGATGTCCTGCACCACCAGGAACTCCAGGCTTTCGAACATCTCTTGAGCGTGATTCAGGTCCGGCTCGCTAAGCAAGGGGTTCTCGCCGGTGATGTACATGGCTTTGATGCCGGTGGGCTCTTTCATGGAGTCGACCATCTCGGTGATGACCAGGCCGTGCTCTTCGGGGAACCCATGCCCGCCCCAGGCATCCTGGAATTTGGCCACGGTTTCTTGGCCCAGGACCTGATAGCCGGGCATGGCGTTGGGCAAACAGCCGGCGTCGCCGCAGCCCTGAACGTTGTTTTGACCTCGCAGGGGAGAGATGCCCGAGCCAGGCCTACCCAGTTGACCGGCCAGCAACGCCAGGTTTAGCAGGCCGTGGGCGTTAGCGGTGCCGTTGGTGTGCTGAGTAATGCCCATGCCCCAGATAAGGCAGGAACCGGGGGAAATCCCCCCTGACCCCCATTTACCAAAGGGGGGAATCGATGGTGCTGGGGGTTGGGCGTAGAGGCGGGCGGCTTGGCGGATGTCGTCGGCGGGAACGCCGGTTATTTCTTCGACCCGCTGGGGAGTGTAAGTTTCCACCACCTTGGCCCAGTCCTCAAATCCCTCGGTGCGGTTGGTTACAAATGCTTGGTCCTGGAGACCCTCGTCCAGGATGACCTGGGCCATGCCGTTCAGCAGAGCCACGTCGGTGCCTGGGTGAGCCCGCAGCCACAGATTGGCATAGTCGCACATGTCGATGCGGCGAGGGTTTACGACGATGAGCTTGGCGCCTCGCTCCACCACGGCCCGCCGCATCCGGGAGGCAGCTACCGGGTGGTTGGAGGTGGGGTCGCAGCCGATGACCAACAGGCAACCCGCATCCTCGTAGTCGGTATAGGAGTTGCTGGTGGCCCCGCTGCCCAGGGAGGTGAGCATGGCTTCGACAGACGGCGCGTGGCAGAGGCGGGTACAGTGGTCGATGTTGTTGCTCTGCATCAGCAGACGGGAGAACTTCTGTTGGATGTAGCCGTCCTCGTTGGTTGCTTTGGCCGAGCAGAGGGTGCCAAAAGAGCTACCCCGGTAATGGGTCAGCCGCTCGGCGATCAGGTCCAGAGCCTCGTCCCAGGTCGCTGGCCGGAATTCCCCGCCTTCTTTGATTAATGGAGTAGTCAACCGGTCGGGATGGTGGACGAAGCTTGTGCCGAAGCGCCCTTTGACGCACAGCATGCCGACACTGGAGAGGTTTTCAGGGTCGTCCAGGACCTCAACGAATTGATCCCCCTCGCCGACCTGAATCTTGATTCCGCAGCCCACGCCACAGTAGGGGCAGGTGGTGGATACGCTTCGCAAGCCATCAACGGTCAGCTTGTCAGCCGTCAGGGGACCACCTTCGGATACAGGAGTAGCTGACTGCTGAACGCTGACGGCTGATTGCTCTTTAGTCTGAATCGCCCCGGTGGGGCAGACGGACAGGCATTGCCCGCAGGTGGTGCAGATGGATTCGGCCAGGGGTTTGTCCATGAAGGTGCCGATGCGGCTGTTGGCGCCGGCGCCCAGGAAGTCGATGGCGCCGATGAACTGATGCCCTTCCTGGCAGGCCTGAGCGCAGCGGCCGCAGAGGATGCAAGACTCCATGGCGATGTTAAAGACCGGGTTGCTCTCGTCGGTTTTTTCCCGTGGACGAGACTGCCAGCGGGGCGATTGGATACCGTGGTGTTGGGCAGCGGTGGTTAATTGGCCGAAATCCCCCCAACCCCCCTTTATCAAAGGGGGGCTTTTCGCGGGTTCTGGTAGCATCGCCATTGTTAATTCAATAACGCCGGAGCGGATGCGGCGGACATCGTCCGAATCGCTTTGGACCACCATTCCATCGGTGGCGGGCACGGAGCATGAGGCGGGAAAGCCACGAACACCGTCTATCTGAACCAGGCAGGTGCGGCAAGCGCCGATGGCCTTCATGTCCGGGTCTTTACATAGCTGAGATATGTAGATGTCCGAAGCGTTAATGGCGTCCAGGACGCTGCCGCCGTCGGGAACGGTTACGGATTGGTTGTCTATCGTTAAGGTGGTGGTCATGAGATTATTCCCCTAGTCCCGATGTTAGTTAATCAATCCCGCCAATTCATCCCCGAACAAATGGAGGGCGCTGTTGATGGGGCCGCCGGACATCCCCCCAGGCCGCGTAAGAACGCGACTCACAATCTAGACAGTGGGTTTCCTCGCGAGCGCCATCAACAGCCCGCGCACCGGGACTAAGCGCTGCCTCACAGGGTCAACGGTGAGTAGAAAAATCTCCAGCGTGACGGCACCCAAGAGAGGCTCTGATCCTTCATCAGCGAACACGACGGGCACGATGTTGGATTGTCCGTCGATACGGACACGGGTTTGGCCTACATCATGTTTTACTATCCTACCGTCAGCAAGTTCAAATTCGACCTGCCGGTCGGCGGGTACGCCTAGCCGCCGTAGGACAGAACCAGGCAGCGTCGAGTATGTGGAGCCTGTGTCCACCAGAGTATCCATGGCCTCGTACCTTTCGCCATGGGGATCCCCGACGTCTATGTTCACTTGGAAAGTACCCATATAACTATTCTACTCCGCCAGCTTTTCCAGTTCATCCCCGAAGAAGTGCAAGGCGCTGTTGATGGGGCCGCCGGCCATCTGTCCTAGGCCGCACAGGGATGCGGCGCCCACGATCTCTGCCAGATAGCGTAGCTCTTCCAGATCGGTGTTTGCAGCACTGCCTGAGGCTAGCCGGTCCAAGACCTGCACCATCCGGGGCGTACCTTCCCGGCAGGGGGTGCACTTGCCGCAGGACTCGGCGGCGTTATAAGCAGCCAGTTGGCGCACGACGTCGATGACCGGGACGCCTTCTGCCATAACCATGATTCCCCCGGCGCCCATAACGACACCAGACGGATGGAGCATTCCGGGACGCAGTTCCGTGTCCAGTTCGGTTGGCGGCAACACTCCGCTGGACGGTCCGCCGACCGCCAGGACTCCCAAATCGGTGCCCGGCGGAGGACCGCCGCCGATGTCGTAGATCACGTGGCGTAGGGTGCTTCCCATGGGGACCTCGGCCAGGCCGGGACGCTGGACCGAGCCGCTGAGGCATATCAGCTTGGTGCCTTTGGCGGAGTCTAGGCCGTGGTCCGAAAATCCCCCCCGGCCCCCCTTTACGAAAGGGGGAAGGACGGGGAATTCGCTCTCTGGTTGTCCTTCGACAGGCTCAGGGGGAACGGATGGAACGCTGCTATCAAGGATCATTGGCACGTTGGACAGAGTTTCCACGTTGTTGATGACTGTTGGCCTTTGGAACAGGCCCGATTCGGCAGGAAAGGGAGGACGCAGGCGAGGCTCACGACGGTTGCCCTGGATGGTGTCTAGCAAGGTGGTCTCCTCGCCGCAGACGTAGCCGCCTGCGCCGCGTCTTACGGTGACCTGGCAATCGAAACCGGAACCCAGGATGTTATCTCCAATCAAGCCGGCGTCTTGGGCTTGCTCGATCGCCGTTTCAATCCGTTGCGCGCTCAGGTTCGCTTCGGCGTTGACGTAGATGTACGTTTCGGAAGCGCCGGTGGCGTAGGCGGCGATGAGCATCCCTTCCAGCAACAAGTGGGGGTCGCCTTCCATGATGTGGCGGTCTTTGAACAGGCCGGGTTCGCCTTCTTCGGCGTTGACCACCAAATACCGGGGCGATCCGTTGGCCGCCCGGGCCGCCTGCCACTTACGAGCCGCCGGGAAGTAAGCGCCGCCCCGTCCCAACAACCCGGCGTCCAGCACCGTCTGGATGACCTCCTCCGGCGATCGGGATAGGGCAGCGTTCAGGCCTCGGTAGCCACCTAAAGCGATGTATTCGTTGATGCTTGTGGGATCGATGTAACCGCATCGAGTTAGCAAGAGGCGAGTCTGGGCGGCGAAGAACGAGTCTAAATCCCCCCCTCCCCCCGTTACGAAAGGGGGGGATTGCGCGGCGTCGCCTCGCGTCAGGGTTGCGGCCAATGCCGGTACGTCGTCAAGGGAGACTTGGGAATACCGTTGAATATTGTTGGAACGGGTGGTTACGATAACCTGAGGCGCGGCGAAGCAGGCCCCGTCGCAGCCGGCGATTACTAGATCGACGCTGGAATGTCCGGACAGCTCGACTTGCAATGCTTCCGCTACTTGAGTTGCGCCGACGGCCTGGCTGCAATGGCCGACTTGGACGATCACCCGTGTCGACGCGGCCAGGGATGCCTGAGCAGCTTCATGTAGTTGGGCGTAGGAAGTCACGTCAGGTCAACTCTTTCACAAGGTTCGGGATATCGGCAACGGCGACCCGGCCCCGCCAACGGCCGTCAACTTCCACCGCTGGGGCCATGGGGCAGAGGAAACCGCAGGGAGTTTCCTCCAGAGTGACCCGGCTATCCGTGCCGGTCTCACCAGGTTGGACCCCGAGTTGGTCTGACAGGCGTTCCAATATGCTTAGGCCACCGTTGTGCCAGCAACTCAGGCCGTTGCAGACCCTTACTAAGTGGCGTCCCGGCGCCTCGATGCGGAGCTCGCTGTAACTGGTCGCCGCCCCGTAGACTTCGCTGGCCGGCACCCGCAGATGCCAGGCCACGGTCTGCAGCGCCCAGTCTGGGAGGTGGCCAAACTCTTCCTGCACATAGTGCAACGCCGGCAGCAGGTATGTCCGCTCCGGAGGAAACTTTTCGCGTAGTATAGGGCGAAGATCGTTTCGATTCATTTAACTCTAGCCGGTAATTCGGGGATATTGCCCGGTTCCCTAAACAGCCCGGGACCTTCGCGGCGGAGCAAACATTACCAGGATCTTCAGGTCCTCGGTGATCGAGTGAAATCGGTGCTCCACAGCTTCATCCACGTAGATTATTGACCCGGAGGTGACGGGACGGTCTTCTTCGCCCACCCGAATCATCCCCCGGCCTTGAATCACATAATAGACTTCGTCCTCGGTGTGGGGCTGCTGAGGATCGGGCTGCCCGGCCTGCAAGACGTAAAGGCCGAGGCTCAATCTCGAGGCGATGAAGAATTCGTGATACCGCTCGCCAAGCCGAGCGTGTTCGGCGATGACATCTTCAAGTTCAAACGCGTCCATATCGCTCCGTGGGTCTAAGCGGAAATCGTTACGCCGGACGATATAGGTAGCAGGTCCAAGAGGCCCAGATCGGCCAGCTTCGTGTCCGGCACCAACCCGTCTTCGTTCCAGCCTCGTGTCCGGTAATACCCGGCAATCATATAATCCAGTTCTTCTTGGGTCAGCCCAACCCCGGCAACGACGCCGGTGGGCAGCTTCTCTTGGAGGACACGTGGGGGAAGGGTATCGTCCTGGCGGCGCCAACCCTCTCGGATGTTGAACAGCTTTTTCAGGTTATTGATCCGTTCCCCTGCCCGTTTCAGCTCGTCCGGAGACATTTCCCAGCCGGTGATCATGGTGTAAACCTGGGCCGACTCCTGGTAAAAGTCGTTGAATGCTTTGCGAAGGAACTTGCACCAGATCAAGGAGTCCAGCACCGCCGTAAAATCCTCGCTCTCGGCGGCGATCAGGCCGCGGCTATCGTCCACTGTCAACCGGTCTACGCGGCCGGAAAAGTCCGCCTCGTATGCCGATGACCGATTGTGGCAGGCCCCCCTTGGCGTGACCGCCAACCCCAGGGCCATGGTTTTCAGGCTGCGTGGTTCGTAGCCGGGCATTTCCAGACCTTTGACGTGCATGGCCCAATCGCCGGAGCCCCCGCCCAGTTGTTGTGAGGCCAATTTAGTGCCTTCGGCCAGGAGGCCACCAAGGTCCCGGCGATGACCGATCAGCTCCAGAGTGTCCAAAAGAGCCTGGCCGTTGCCAAACCGCAAGTCGATGCCGCCGGTGTCATCAAGAGTGATCAAGCCTTTGTCGAAACACTCCATGGCCCAGGCGATGGTCACACCGGCGCTTATGGTGTCCATGCCCAGGTCGTCGCAGATTCCGGCGGCCCGAATGACGGTGTTGGGGTCGTCCACACCGCACAACGGCCCTAGGGCGAAAAGACTTTCGTACTCCATTCGGCCTTGGGACTTCTTCCCATCGTCGTTGGTAACCAGAATCTTCTCGCACCCGATGGTGCAGTTGGCGCAAGTAGCGTTCTTGGCCAGATGCTCTTGATGCAGATGCTCGCCGCTAACCTGCTCAGCCCCTTCAAAGGTGGACTCCTGGAAATTTCTGGTGGGCAGCGTCCCCAACCGGTTGAACACCGACACGTTGGCCATGGTCCCCAGTTCCCGGTATTTCTCCGTCGCTGCGCCCAAACTACGCTTGCTCAGATCGATCCCGTACTCGTGAGTTGCTTCGGGCATGGCCACGTCCACGGTTTGACTGCCGTGCAGGGCCAGCGCCTTGAGGTTTTTCGAGCCCATAACCGCGCCGGGGCCGCACCGGCCGGCCTGGCGTCCACCGTCGTTGGCGATGCTGGCGTAACGGACCAGATGCTCTCCCGCGGGGCCGATGCTGGCGACCCGGACTCGCGGACCGCCCAACCTTTCTTTCACGGCTTGTTCAGTGTCGAAGGTGCCCAAGCCCATCAAATCGGCGGCGGCGAGGAATTGGGGCACTCCGTCTTCGATGAAGAGGAGGGTTGGGGTTTCGGACCGGCCCACGATTATCAATGCGTCGCCACAGGTCTTCTTTAGCTCGGTGGCCAGGAAGCTGGAGGACAGGGAATCGCCGATGAATCCCGTCAGAGGGGACTTGGTCATCACGGCGAACTTGCTGGAAGTGGTCAAGCGGCTTCCAACCAAGGGGCTGCTGGCGAAGATGAGGGGGTTGTCCGGACCCAATGGATCGGCTCCGGCTGGGCAATATCTGTACAGCAAGTAGGTCCCCAGGCCGATGCCGCCGATGAAGCTCCGCAACACCTGCTCCGGGATGTCGTCCCAGCGGTGACTTCGGGAGGACAGGTCGACCACCAGCGCTTTTCCGTGATAGCCGTACACGGCGGTTAACCTCCCGCCTGGTTGGACAATATCAGGACCGCATCTCCTTCTTGAACATGCAGAACTTCGCCATTCAAGAAAGCCAATCCGTTAAGGTTGAGCACATAGCCTTCTTGCAGGCCGCTCAGGTCGTCCCGAATCACCTTCCCGACAAGTGCCGGGCAAGCCTCGGCGAGAGCCGCGGCGAATTCCTGGCGGCTGATCTCAGCAGGTAGAACGAGTTCTAGCTCGCGCCTACCCGCGGCGAGGCGAGGCGTTCCGAATAGCTCTACTTTGACGGCAATGCTGATTTTATTGGTTAAAGCCACGATGTTTTCACTCCCGGAGCGATGCCCGGAAGGCCGAATCAGATTCCCTGGGCCGCCAGGGATAGGGCACGTTCCAGGTCTTCGGGCGTGTTCACGTTGAAAAAGCTCAAGAATTCCGGGTCCAGGGCGGCAACTTCTTCTTCAGGGAGGTAGCGCACCCGCACCTGGTCGTAGAAACCGGAGATTTTCAGGTCGCCGGCGATCAGCCGTGGCTCTATGAAGGGCAAACAAGCTTTGGAGTAGAGGGCGTGGGTCGGCTCGGGCCGGCCTTCGATCACCGGCACCACGGCATCGGCGTCGTCCCTGAGGGCCAACATGCGGCGGAGCAGGGAGAGGTTCAGGAAGGGCATGTCGCAGGCGACGACGAGGATCCATTGGTTGCTGGCGGCGTCCAGCCCGGAGAAGATACCGCCCAAAGAGCCGGTGCCCGCATAGCGGTCCAGCACCACCTGATGTTGTGGTTCTAGAGGCAAGCCGGCAGCTCGGTCCCGATCGGCTACAACCACCGCGATTTCCTGGCACACTTGCTCAACCCGCTGGATCACCCGCTGGATCAGCGGCTGCCCACCGATGGGCTCTACCGCCTTGTCCCGGCCCAGCCGCCGGCTAAGCCCGCCGGCCAGAATCACGCCGGTAGCGGCGAGATCGATGGGAGGGTTAATGGCTGCTTGTCGATTTTCGAAAGTCGGCTTGGTGGGCATGGGAAAAGTATAGCATAGGGCCTAGCCAGGGCTTTGTATCCGTCACGAAGAAAAAGAGCAGTCCGCGAGCCCGGTCACCAGTTTCGCCGGAAGGACGGGATCCAAGATCCTAAGACCCTCCCGTCATTCCCGCGCAGTCGGGGATCCAGCACACCCCAGACCAGGAAGCACAGCCTGGAACCTGAACTATTCCTGGGTTCCGGCCTGCGCCGGAACGACGACGTGGGTGCATCCCTACATCTGTGTCTACACGCCGACAGATACGGAAGGAGAGGGCAATGCGCATTCCCAGGCTAGAGCTTTAGACGGAACAACGGGGGCGAACGGCCAAAGACCCTCCCGTCATTCCCGCGCAGGCGGGAATCCAACAGGCTCCGGACTGGGGGAACGGCCTGGTACAGAGGTCATTCCAGGGTTCCGGCCTGCGCCAGAACGACGATGGGCGACGCCTGCCTACGTTGTCGGCTATCTTGCAGGCGCGTATAGGCGGTTTAGGTTGGCGTAGCGGGCCGGGTCCAAGTCGCGGCCCTTGAAGGCGGAGAATTCCGGGCCGTAGCGATGGGAGCGAAATAGGGAGTTGATATACTCACCCGGCGCTCCCGACGCCTGGGGTTGCCCATGCGTGAAGAAGGGGTTGATGTATTCCCACACGACCTCCTTGTTGGCCGTAACTTCGAAGATGCGGCCCGGTGTACCCTCGCAGATCAGTGTATTGCCATTAGGAAGCCGCTCCGCGCTGCTGGTTGCCTGGCTGTAGAAAGAGATGGCGGGTTGTCCCCGGTATTCCCAGACGATCTCGCTGGTAGCCGGGTTCACTTCAACGACCCGGGAATAGGTACCCAAAGGACGATGAAAGCCGTTGTCGAATAATAGAATATTGCCGTTGCTCAAATAGGTTGGATGGTGGGGGTGGGATATCTCGCCCCGTCCCCATTTCCAACGGAAGTTCCCGCTGGCCTTGTCAACGATTCCCACCGTGCTGATGCGGCGGTAGCTGACGATCAGGTCACCCTCTGGCGTAATTTTTAGGGAGTTGCCGTGGGTCCACTCCGTGCGGTCTTCCAAGGGGCAGATAGCGTCCTCCTCCGGGTCGAGGTGTTCCCAGGCCTTCCACTCGTAGACGATCGAACCGTCGGGGGCGATCTCCTGAACTGTGTCACCAAACATGCTTTCCGGGTCCGAGTCGCCGGGCGCCCCGCCTCTGATGCTAGCGGTCATCTCCGGTGAAAGGTTTTCGAACAGCAAAACCAGGGTGTTGCCGTTGGGCAGGCGCTCATAGTCATGGTGCACCATGGGATTGCGGTACTCCCAGACCACGCTGCCGTCCCAGTCTAGCTCCAATATGGCCGCCGAAGACCCCCCGATCTTTTCCGCTCCACCGGCGTCGGCGGGTGGAGCAGTTCGGATGAGCAGGTTCCCATAGGGCAATAAGTGAGCATAGCCGATCCCCTCATCGGAGTGCCAACGGTGGCACATCCGGCCTTCCATGTCGATCAGGTCGGCGTAGTTGCTGCCACGCGTGTTCGTAGACAGGGTGTACCCCCGGTAGCAATGCTGGGGGGAGTAGTGGATAAGTCCTGTGGGGTGATGGGTAGACCATCCCATGATCGATTTCCTCCTGAAGATTGAATAAACACGGCTTGCGGGCGGAGTTAATTATATGTGCCTGCTGTCACGGCGGGCTAAGTTCGGGATGGAGTTACGAGAACCTCAGGCGCCCGTCAAGCCAAGTGCAGAAACCGCGCGCCGTTTAGCACCCATGTAGGCACCGGCTCGATGCGCCTCATCCCCAGGGTGACCAGCCAGGCAACGCCCGCGCCGATAAGGCCCCCAGCTAGGATATCGCTGGGATAGAAGAGGCCGCTGTAGACCCGGGCCAGGCACCAGACGCCCGCCAAGCAAAACAGCGGGATCGCGGACCGCCGGTTGCCCAGCCACACCGCCGTAGCCATCGCGAAAGCGACGGCCGCGGGATTTGCGGGAAAGGATGAGTCGGTAGGCGCGTAGAATAGGGTGGCCAGGTCGAATTGGGTGAACGGGCGGGCCCGGAACACGGCTTGGTCCAACAGCAGCACGGCCAGATTGGCGAACCCTAAAGCGATGGCAGCGGCCAAGACAGCGCGTTGATTACGGCCTCTGGCATGAGAGTCGGGGCCGAAAAACCACAGGCCAAGCATCCAAAAACACATTGACAAGGGCACGAAGTAATCGCTAACGGCCAGAGACCCGGCCCCATCCAAAACAGCGGAATGGCCGATGCCCCGGTTCAGCCACACCACTATCCTTCCGTCCAACTCGAGAAGTGTTTCCATCGCTAATCCTCGGTTTCCTGACGGCGCGCTTGGCCTCCGATGCGGGGCTTCGGTCCAGTGAACGACCTGCCGCGGAGCAGAGCCACCCAAGGCCGCAGCGTACCGTGGAGCGCTCGTAGATAGTTGCTCTGTCTTAAAGCGTCGAGTCCGGGTTGGATCTGATCTTTGCCAAGGCTCAAGTTCCGCAGGGAAGATATCAAGAGGGTGAAAGTGAGCCCAGCGCCGGAGCCGACGAAGAAAAATCCGAACTGTTGGTTGCCGGTCAATCCCAGGGTGGTGTCGGGCTGGTTGCGAGGCTCGGACAGGAAGAACCAGGCAAAAGCGGCAACCCACAGAGCGAGACCGAATATGAAGGCGGTACGGCGTCCTTTGAAGAAAAGCAGGCCGTGCAGTCCGTTGCAGGCCGCGGCCATCTGGAAAACGCCACAGGAAGCGAAGAAGACCAGGACCAGGTAGTCGGGAACGAAGGAACCGGCCACGGAGACAGTCAACCGCGGGGCAAGGCCGGTTCACCAACCGATTCGGGACCGGTTCGCCGCATTACACTCAAGAAGTGGCTAAACCCGACCATCAGCGGTACACCCAGCGCAAAAATAACTACGGGGTTGGAATAGTGAGCGGGCCACCAAGCCAGTAACGGCACGCCGATAAGGAAAAAACTCAGAGTTTTCAAAGCGCTTTTGGTCGAATACAGTACCACCCCCGCCAACAGAGACAAAGGAATCGCCAGTGCGGGCATCGTCGCTATTAGCACACCGACTGCCGTGGCCGCGCCGCGTCCGCCCTTCAGCCGGAAGTGGACCGGCCAACTGTGACCGGCGATAACCGCCACTCCGCAAATCATTTCGGCAACCGTCGAATCAACAAGAACGCGGGCCAGCAATACCGCCACCGAGCCCTTGGCTATGTCGACGGCGCCCACGGCGAGACCGGCGGTTGGGCCGATGTTACGATAGACGTTGGCGGCCCCAACGTTGCGGTCACCCAGCTTCCGGATGTCCTGGCCTTTGAGCATCCGCGCCGCGATGTACGCGGTTGGCAGTCCTCCTATCAGATAGGAGACTAGGCCGCAGATCAACCAGATCGTCCCGTTGGGTGGCAACTCGCCATCTCCCCGGAGAAATTCTCTAGTTTCGTCCTTTTGCGCATCTTGACTGTGGGAACGGCTGAAAGGGATCCCGGACGCAAAACCAGGATAGCCTACCCATAAACCGGTGGTTCTTTATTGGGTGTGGCTTTGCCTTGTGGCTTGCCTAAGCAGTGATTAGGCGAGGCTGCGCGGTGGTGCACCAATGGAGGTATTTGGGATTCTTTCCCACCACGATGTCAAAGTACATTCTCTGCAGCTTGCTGGAAATGGGTCCGGTTTTTCCGTCGGCGATGGCCCGGTTGTCCAGCTCCACCACCGGCGTGAGGTGAGCCGCCGTACCGGTCAGGAAAACCTCATCAGCCAGATAAAGTTCACTACGGTCGATACTTCGCTCCACGACTTCAATGCTGAACTCCCGTTCGGCCAGATCCATGATGGTTTCGCGGGTAAACCCCGGCAAAGCGTTGTCTTCCAACAACGGTGTTATCAACCGGCCGCGGGACACCATGAAGAGGTTTTCGCCGGAGCCTTCGCAAACATGACCTTTTTGATTCAGGATGATGGCCTCATCAAATCCGGCCAGAGTAGCCTCTGTCTTGGCCAGGATGCTGTTTATGTAGCTTGCGCTGCTCTTGATGTGGGTGGGAATCATCGTGTCTTCCGGGCGGCGCCACGACGAGGTACAGCAGCGCAGCTCGTCGGAGCCCAAGTAATTGCCGAAGGGGACGGTAATAAGGGTAAAGTCGCTGGCCAGGTCTTGCAGCTTTAGGTTGGCAACCAACTCGGCGCTCTTGTAAGCCAGAGGGCGGATATAGATGTCCTGCCGGTGGCCGTTCCTTTCCACCAATTCAACGGTGATTTGGCAGAGGTCTTCCAAAGAGTAAGGAATGTCCAACATCAGCAGGCGGCAGCCCCTGAGCATGCGCTCGTAGTGCTCCCGTAGCTTGAAAATATGTATAAGGCCCTTTTCTTCGTTCCAGTTGCCTCTGATTCCCTCGAACACGGCTGTGGCATAGTGCAGGGCGTGGGTCATGACGCTGACGCGCGCTTCGCTGATGGGCACGTACTCGCCCCGAAAGAATGCCAGAAGCTCTTCGCCGGTGGAGGTTTTATTGGTGCTCAACTGTGACCCCTTTCGCCAAAAACTGGGGTAAATTATAATCGGATACCGGCGTTAAACACAAGACAACCGTCAAGGCTTCGAGAATGGACATGCCTGAATCGAAATATAAAAAATTAGCGGTCGTTGTTCTGGCCGCTTTGGTGGTCATCATAGTGATCGCCGGAGTGGCGTTATTCAGCCGTGGCGGCGGCAACCCCCCGGTGCGGATAATCCTACCTACACCCCAAGATTCGGCTGGCGGGAATGCTCGGGCCGGAACCGAATCATCCCAAACAACCGAAGCCGAGCCTGACCTCCAGGTTTACGTCAGCGGCGCGGTCCGCCGGCCGGGGGTTTACACGTTAAAACCAGGGGACCGGTTGATCGACGCGCTGGAGGCTGCCGGGGGCAGTATCCCTGAAGCCGACCTGGAAGCGGTCAACTTGGCCCTCCGGGTTCAAGATGAGGCCCAATACAAGATCCCAAGGATGGGAGATACTCCGGATCCCGAGTCAAACGTTGTTTCAGCTCTAGCGGCTTCTCAAAAGCCACTCAGCGACAAGGGTCAGTCCTCTGGAGGATTAATTGAGCTGAATAAGGCGTCCGCCGAGTTGCTGGAAACGCTGCCAGGCATAGGACCGGTGCGGGCGGGAGACATAGTGGCCGACCGGGAGTTGAACGGGCCTTTCCTCTCAATTGAGCAAATCACCCGGGTCCAGGGAATTGGACCGGCCATTTTGGGGGAGATTCGGGAATTGGTTACTGTTGGTGAGGGTCCTTAGGCTGGGGCTGGTAAAAAGAAGGAGAGATTGGATCCGCTGAAAAGCCGCCTCTACCTGGGGCATAGCTCTACCGCCAATCTTCATTTGAAAACCCATGTCGCAACCGAGGCAGCGAAGCTCTTGACCATCCCCGGTAACAGCCGTAAAAGGGGCGTGAACTTCGGTCCCGCACTCAGGGCACGGAATAACCAGGATCACATGGTCCAATATGGTGATTGGGTCTAGCATTTAATTCCCGCGACGCATTAGGGCTTGTGGGTTTCTTCGAGACGATTTGCTAACAAGCTGATCAAGCCGATATATTCCAACGCCCTTTCAGGAGAATCCTCTGGAAAGCCGTGTCCTCTTGGATTGCGGATGCCTAGAGCTACGCCCTCATATATGTGCATCATACCTTCCTGTTCATCCAAATCGGACTGATCAATTAGGTCATTGAACGCTAGGATAGGGTCGTTCTTTGAAAATACCTGGCGCATCAACGGAGCACCATCCAGATCGTATCTACCAGACTTTTCTTTGACGAAATGGATAAGTGCTTTTGAGGCGTCGAGGACGGCGTTTGGGTAGTGTTCGTGCTGGTATAAATCAACACATACGGCGGCGATCCGAGGATGAAGAGGTAGGTCTTCTATGTTTATTTGGCCTGGCGGTGCTGAATAAATATTTAGGCCAAAGTCATCTTTTGCAGCTTTGAGGATCGCTAGTCCTTTCATCGCCTCAGAGTGATATCGTTCTGTGCACTTTTGTTCGAACGCTTTGAAATGAACTCCGCCCTGTGTGGACGTGGCGCTCAACAAGGACATTACGCTCGTCTTCCACTGTTCGAACATTGCAGAATCGACAAGGTCAACTGAGAAGCCTCTGGAAGGCTGTCCAGTAGCCAAGACGTTCTCTCCAATTTGGATCAGATGAACAAACCGCTCTAACATCCCGCCACCGACCATACTACTTAGTCCGCCTCCTCACCAAAGCCGATTGGATTCTTCCCCTATCCCCTGGCTACAATCGCTTCGTTCAACGCGGTCACTATGCCGTTGATCCAGGGCCCGTCCTGGCTAGACAACGCCTTGGACTCTCCCGAGGCCGTTTGGAGCATCACGGTATAGTCCGGTTTTCTTTTCCACAAAAAGAACGCGCCGGCGCCCGCAATAATTAGGCCAAAGACGTCCGCCATCAATGCCAGTCCCATGCCCATTACGATTACCACGATAGGCCAGACCCTGGACGGCTTCACGATTTCCCGCCGGATAGAGGTAATGCCCGTCATCGCGTAGGTTAGGTCGTGAACGATGAACCGGGTCTGCGTCACCCTGACGCCTTTGTCGCTAAAAAACTCTCGCTCGTCTTCCATCAAAGCTCCTTGGCGGCGACGCCTATCTGACACACCCTCACCAAAGCCGCAATTGGATTCGTCCTCTCCCCACTTACCCGTCCTGATGTTGGATTCTCATAGCCATGAGATCACAAAATACCAAGCCACCACCACAGTGCCAATGACGAACAGAACAGCTACTTTAGTCGCCACGGATCATGTCTCCAAAGCCGCAATGGGATTCGCCCGCTTCCTATTTCCTCAGAGGTCCCGGACGCCGTATTGCACTCACATTTTCGCGTTCCTGTTGATACTTTCTATTGTACTACGTGACGTGGTGAGTAAAATTGGGGTTTGATGTTCCGGTGGCGCTGGGCTTACTTGATTGAATATGAATCAACTAGTTATTAAGGGGCAACCGTGAAGCTGGCCTTACTGTCGGCTGCTTGGCTGGCAGGGATCTTCTTGGGCTTGCGCGTCGAAGCAGGTCTGCTACCGATTGCGTTGTTGCTGGTAGCCGCGCTACCGGCGGGGGTGATGCTGCGGTTGCTGGGGCGGTCTCTTTGGCCGGTTTTGCTGATTGTTGTCTTGTTAGCGGGCTTGTTGCGCATTGAAGCCTTCGAGGTCCCAGACAACCCGTTGGCCGTGCTGGAAAAGGAGATTGTTACGGTGCGGGGGCGGGTAGTTAACGACCCTGAGGCGACGGCCCGACGTGTCAAGTTCGTGCTGTCCGTGGAGGAGATTAGCCGGGCGGGTGAGACTACTCATCCTGACGCCAAGGCCTTGGTTTACGCCAGTCCTCCGCCAAGTCTGATTTCCCAGCGCGGCGACCCATACTTTCGGTATGGGGACACGCTGCTGTTAGAGGGTGAGTTGCGGCAGCCCCAGGTTTTTGAGGACTTCGATTATCCCTCTTATCTGAGCCATCAGGGCATATCCGGGATCCTTTGGGTCCGCAACGCGGAGCTGATTTCCCAAGGAGATGGGCGGCCGGCTTCGGCCTGGAAGGGTTGGATGTTCGGACTGCGGCGGAACCTGGCTGAAGAGATACAGGAGGCGTTGCCGGAGCCCCATTCGGCCTTGGCCCAGGCGTTGCTGCTGGGGCTTCGCGGCCAACTCCCGCCTGACGTAAAGGAGGACTTTCGCCAGACCGGCGCTGCCCATCTGCTGGCCATCTCCGGTCTGCACGTTGGGGTGCTGATGGCCATGACGATGATGGCCGCGACCTGGATATTCGGGCGGCGAAGTCCGGCTTATCTGTTGTTGGCGCTGGCGGCCATCTGGTTCTACGTGCTGGTCAGCGGTTTTCCGGTTTCGGTGTTGCGGGCCGGGATCATGGGGTCGGTGTTCTTGGTTGCTTTGGCCTTGGGCAGACCTCGGAGTGCTCTGCCTTCCCTGGCACTGAGCGCCGCGGTGATGGTTGGAATCGATCCCAAAATCCTAGGACAGATCTCTTTTCAGCTTAGCTTCACCGCCTTGGCGGGGATCGTCCTGGTCTTGCCCCTCCATTCCAAGATTTCAGTAGCAATCACACGCCAGGCCGCGGCTTCCGGGTCTTGGTTGAGGCATCTGGCCTGGCAAGCCGGAAACTGGATATCGTCGGCGTTGATCGTGTCGTTGGGGGCAACTTTGGCCACCTGGCCCCTGGTGGCGTCGAATTTCGACCGGATCCCTCTGGCGAGCATCCCGGCAACCTTGCTGGCGTTGCCGGCGTTGCCCTTCATCCTTGGCGGGTCACTGGCCACCGGCGGGTTGGGTCTGGCGCACCCGCTGTTGGGGCAGTTTGCCGGCTGGATAACCTTTGTGCCCCTGTCCTACCTCCTGGGGTTGATCTCCGTACTGCCGTCGCCGGGTATTTCAGGGACCTGGGTAGGAACGCCACTGGTGTTGGCGTGGTATGGGCTGTTGTTGGGATTGATGTTCGTACCGGGCCGGGTGGCTCGTGCTCAAGGAGCGGCGGTCCGGGTCATCGCAACGTCGGACCGTCTGTTTGGAGGGTTAGCGAAACATGGAGGTCAGGCCAAGTGGTCCTTGGGTTTCGTCTTCTTGGCCGTGGCTTTGCTGGTCAGCTCTGGGATCCCTTGGAATCAGGTATTGCAAGGACACGACGGGAAACTCCACGTTTACTTCTTCGACGTGGGCCAAGGCGATAGCATCCTGATCGTTACCCCAGGGGGGAAGCAGGTGTTGGTGGACGGTGGACCGGATCTAACCAGCGCAACCCGAGCTTTGGCAGGTCCCATGTCTGCCATGGACCGGAGCTTGGACATGGTGGTAATGACACACCTGGATGGGGATCACAGTAAGGGGCTTCTGGAAGTGCTGGACCGGTACGACGTGGCGACGGTGGTGGTGGGCGAAAACCCTTTGGACGATGATTTGTCCCAAGAGTGGCAGGCCAAGTTGAAGCGGCAACAGATCGACCTGGTGAAGGTTTCTGAGGGTTACCGGTTGGAGGTGGAACCCGGAGTAACCTTGGAAGTGCTGAACCCACCGGGCGTGCCATTCAACGGATCAGGTTCGGACCGTAATAACAATGCCGTGGTGCTACGGCTCATCTATGGCCAGGTGTCTTTCATGCTGGCCTCGGACATCGAAGCTTTTGCCGAGGGCTATCTAGTGCGTTCCTCCGCTGAATTGGAGAGCACGGTGCTTAAGGCGGCCCACCATGGCAGCCGCACTTCAAGCACCGCAGGCTTTTTGAACCAGGTGAACCCAACTTTAGCTGTTATCTCCTCTGGCGCCGACAACCAGTTCGGACATCCCCACGAGGAGGTGGCCGAACGCTTGGAGCGATTCTTGGGTCCGGAGGGATTGTTCAGGACTGACCGGCACGGGACCATCGAGTTCATCAGCGATGGCGTCGATCTATGGGTGAGGACCGATAGGGAATACCCGTGATGGACGGGTGCTCCCCGGGGCACTGGAGGCCAAGATAAAACCGGTCATGTATACTGGGGAGCAACTTTGGCTGTGAACAGTTTGATTTCCGGAGGAGAGTCAATTTTGGTTAGAGCGGATGGCCGGCGATGGGATGAAAGCCGGCCGGCTAATATCACCTTGAATCACCAGAAGTTCGCCGAAGGCTCGGCGCTGATAGAAGTGGGCGACACCAAAGTGTTGTGCGCAGTTTCCCTGGAAGAACGGGTACCGGCATTCTTGAGAGGCCAGGGCAAGGGTTGGGTGACCGCCGAATACGCGATGTTGCCCCGCGCCACCAACACTCGAACCGCCCGCGACCGGGACGCCGGGCGCATCAATGGGCGTTCTCAAGAGATCCAACGGCTTATCGGGCGATCGCTGCGGGCCGTTACCGACCTGGAGGCTTTGGGAGAGCGAACCGTTCAGGTGGACTGCGACGTTATCCAAGCGGACGGCGGGACCCGGACCGCCGCGATCACCGGGGCGTATGTCGCTCTGCATCAGGCGCTGCAAATGCTGGTCGACAACCGGATCTTGCCCAAGCTGCCGATCAGAGATGCGGTCGCGGCCATCAGCGTCGGCATAATCGACGGTGAATTGATGCTCGACCTGTGTTATGAAGAGGACTTCCGGGCCGACGTAGACTTCAATCTTGTTCTCACTAAAAGCGGTGATATGGTGGAGCTACAAGGCGCCACCGAGGCTGCGCCATTCCCTCGTCAACGGGTGGTGGAAGTGCTAGACCTGGCCGCAGGAGGCATGGAGGTCCTGTTTAAGGCGCAACAGGAAGCTTTGAGCAATCTGTGACCGGCAAAGAGCCGGATCTTCGAGATTAATCCGATGGACTGATGGCAGGACTTCGGCACGTCTCAACCATCTCATTTAGGATCGAAATAATGAGTCGCGGCATTGGGTGGGCAACAGCCGGGAATCAAAGGCATGCCTGTTGGGGTTATTCCGGGAGGAATCGGGCTGGCCGGTTCCTTGGAAAACCCTTCCCGTGGCAATTGCTGGCCGTTTTGCTTGCATTGATGGTAGGCGTTGCTTGCTCAAACTCCGCGCCGGCCGCAGAAGTTGAGCCTGCCCCCACCGTTGCTCCCACGGAAGCGCCCACGGCCGCCACTGCCCCGGAAATCGTTGCCGAACCCGTTTCCGCCGAAGCCAAACCTCCGCTGCCCACGGCTACCAACGTCCCACCTCCACCGGCAACCGCCGTACCCGAACCCACCGCGATGCCTACAAAAGCCCCCGCCGAACCATCTGCGGCTCCGATGCTGCAACTGCCCAACGTGGCAGACACGGTAGAGCGGGTGCGGGGCGCGGTGCTATCCATCGTTGCCGAGTCCATCGTCCTGGACCGGTTTGGGAACCGGCGGTCTAATTTCGGCAGCGGGACCGGAGTGATCTTCTCCCGTGACGGCTTGGCGTTGACCAACAACCACGTCATAGAAGGGGCAACAAATATTATTGTCACCATGGACGACGGCAGCCAACTGGAAGCGGAACTTGTGGGCGCCGACGCCCTGGCTGACCTGGCGGTATTGAGGATCCCTGGGACTTTCGAAACCTTTTTGCCTCTGAATCGGGATGTCAATCTCCGTGTGGGTGAGTGGGTCATCGCCATCGGAAACGCGCTGGCGCTGCCTGGAGGGCCTACCGTCACGGTTGGGGTGGTCTCGGCGCTAGGCCGCACGATCGGAGGCTCCGGAGGCTCTCCCCTATACGACCTGATCCAGACCGACACGGTGATTAATCCAGGTAACAGCGGAGGTCCGCTGATAAGCTTGGGGGGGAATCTGGTAGGCATCAACACCGCGGTCCTCCGTGGCGGCGGTGGCGGTAGCGGAAGAGCCACGATCGAAGGGATCGGCTTTGCGATAAATATGGAGACGGCCGTCCTGGTCTCCGACCAACTGATCACCGACGGCCGGGTGAAATGGGCTTGGATGGGGGTGTTCCTGGCGGATCTGATACCGGAAATGGCCGCGGAACTCGGGTTGCCCATTCGCGAGGGGGTGGTGATTCAGAACGTGCTACGGGGAGGGCCCTCGGATCAAGCAGGAATCAGACCCGGGGACATTATTCTATCGATGGACGGAAATAAGGTTGCTACGGTAACCGACCTTACCAGGCTGCTTCGTACGAAATTTTCCGTCGGGTTGGAAATAGAAGTGGCGTTGTTCCGGGAAGGTTCCACGGAAACCCTAGATCTGGTGCTGGGAGAAAGGCCCCGCCGGTAGAACGACCTTACCCTCGCCCGGTTTTGGCATCGTTAGCCGGGAATGAGTCGTCAAAGAGATCAGTCATCCCAAAGGCGGCGTGCTTAAGGCTACGGGTGTTCAGCCGATGCGGGCGCCGTCAGCATCCAGCAAGACCATGGGGATGCCCAACTCCCGCAGACCGGGTTCTATCTTTTCGCGGTCTCCCACCACCAGCAATTGGAGTTTGTCGGTTTGAATCCGTTCAGCGGCAACACGGTGTACGTCTTCCAGCGAAACTGCGGTTATCCCTGGGCCAACCGACTGGAAGTAGTCGTCCGGCAGGTCGAACACCAACAGTTGAATCAGGTGATTCAACACCATCCCCGACCGCTCGAAGCTGGCAGGATAACCTTGTAAGATGCCGGCTTTTGCCGCCGAAAGCTCCTCCTCGGTGATCGGGCGTTCACCTTGAATCTCCTGGAACTCTTTAAGTGTTTCCTGAACAGACTCTTTGGTTACTTCGGTCTGTACGCTGCCCCCGGCTGATACCAAGGACGTTCCTTGATACCAATGGACCGACGACTGATAGCCGTAGCTGTATCCCTTGTCTTGGCGAAGGTTCTGGTTCAGGCGGGCGGAGAATTGGCCGCCAAAGACATAGTTGACCAGCGTAAGGCCGAAATAGTCGGGATGATTGCGGGGTATCGTTGGTTGGAGCGCACGGATGACCGATTGAGCGGCGCCCGGTTGGTCTACCAGATATATCGTGGTGGCCGGCATCGAGCCGTTCGTGTCGTTGACGGTTCGGGGAATATAGCTGGCGCCATTTCCGGACCAATCACCGAAGAGATCCTGAGCCTGTTCGGTAACCTCTTCCAGGTTGGTGTCGCCCACAACGACCAGCGTCGCCCGTCCCGGGGTATAAACCCCTTGGAACAGCTGTTGCAGGTCTTGGCGTGTCAGGGCCGACGCCGAGGCTTCCGTGCCCAAAATGTAGTGTCCGTAGCCGCTATCCTTGGAGAACACCAGACCGGCTATTAGACGCTCCGCGACTACGGTGGGGTCGTCTTTCCCCCTTCGCAAGTCGGTCAAATGCTCCCGCCTTACCCGCTCCAGCTCGTGTTCAGGGAAGGTGGCCCGTTTGACCAGGTCGGCAATCAATTCAAGGGCGGTCGGCCAGTGTTTGGTTAGGGTTTCGCTGGATAGAAGAGTGTATTCTCTACGAGCGTCCGAGGAGATTCGAGCCCCAATGAACTCGGCGGCATTAGCGATTTCCAGGCTGGTGCGACCCTCGGTCCCTTCCATCAACATCTGAGCGGTGAAGCTGGCCAAACCGGGCAAGTCCTCGGGGTCGGCCACGGCTCCGGCGCGAAGGACCAAAGCGAAAGAGACTATGGGTGCGCCTCGGCGTTCCACGACGGCAATACCCATGCCGTTGCTCAACTGATGGCGAACGGGCATAGGGGGAGTGAATGCCGGTTCCGGAGCCGGCTCGGGCATCTTCCAGCGGTCCACCGAGGTGACCGCTGGCTTGAGCGGCTGCTCCGGCATCACCCGTAGCCTGACCTGACGATGGTCAAGGATCGATTCGTGGACCCGGAGAATATCGTCCCGCTGTACGGCAAGATAGCGGTCCAAGCTGGTGTTAACCATTTCGGGGTCGCCGGCCATGATGTTGTAGTGGTTCAATTGGTCGGCAAGACCGCCAAATCCGCCGATCCGCGTTAGCTGGCGATAGTGGGACGACTCGATCCGGTTCTTTACCCGGTTAATCTCCTCATCGGTGGGCGGCTCGGTCGCCAATCGACTTATCTCGGCGTCAACGGCAGCCTCCATCTCGTCCAGACCATGTCCTTCCGCGGCGGTCACCTGGACGACAAACTGTCCGGCAATCTCCCCAGGGTGGTAGCGCACGGACGCGCTTTGGGCGATCTGCTTTTCGTAGACCAGACTCCGATGCAATCGGGAGCTGAGGCCGTCGGAGAGGACCCCCTGCAAAAGGTCTAGGGGAGCATCGTCAGGGTCCATGTCCGGAGGTGTCGGCCAAGCGATATACAACCTTGGTAGAGATACCTTATCCCGCATCTCCAATTCGACCCGGCCGGCCAACGGCGAGTCCCGGCGGCCCATACGAGGCAAAGGCGGTCCGGGGGGCAGATCGCCGAAGTACCGGTTGACCAGTTCCAGAGCTTCGTCCCGCTGGAAGTCGCCCACCACGGCAAGGCTGCTATTGGAAGGGGAGTAGTAGCGGCGGAAGAAGTCTTTCACGTCCTCCAGGGATGCGGCGTCCAGGTCTTCCTGGGAACCGATGGTCATCCAATGGTAGGGATGAGGCATGGGGAACAGTGCTTCTTGAATCTCCCAGGAAGCCATCCCGTACGGCCGGTTTTCGTAGGACTGCCGGCGCTCGTTTTTCACAACGTCCCGTTGGACATCAAACCGCTGTTGGTCCACCGCGTCCAAGAGAAAGCCCATGCGGTCGGACTCCAGCCATAGGGCCAGCTCCAGATAGTTGGAGGGTACGTCTTCCCAATAATTGGGCCGGTCCGAGCTGGTGGAACCGTTTACATTCGCCCCGGCTTTCTGCAGGGGGTCAAAGTGGCTGCTGTTGTGGTGTTTGGACCCTTCGAACATGATGTTCTCAAATAGATGGGCAAAACCGGTGCGGCCCTGTTCTTCGTCTTTAGAACCGACGTGATACCAGACGTTGACCGCTACCAACGGATTGGCGTGATCCTCATGGAGTATGACGTCGAGTCCGTTGGACAGGGTGATTTTCTCAGAGGATATAGAAACCATCAATCAAAACCTTTTCCACTCGATTAATACGCGATCCCGGAATCATCCGGGAGGGCCAAGTCTAATTAA
>JAKUQE010000040.1 GCA_022450395.1 Dehalococcoidia bacterium | reverse complement strand
GGCCACATCGGTGGGCCGGTTTAACTGTCCATCACCGGAACCCGACGAACCGCTCTTCATCAGGAATCTGCCATCAGGAGTGAACTTCTGGATCCGGTCGTTGCGCCAATCGGCGATGTACACGTTTCCTTGGGCGTCAAGGTCGATACCCCAAGGCAGGTTGAACTCGCCGTCGCCGGTCCCTTCTTTACCCCACTTTGACAGGAACTTACCATCTTTGGTGAACTTCTGGACCCGGTGATTCAAGCTGTCCACCAGATAGAGATTGTCGTCTTTGTCGAAGGCCAAGCCGGATGGGCGGTTGATCTCGCCTTCTCCGGCGCCCTCGCTTATATCCCATTTCTTGAGGTAGTCGCCGTCCTTGTTATAGACGGAGATTCGGTTCAGCCACTCGTCAGACACGTAAACGTTTTGTTGACTGTCTAAAGCGACGCAGGTTGGCCAAACCAGAGAGCCATCTTCGAAGTTGTATTCGTGGGGCCCTTGGTTGCTGACTCCCCTGGCGAAGACATTTATGTATTCTTCGCCGGCGGTGCATACAACAATGCGAGTGCCCTCCGGCCGGTACTCAGGCGAGCGGCATAACACGTACATCAGGTCGCCTTCGCCCCTGGCCATCTGAATGGGATAGGTAAATCCAGGCCCGAACTGCTCGCCCCGGCCGATGGTGTGGCTGTATTGCAGATTTATATGGGAAATCTCGGTGCTAGTAGTCATATAAGCCTCTCAGTAAGTTAGGTTCCTGCAGACTCAGATCCTTTAAAGATAGGCCATCTGCTCGAAGGAGCCGTTGATTATGGGTTTGGAATCCAGACCCATCCACTTTTCCAACAAAGTGGCGTAAAGTCCACGGAAGTCGTTGTTGAATGCAAGGTCGCCCTCGTTCAGCTTGTTCGCTTCCAGGGACGGGTACTCGCCATACAGGCCGCCCTTGACGGCATCGCCGATGACGAAGGCAACGCCGGCCGCGCCGTGGTCAGTCCCGGAGCCGTTGTCGTGGACCCGGCGTCCGAACTCGGTGAATACCAGCAGTACCACGTTGTCGCTGGCGTTGTGCTCCTTTAAGTCATCGTAGAAATCGGCCACGGCGTTGGAAGTCTCGGACCACAACTTGGTGTGATTCGCCAACTCCCCGGCGTGTGTGTCGAAGCTGTTGTATGGGGCCGTGGTGTACATGACCCGAGTCCCCAGATTGGCTAGATGCACCTGGGCGATGTTTCTCATGTATTGAGCCACCGAATCGGCGCCGTATTCTATGGTGGACGAGTAGGACTCGGGCGCGGTACTGAGGATATCCGCGCCCTTCAACGCGTCCAGGCCCGTGTGGGCAAAGTAGTCCAGCACCGGGCCTTGACCGATCATTGGGGAATAGACCCGGGAGAACACGTCAAGAGCCTTGGCGCGCTGTTCTTCTATCTCGATGCCGGTGAGAACGCCGTAGGACTCCAGGTTACCCACCGAGGCCACTGGGACGCCGGGAGCCGCCATGGCCCTGGGAAGACCGCGCCCGAAGTTCACTCCGGTCAGCACGTTCTCTTTGGTTGGGTCAAGTTCTGATATCGTCCGGCCCAGCCAACCCTCATCGCCCACCTTTTCCGGCTCACAGGTGTGCCAGATATCCATGGAGCGGAAGTGGGAACGGCTGGGAGATGGATAGCCTATACCCTGAATTATGGCTAACTTGCCCTCGTCGTACAGGCGCTTCATCGGGGCCATCGCCGGATTGAAACCGATGGTGTCATTTATCTGTAACACTTGGTCATCCGGTACCCGAACGGCGGGCCGGTTGTCGTTATAAAGGGGATTGGTGTAAGGGATGATGGTATTCAACCCATCATTGCCGCCAGACAACTGGAGCACCACCAACACCGGATCTTTCTTGGTGGACGTCATTATTTCTCCTCTCTACTACCGTTTCCTTCCCCCTCGATGGGGGAAGGTCAGGATGGGGGTGATACCCCTCACCTCAATCCCCTCCCACAAGGGGAGAGGAGGTTTCTATGCGAATAGATACTCTGTGGTGGCTACGATGGATTGGAGCATCTGGCCCACCCGGTCCTCGAACTCCTTGGTTCCGGTGCGGATCTCGCCCTCGGATCTGGCCAAGGAGAGCATCTCGTTCCGGGTAACGTCAGCGAGTTCGTAAGCCCCCAACATATCTAGACATCCATCCACCAACTGCTCCGGCGTGATGGTCGGGCCTTGAGAGCCCAGACGCCGAATGATGGCCTGGATACCGGGGTGGCCGGTATTCCCCACCGCATCCGCGGTGAAGTTGATCCTTTCGACCAATGTGCCGCTATCGATCCATTCCCGGCCGGTATGCCAGCCCTCTACCGTGGGCGGGTTCATCAGGTCCTGGCCCATGTAGCGGATGTTAAGCGCCATGGCATTCATGCCGGGCTTGGGGATGCTAAAATCGCCCACCAATCGCATGGTGCCCACCACCGTCTCCGTGGGGCTCTTCACCTTGGTGAAGCGAGCGTTTTTGAATGCATCGGAGTTAAATAGCACCCGCAACATGGAGCGGATGTCGTAGCCGGTCCGGAAGTACTCGTCTTCCAGCGACTTAATCATCTCCGGGTCGCCGGGAGCAGTGTCCTGCCAGGCGGGAACCTGGGGCTCATCGGCCACGAAGAAGTTATAGAGGTGCCGTGAGATGAACCTGGCAGTGCCGGGCTGCTTGGCGACGATGTTTATAATGTCCTCGCCGTTCCAGTTCCCGGTCTCGCCCAAGAATGTCTTCTCGCCGAAGTCATGGTCGCCGGAGTCGTAGATGAACTTGGCCTCGTACTTGCCGTAGGGATACCTGGGTATGGAGTTGGTCACGGTCCACCCGGTGAAAGCCCGGGCGCACTCTTTGACATCGTCCTCGGTGTAGTTGATCTGGCCGTCCATGCCGACGCCCATGGAGAACAGCTCCAGGAGCTCACGGCCCCAGTTCTCATTGATGGCGTCTTTGTGGCTCATGCAATTGTCCAGGTAGAACACCATGGCCGGGTCTTTAGCCAATCCCTGCAGGAGATTGTCGAATTTGCCCAAGCCATCGCGCCGGAACATGTCAAATTCGATGGTTTGCTGCTTGGGGTACTCGCACTTGGCATGGCCGGTGACGAAGATTTGGTGCCAGAACAGGGCGATCTTTTCTTCCAGGGGACGCTTGGTGTTGATCATGCGGTAGGTCCATTCTTCCTGCTGACCTTCTAGGCCGGCCTGGGAAACCCACTGGGGCTGATACCGCATCATCAAGTCTCGCTCTAGCTCCGGTTGGCCTTCCGGATCGAGCAACTCGTCAACCGTGGCTTCGTAGCCATTGGCGGCGCGGGCCTCCAACTCCCCGAAGGTGGCCCCGAAGCCGGCACGGCGCATCAGGTGTGCCATCAACGCTATCTCTTTATCTGCCATCCTTACTCTCCTTTGAATCGTTATAATATAGTAATGGTTTTACCATAGTGGCCGCCACGTGTCAAGAGTCGGCTATGGCAATCCTTTACCGGTCATCTTGTGAAACCGTCTGGCTATCTGCGGTAATCCCGCTTCCCCATTCCAATGGACCAGCAGATAGGCACAGCAAAATTCAGTTCCACGAGGGTGACGGCATCATGTTATTCTGCGCGATGTCTCACGTCAACATTGTTAACGATGTCACAATCGAGATGGGGATGATGCTTAGCTGGGAGGGTTCAATAATTGAGTCGCCACGACCGGTCATGCCAAGTATACTGTCGGCGGCTGGCATCCAAGACGCCCTCGGAGGTAGATAATCATGGCCGGAAACCAAATACGTCTCGAGATTGAACGCAGAGAACCCTTTGCCGGTGGCGGATCTTTTGGCGACACCGGGCCATACGAGCGCCTGTTCGGGAAAGTCCATTTCGCCATTGACCCCGAAGAGCAGGGTCTGCCGAACATCGTCGACCTGGAGCTGGCCCCGCGCAATTCCCAAGGGCTGGTCGAGTTTTCGGGGACGTTGGACATCATTAAGCCCGTCGACTTAGACCGGGGGAACCAGCGAATCTTCTACGAGTTTTCCAACCGGGGCAACCGGGGCCTTCTGGGCTTCAACTACGGTGTCGGCACGGACATGTCCAAGCCCGAGTACGCTGGAGACGGTTTCCTGATGCGCCAGGGGTACACCCTGGTGTGGTCTGGATGGCAGGGCGACCTCATTGACCGGGGAGGCAACATCGTCGCCAATCTGCCCCTGGCTTTGCAAGACGGCAAGCCGCTCCAGGGCCGGGTAAGGCAGGAGTTCAACCCCATGTCCGATGGCATCCTCTCGGTGGGGGTCAGCGCCGGCGCGGAACGCGGCCCCGATGTCCAGCCATATCCTGTTCTAGACCGGGCCACCGCCACCCTGACCATGCGGCAGAACGAAACCGACCCCCGGATTCCCATAGCGGACTCGGAGTGGGAATTGGCCAAGGCAGAGACCAAGGACGGGGAGGTGGCGCTTACACCGTCGATCAACGACCTATACATCAACGGCGGCTTCAAGACTGGTTGGATCTACGAATTTATCTATGATACCGAAGGGTCGCGGGTGATGAACCTGGGCTTCTTGGGTATCCGCGACCTGCTTTCCATGCTGAAGAACGAAACCCACGACCACGCCGGGAACGCCAATCCCTTGGCAGGCCACGTGGAGAAGGTCTATGGCACCGGGGGCTCTCTGAGCGGGCGGGTCATTCGCGAATTCGTTTACGAAGGCTGGAACGAAGACGCCGCCGGACGGGCAGTCTTCGACGCCGTCCATACCCACACCGGCAGCGGGCGCCTGTTCCAGAACCAGCGCTTTGCCCAGGTGGGGCGTTATCCGCGCCAGCATGAAGAGCATTCCTGGCCGGCGGAGTGTTATCCCTTCACCTTCGCCGCCGTGCCCGACCCTTTCACGGAGCGCAACGAGGGCCTGTGGCAGCGTCCCGGCACCGACCCGCTGGTGATACATCTCCACACCGAGGGCGATTACTGGGTGCGTCACGTATCGCCCACCCACACCAACCCCACCGACGCCAGCGACGTTGAGATTCCCGCCAACGCGCGCATGTACCATCTCACCGGCGCGCCCCACATGGTGCGGGCCTTGGACGACCCCGATTGGATCGGTCAGTTAACGCCCAACGCCATCTCCGCCATCCCCTTTAGGCGGGCCATCATGGTCCTCCTGGACCGGTGGGCAACCGACGGAACGCCCCCACCGCCGTCACTCTTACCCAGCACCGCGGACGGCACTCTGGTAAAGGCCGAGGAGGTTCTCACGAGGTATCCCGCGATTCCGGGCGTCACCCTTCCCAAAGGACCGAGCCGCCTGATGCGCTATAACTACGGCCCCAAGTTCGAGACTCACGGCATCATGAGCGTCTTTCCGCCGGAGCCGGTTCCCGGCGAAGAATATCCCTTGCGGGTACCCCAGATCGATACGGACGGCAACACCATCGCCGGTTTGCGCTATCCGGACATCGAGGTTCCTTTGGGCACCTGCAACGGCTGGTCCCTGCGCAAGGCCGGCTATGCCGAAGGGGAGCAGTGGATGAACACGGGAAGCTTCGTACCCTTCGCCCGAACCAAGGCAGAGCGGGAGGCCAAGCGCGACCCCCGGCCGTCCATAGAAGAGCGCTACCCCAGCCACGAGGCCTATATAGCAGCAGTGACTAGGGTGTGCGAAGAACGTCTGAGCGAGGACCTGATGCTACAGGAAGACGCCGACCGCTTCATCGCCTCGGCCAAGGCCAGGAACCCGCTGGACCCTTCGGTCCGGCTGGAACCATTGATCCAATCGGGCGCCTTCAGGGGCGTTTAGCCGCCAAGCTAACCAGTTTGTTCAGTGGTGTTCCATTTGTAGGGCCGGTCGGATCGAGAAACCGATCGGCCTCAGATTTCTCTGCGGCTAACCCTTTCTAAGCGCGGCGAGGCGGTCCGAAATCAGTCCGGTCAACCAAAGGCTGATCCGCTCTCTATGCCGCTCTACTAGGGCGATCAGGGCGAGAACAAATAGACTCGCAACCAACAGGATGCCCCTGAGTGGACGAGGCCGGTACTCCATGCGGACCGCGTGGTCGCCGGGGGCAAGCTTTACTCCTATATAGCTGGGCATTAACATCACCGTTTTCACTTCCATGTCATCCACGTAGGCATGCCAGTTGGGATGATACGTCGACTTAAGCATCAGCACGCTTTCCCGCTCCACTGAAACCTCGGCTAAATAGATGTTGCTTCCGCTGGCTTCGGCGTAGACATGTCCCCGGGCCGGACCCGCCGGTGTTTGTGCCTGTCCGATCACGTTTTCGGCATTGGAGAGCAAGAAGGCCGGCTCTGCATCCCCAGATTCCCCTTGGAACTTGATCGATGGGTGATGCTTCACACCCGGTAGCCCGCTGGCCAGCCAAGTGGAAGCCGCCGGATAGAATCCCTTCTTCTCTCCGCGAAACGAAAGCTCTGAGCCTACGAGGTCGAAGTATCCGGTGGTGGCTACCTCATATAGGCGGTGCCGCCCGAACTCTTGCAGCGGCTGAACGAACTCCGGGAAGTCGCGGTCCGCTGGAGCGACGACGTACCGAACGTTGAACAAGTTGTACTGCTCGAATAGTGTTTCATCGAAAAGGACCTGAATATCACCGTTCAAGGATAGAGCATGGTATAGGTACCCCAACATATCCAAGCCAGGACCGCTCAGAACAGCGTACATAGGCACCGCTCCAACCCGGTATTCACTACCCCAGTTACCGGCCAACCCGGCGTACACCCGGCCCGGTGGCAGCGCCGCCAATTTCTCCAGCAGCCCATCTATGTCTTGCTGCTCTTGCTGGAACGCCTGGCGGCTCTCGTCCATCCATCTACCGTTTTGCGCCAGATAAGAACCCCTTTCAATGTAGACAGGAACAAGAACCAATACCGTTATCACCGCCGGAACAACCAGAGCCCGCAAGTTGGAACGGGAGAGAGCCCATTGCCAGGAAAGGGACAGCCCGATGCCCACCAGAAAAATACCCCCCAGATGCACCCCGGCAATGAATCTGTGAAGATGAAGATCCTGGCCCATGGGGAGCAGATTCAAGAGGGGGCCCCACGTCGGGCGGCCGAAGTAGAGAAGGAGAAATAACACGAATATCGCCACCGGAGCGCAAAACCGCTCATCCTTCCATCGCCGGAAACAGACCGCGAGGCCAACCGCGGCCAGAATCGTCACGACAGGTAGCCGGCCGAAGTCAAACAGGTCCCCTTTTAAAAGTGTCCCCAGTACCAATTCGTAGCCATAAATATCGTACTTTGACGCAACCTCCCAAACACTCCGATTCAGATATGAGCTGTCGATCAGGAAGGGAGCGATAAAGTAACTGGTCACCGCGAATACCAAGGCGGACAGAAGCGCCAATCGCATGATCCTCCGCCGGACTTCGGGAAGGGTGACTCCTGAGGTCCATGCTCCCATCGCCGGTATCAGGGACAGAACGCTCATGGCCAAAAAGGCGATGTACCCCAGGAGTAGATGGGACATCATGGTTGCCCCAAGGAGCAGCGTAGCCCAAAAATAACCGCGCCCTTGCCGCAGCACTCCGTAACCCAGGGCCAGAGCCGGCGGCAGCAAGAACGTTCCCCAGAGTTGGGTGTACAACCCCTGGCCCCGCCAGATGTAGCTACCGAATTCCAGACCGAATAAGCCGTTGGTGGCTATCAGCGGCGCGATCAAGCTCCCTAAAGCAGCAGGGAAGCGGCCAAATCCAAAGCGGCGCATACCCCAATAAACCGGAATGGGAAACAAGGCCAGCAACAGGTAATTGGTCCAGATCAACCGATCGGATAGTTCAAAGGACTCCATGGAGATCGCCTGGACCAGAGCCGGCGCCAGATAGGGCAGATGTTGATAGTGGTGGAATAGGGGATAGCCCATCCCGATGGAATCCAACCATGGATCGGTAAAGCCGGTCCCAAGATCCAGGGCTATCGACGCCCGATCCAGGGCAGCCAGGTGCAGCACTCTGTCGTTCAGGTCAAGGACCTGGATCCCAACTTCCGGGTAAAGACTGTAAAAGTTATAAGCGACGGCAAACAGCACCATCGCCAAAGGGATCAGAGCTACTAAACGGTGAACGGGTTTCTCTGGCGGGTCGCCGTCGTTTAAGAAGTCGAGCAAGGCCAATCTGTCACCGATCGTTCCCGGCTAGGCTACTGCCACACACCGGACTTGGAGTTCGTTACGGCTGTGGAGAATGGCCGAATTATACTAGATGCCCGATCGAAGGACCGGTGCCCAAATCTCCATCATCCGATTCGTCACACCACCGCCAGACCCCCTTTGCTCCCATCCGGGCTAATCCCTTTTTCACCCCGAAATCACTATTAAGGGTGATTCTGCCAAGGCGGGCGAAGCGCACAATCAAATGTATTCGAATGGGCGGTTCAGGCCACCCGCGGAAACGAGCTTATTGTGATTAGCACGTCGAAAACCTTAAAATTTGGCTCCCGGTTTGTATCATCTTCGATGGCCGAAGCTTGCGCCAAATTTGTGGCCATTCGGCGAAACGCCGAAGGATTTACCCTGGTCGAACTGCTGGCAGTGATGGCCATCATAGGGATCTTAACTGGAATCGCCACCGGTGCTGTGACCGGCCTTGGAGGGCAAGGTATAAACGCCCAGATCCTCAGCGACGCCAGTGCCATGGAGACCGCCGCCGACCGCTTCTTGAATGAGACATTTCCCGAAACCTATCCGGTATCAGCTTTACCCAGCGGCGAGGAGGACTTGGGTGTAAGGGAGATCGACTTCGATGCCCGGTTACCCCAGGACCCAACCAAGACCTTCGTTCCCAACTTCCTCAAGAAAATTCCCAATTCTGCAGCCTTGGTGAGCTACCGCATCGAAACCGCCAAGGGCACTATTTTCACCGCTGACGACGGAGCCGCATTCGCCCCACCTTCAGATAGCCGGTTTAACGCCTCATTCAGCGACACAACGCCCTTGGGCAATCCGGTCGTCACCTTCACTTTGAAAATGGGGGAAAATAGGGCGGCGCTGGAGGAACTCCGGGTCCAAGGGCCAGGAGGATTCGTCCTCGGCGGCCGGTCGTTGCCGACGGGCAGCAAAGTAGGAAAACTAGAGATTACTTTCGGTACCGACAATATTTGGAAGTCCGGACATGAGGTTAGCGTGGATGCCGATATCCTCGCGACGGGCGCCGCCCATGTTTGGCAGGTTGCACCGAACTATACAACGGCTACCAGCGACGCTAACGGCAGCGACGTTACGGGAGTGAAAGAGGGTGTCGCGACTCTTGCCCACACTCTGACCATGTTGGCCGGTGGTTCTATCGAGGAGCCTTGGAAGTTATTCCTGGTGATGGACCGCACCGGTCTCACCAAAGCCCATAATGAGGCCACCGAAACCTGGGCTTTAACCATCTTTGATGTCGCCCAAGACGCCGCCGGAGATAATATAGTCCCGGAAGAAAGATTGCTCACCAACCCATCGGTCAGCAGGGTCTACCGCTGGCATACCGAAGAGCATTCGACGATTCAAGTTGAGGACATCTTCGTGCCCGTTGCGGGACGGCTGGCAGTGGTGATCAAGGACCCGGCCGCCTCCGCGACGAGCACCCCTGTGCCCGCATCCACTATCCCTTCACCGTCGCCGACACCATTTCTTACGCCGACGCCGATACCGTCGCCAACACCCACCAACTCTCCGCCGTTGGCGACAATACTATCGGCTACTCTAACCGGCGATAGCATCGCCTTCAGCGGTCTTGGTTTGGACGCCGAGGACGGCACTATCCCAGCCGCCGACATGGATTGGGTGCTCGTACGTACGTCCAACCTGGGGAATGTATTGCAAACCGCAACTGGGGTAAACAGCGGTACTTTCGTCTCTCTCTCCGCATCTGACGAGTTCCGTATAACCCTCACCGTCACCGACAGCGGTGGTGCGACCGGCACCGCCTCAGTGGATGTGAGCACTCCCGCAGCAAACACTGCGCCAATAGTGAACGTGACGGGTCCCACGGCCGGGACGACCGCCGGAACACCTACTTTAGTCTTTAACGCCACAGTTACCGACGACAATGACAACGACGCCACTCTACTGGCTGCGCTTGAGTGGTACATCGACGGGATCTCGGCCACGGTGACCGGGGCTACGATGAATGCTCTGGGCTCCACCATCGCTAACATCAACGGCTCGGTAACCGAGGTTGGCCCCCACACGATCGAGGCTCGGTCTTTGGATACCGGTGGACTTACCGGAACCGACACATTGATAATCACGTTAACCACACCATAATCGCTCTAAAAGAATCATGCGAAAGGCGGCCCCCCTGGCCGCCTTTCTTGCTTAATGACCAATCACCACCCATCCGATATACATCATGTGCCGCGGAAGCCGAACCCTCCCCTCGCCAGTTCCACTCCCTTCTGTATTCCTGTTGTACGCTTCTGTGGAAACTAGCCTTGCCCAGGCGGTGGGTTTTTAACAGACCTTAATCCCCGACAATGCGTCAAAAGACTCGTCAAGTTGGACAGCTCGACACGATTACAACATTGCCACCGAAGTCCGCCTCATTACGGCTAAACGAGTCCAATTCAGGCCGCTTTACCCTCGGCGCTTCACTATCCCGCTTACCGGGCCAACTGGCTGGGGTCCCTGGCTTCGGTCAGTGTATTCCAGATCGTCCGCTGATGGAGACGGGGGAACCGGCCGGCGTCTTAAGCCGGCAACCGTCTCATTGATCATTATTGGGGTAACATGTCTGTCAGACGTTAGCTACCCCGGCTGATGCCGGGGTTAATCAAGACCAGACGACACCGGAGGCCACATGCCGAATCTAGACCTCAACATCGCTTGCTGGGATTATGACCGAACCCGGCCATTGACCGACGGACGTGTTCAGCCTGAAGGGATCAATCTCGACATCACCGTCTTGCGTCCCAGGGAGATTTTTCCACGCATGCTCCAAGACCAGGAGTTCCACGCGTCGGAGATGTCTTTGGCGTCTTATGTCATCCTAAAAGCTCGAGATCAGTGCCCCTTCGTGGCCATACCGGTGATGCTCTCCAAGATATTCCGCCACGACTGCATCTACGTCCGCCACGATGCCGGCATCATCGAGCCTGCTGACCTGCGGGGCAAACGGATAGGCTTGCCCCAATACAGTTCCACCGCCGGAGTATTCATCAAAGGGCTGATGCAACACGAGTACGGAGTTTCGCCTCAAGAGATGACTTGGTTCATGGGCGGACAGGATACACCCGCGCCCGCGCCTTTAGTTCCCCTGGACCTGCCATCCGATATCCACCTGGAGTTCATACCCGAAGATAAGACCTTGGAGGGAATGCTGGCCGATGGCGAACTGGACGCTCTGTTCGCCACCTACATCCCCAACCTGTTCTTGGACGGCTCTCCGACGATCGCCCGCCTGTTTCCCAACTTCAAGGAGGTGGAGCAGGACTACTACCGGCGAACCGGAATTTTCCCCATCATGCACACCGTGGTAATCCGGGAAGACGTCCACCGTGAACACCCATGGGTTGCGGCAAGTTTGTACGATGCATTTTCTCAGGCCAAGGAGCTGGCGGTCGGGGGATTGTACGACACCGACGCTTTGGCGTTAACCTTGCCGTTCCTCATCGACCACTTGGAGGAAAGCCGGCGGATCTTCGGGTCCGACTACTGGTCCTACGGCGTCGAGTCCAACCGGCCCGCCTTAGAGGGACTCTCCCAGTATGTGGTGGACCAGGGTCTGGCGCCCCGTGTGGTCAGCATCGAGGAGCTTTTTCCAGCAATCACACCATGATCGCCTCACCGTGTTGGCCCGGGAATTCTCGTGATCGTCCGCCCTTGCCCCCCGTGCGTGGCGGGGTGGGCTGCCCATCTGGTGACGGTGTTGGCACCCTTTTTGATACTTTCCTCTAGCCGCAGACTAAGTTAGCAAAGGCGCAACTGGCAGGCGGCGCATTTTGGCCCAACCCCGTTCGCGGTATGCAACGGGAGTGCCGGGGCATTCCCATATACTGGCCCCAATCTAAATACGCCGTTGTCTGGTTGGAAATGCCGATCAAGGCAGCTAAGCGCCGAGGAAAGCGTCAATGTCGCTATCTAATCTGATCACGGTAGAACACCCGCACATGTGCCGCACTTGCGGAAACCAGTACATCTGCACCTGTCTAGCCTGTAGTGAAGGCGGCAGCCACAACCACACCGAGTGTCCCAATTGCGCCCCTTCCCTATCCTCTTGGCCCGACCCATACTGCTTGGGGTTGAAGTTCGTCCGCTGGCACGCTTCCGGCTGATCTAACTTTCGGGCGCCCGGCCGGTTTCCACGTTCCGCCGGACTGGGCTGGATAACAGCCACTCTAATAACTTGTTAAAGTCATTTGCCGTTGGAACTGTCAGGGTTTTCGGCCGGGGTTGGTACTAGGGGCGTTTCGTAGGGCTCCAGCATGTCTTCGGAGAACCAGCCCCGGAACTCGCCGGTGTCCGCTTCGTTCAAGTTATAGGCCGGCTGTCCTTCAAAGTAGCCCCGGCGTGCTACTATCAGTTTGTGAGGGGTTGTCGCGGAAGCGGCCGATGCCCGCTCTCTCAACACCTGCCCCATGATGTATTTGAAATGAGTGACTGCCAAGTAATCTCCAAGCCTCGTTTGCTCCGGCTTCCAGATCTATAACACCAATGACGCGTCGTCGTTGCCTCTCCTGCAGTGGCTTGCCACGTACCAGAGCCGTTTGATGGCGCAGCCAACTTCCTCCTTGGGTTTGCCGCGTCCCAAAGTAAGCACCATAACGACCAGGTAAAGGGGAATGAGGAGAGCCAAAAGGGCGGGAAGAACGATCAGGAAGAAGATGGCGCAAAGGGCGAGATTTCGCGCGTGAAGCACGGGCGCAAAACAGACCTCTCGCTCCTCAAACCTCATTCAGCCGCCAAACCTTTAATGTATATTCGCGATACTGACGGTACTATTGGGGGCCTTTGCTCCGTCGCCTTGATGATATAGGTTCAGTCATTGATGTCAAGGCGAACGGCGATTATGGCTTGAAATCAGGGCCAATATACCGTATACAGATCCCGAAAATAAGAGCCTCCGGAAACTGTTCCGGAGGCTCTGAATCCATTAGCGATCCTGTGTTGATCGATCAGGCTTAGGTCCTGCTTACGAGATTCCCAACTCCTCCCGCAAGGTCCGGATCGTCTCGGCCCGGCTACGGGTTGGCCGGCGAGTGCGCTGGCCGATGGGCTCGTTCTCTACCTCCGGCACAATCTTCATCGCCACGAACACCGGCCCGGTTTCCTGCATGATTTTTCCAATGTTGGTGGCGAAGTCCTCAATGTTGTCAAAGGAGTAGGCCGCAGCGTAGCCGGCCTCTTTGGCCATGCCGGCATAGTTGATATCCTGGGCGTTGGGGACGGGCTGTCCCCCAGTCGTGGCATAACATTCGTTATCCATCAGCAGATGCACGAAATTCTTGGGCGCCTGCCCGGCGATGGTAGCGATGATGCCCAGATTCATCAGTAGGGCGCCTTCGGAATCGAACAGCACCACTTTCTCGTCCGGCAAACCCAGCGCCAACCCCAGGGCGGCCGGAGTCGTGTGACCCATAGCCCCACCCATATTAAGGTCGCGGTTCTGCTTGGTGGTGTGATCTGCCCAGTGCTTCCCTGCGGTTCCGGTTACTATAACCAGTGCATCTTCCCGAAGTGGTTGAAACGTCCGGAACATATCATCCGCGTTAATCAAAATCTGCCTCCGATGATTTCAAGATTACTTGATTGATTCTTTAAGACCGTGCCGGGTCATATTCTGTTAAAGCCGTGGTATTCATCTCCCACCAAGATTGCCACTGGACGATTGTTGGTCTTGGCCTCTTCGTATGCGATGGAGATACGTTCCGCATCTTCGTCGGTCTCAACCAAGTAGTAATTAACCCCCATGGCGTTCAGGAAGGGCTCGGTGTACCTCGCCGCCGTATCGGTTATGACTCCGTGGCGGTTCCAGCCCCGGTACCCGACAACCATGAGCAAGGGGAAACCGGCGTCCAGCGCCATTCCCCGGATCGAATCGCCAGATTCCATCATGCCGGTATTTTGGATCAGGCAGACCGGCACCTTCCCGCCTACCGAGAGGCCGAGGGCGATGGCAAACGTTTCCCCCTCGCGAGAAGCGGGGACAACACTGAGCCAGTCCTGTTCCTGCATCAATTCGTAAAGATAGTTGGTTTCGCTATCCGGTATGGTGACGATATGAGTCACCCCAATCTTTTTGAACTCTGCGATCAATGTCTCGGGTCTCAATAGCGCCGCTTGTTGATTAACCATCCAATTTCCTCCCAGATTTATTCCTCGATGCCGGGGCGGACCGCGCCATACAACGCCGAGGACCATTGGCCTTTTTAGTGCCTGAGGCTACCCATTATAGTAACCACTTAGGCCGAGGTCAATTTAGGGCGCGGGGCAAGTGAATGAAGACAAAATATGGGTATCCATCACGAATCGACAGCCGTGCCCGGTTCCCAGGTGACAAGCAATGCCCGCATGGGCTTGCGCCAAGGCGGGCATTAGACCTTAGACGAACGATATGAGACTCGCCGGAACGTCGCACTCAATATTAGTCGACCGCGGCATCGTAGTCCCCTCGCTTGCGCTGTGAGAAGTACAGAACCATTAAACCTACTGGGATGACCAAGATCATAGCGCCGGCCAAGGCCACTACTCCCCAATCGCCCAAGCCGCCCAACAGATCATCCAGCAGGTCCTTGATCCAGCCCAGCAGGTGGACATCCAACTCGCCACCGTGGGCAACAATCGACAGAGGTGAACCCCACGACATCGCGGATCAATCTCCGGAGGCGCCCGAGATGGCCGGCGCCGCTGTATAACGCGAGGAGTATTTGCGCTCCCGGATGGTGAACGCCGATAATGCCGCGGGGAAGAGCAGAGACCCGGCAATGGCAAAAGGAATGGTGTAGGAACCAGTGGCGTCGTAAAGGAATCCAGCCATGGGCACGCTGATGACGGCCCCCATAGCGTGGAAGAAGAAGGAGATCCCCCCGATGGTCCCCAGGGCCCGAACGCCGTAAACATCGGCCGTCAAGGAGGTGGTCAACGGATTGGTGGCGACCCAAGACAGTCCGGCGACCGCGGCGAAAACCCACAATCCCATGGCCCCAGGCACCAACAACAGCAGTACATAGGCGCTGCCCCGGCAGAAGTAAACCAGAGCCAGCAAGTTCTTGCTTCCACCAAACCGGTCAGAGAGATATCCCGCACCCAAGCTGCCGACCATATTCAAGGCCATCATGAAGCTGAAGATGGTGGCCGCCAACACCGGGGAAATCCCTTGGCCAATGGCAAAGGGCACAAAGTGAATCGAAATGATCGACGTGGTAAATCCGCACACGAAATAGGAGCCGGACAACTGCCAAATGGGCCAAGAACGAAATGCCTGAGCCCACCGGTCCACCTCCAAAGGTCCGCGGGGCCGGGCCGGGATTTCCGTTGGCCATTCGACTGGTGGCTCGGGATCGCCATCGATTTGTAGCCCCATCTTTGATGGGTCATCGCGCAGGAACAGGTATGACAAAGGTACCCCTAATCCCAGCACTAACATACCTAGAATCGCCCAAGTAATCCGCCAGCTCGTTGCCTCCAGCATGTAGGCGGCGAAGGGGACGATCAAGAAGCCGCCCGCAGCCAGGCCGGTGGCGTTGATCCCCGTTACCGTGCCGCGTCTCCGGCGGAACCACCTGCTGACCAGCGCCATGGTGTTGCTCAAGGAAGTGCCGCTTGCGGCGATGCCCGATACGACGCCAAATAGGAAAACCAAGAACAGGAAGTGGAATGTGAGGCTCAGTAGAACTGTTGCGACGCCGAAGACGATCATGCTGAACAGAAGTACCCGGCGGCCGCCTTGCCAGTCGAATATCCGGCCTATGAAAGGTTGCGTCACCGCGTTGGCGAAAAATCCTACAGACGCGGCTATTGAAAGCTCTCCCCGGCTCCAGCCAAAGTCCGTCTCCAAAGGGATGATGAAGATGGAGAAGCTGTTTCGCACGCCGTTGGTCACCAAGGCAATGAACATGCAGGTAAAAACGATGTACCAGCCGTAGTACAGAGGCTGCTTACCAGTCTTGGACTGATTGATGGGGTCCGTTCCTTGGCGCCAGGAGTTTTTCTATGTGGGCGTAGCTTCCCCAAGTAAAATAAATCCCCCAACGTTTGTGCCCGTAGGATACCACGAAACTATAAAACGTCACGCAGTTCGGGTCTATCGCGTCGAAGAGACTGAGGAGTCACGCTGATCGCTGTGGAGGCTAGGAAACGCTCGACCGCGATAGGTATCATCCTTGGGGCGCGGAGTGGTCCTCGAAGAACCCGGGCAGAAGAACCCGGGCAGAAGAACCCGCCGCATCACGGTTACCGGGGTGGCACGGTAGAGACTCTAATACAAGTGGCAGGACACCCAGTGGTTAGGGGTGATTTCCTTGGTTTCCGGGATTACATGAGAACATTGGTCCATCACAAATGGGCATCTAGGATGGAAGTGGCAACCTTCCGGTGGGTTCAATGGAGAGGGCACTTCACCGGTCAGAATTATCTCTTCCTGTTCAGTGTCTGGGTGGGAAGGCAGGGCCGCCGACATGAGCGCCTTGGTGTAGGGATGCAGCGGATTGTCGAAAAGCTCCTTAACCGGCGCCAACTCGACCACCTGACCCAGATACATGACCGCCACCCAGTTGCACATATACCGCACCGTAGCCAGGTGGTGGGCTATGAGCATGTAGCTGACGTTGTATTCCGACTGCAGGTCCTTCAGCAGGTTCATGATCTGGGCCCTGATCGACACGTCCAACGCCGATACAGGCTCATCCAGTACGATTATCTTGGGATTCAACGAAAGCGCCCTGGCGATGGCCAAACGCTGCCGCTGTCCTCCGCTAAACTCGTGGGGATATAGGTTGGCATGGTAACTGCTAAGACCTACCTCCTGAAGCAGTTCAAGAACCCTCTCCCGTATCTCAGGCTTGGATAGCTGCCAGTTAATCACCATTGGTTCGGCAATAAGGTCTTTGACCCTCATCCTAGGGTTCAGTGAACTCCAGGGGTCTTGGAACACTGCTTGCACCGAGCTACGGTATTCCTTGCGTCCGGCTTCGTCGGCCTGGTAGATGTCCTGCCCGTTGTAATAAATGCTGCCCTCGGTGGGTTGCTCCAACATCAGCACCATCTTGGCGGTAGTGGTCTTGCCGCAGCCTGATTCTCCGACGATGCCCAAAGTTTCCCCAGCCCGGATCTGAAAAGAAACCCCGTCGACTGCTTTGATATAGCCGGTCACCCGCGCCAGTACGATTCCCCGGGTCACAGGGAAGTACTTTTTCAGGTTCCTGGCCTCCAGAATCACTGGGCGATCTTGGCCGTTTCCCGAGGTAGTTACAGGAGTGGTCATGCAAGTCTCCAACAAGCCGAGTAGTGGCCTTCATCCACCGGGAACTCCGGAGGATATTCTTCGCGACACCGGTCCATGACGTAGGGACACCTGTCCGCAAAGGAGCATCCCACCGGCAGGTCGTGCAACAAGGGCGGCTGGCCTTCAATGGCGTACAGCCGGTCTACGTCTTCCTCCATTTTAGGTACCGAAGCCAGCAAAGCCTCGGTGTACGGGTGGGACGGTTTGTTGAAGATGTCCCGCACGCTGCCCTCTTCCACGATCTTTCCCGCGTACATCACCGCCACTCGGTCGCACATCTTAGCGACAATGCCGAAGTCGTGGGTGATAAAAATCAGTGACATGCCCGATTCTTGCTGCAGGTCCCTCAGCAGTTTCAGGTACTGGGCCTGAATCGTTACGTCTAGGGAGGTGGTCGGCTCGTCGGCGATCAACACCAAGGGCTGGCAGGAAATACCGATGGCCCCCACGACTCTCTGGCGCATCCCGCCGCTCAATTGGTGGGGATAATCACGTATTCTGGTTTCGGCCGCCGGGATGTTTACCTTACGCAACACCTCTAGGGCCTTTTCCATCACGCTTCGCTTGGGAATGTCCTGGTGAATCCTGATAGCTTCCGTCACCTGATTGCCGATGGTAAACACCGGGTTCAGGGACGTCATGGGGTCTTGAATGATCAGGGCGATCTTGCTGCCCCTAACCTTGCTCATCTCGGATTCGGATAGTTGCAGCAGGTCCTCACCGTCCAGGGTGATTGTGCCTTCCACTATCCGGCCCGGCGGAATGGGAATAAGGCGCATCATGGACAGCACGGTAACGGATTTTCCGCTACCAGACTCGCCAACAATCCCCAGTGTTTCGCCCTTGCGGAGTTCAAAGCTGACGCCGTCCACCGCTTTGACTTCACCCCAGCGGGTCCGAAAGTAGGTTCGCAGGTTTTCTACTTTTAGTACAGGAGCTTCCGATGTATTAGCAGTGGCCAAGATAATCTTTTCCTATATACAGTTTTTCTTGGAGACCGGTAGCCCAGGCCATTCCTAGGCTAGTCGAGTTGCCGTAGCCTGGGGTCGAAGCGGTCCCTCATCCAGTCTCCCAAGAAGTTAAGGGACATCACGACCAAGAAGATTCCAATACCCGGGAAGAAGGCGATCCACCAAGCACTGCCCAGGTACTCCCGTCCGTCGGCTACCATGGCGCCCCAAGCGGGCTTGGGTGGTTGGACGCCCGCGCCCAGGAAGCTTAGGATCGCTTCGATCAATATCAATTGCCCCACCCGCAGGGTAGCGATCACCAACACCGTGTTGAGTACACCTGGGAAGATGTGCACGAATAGAATGCGGAATGAACTGGCTCCTGAAATCCTGGCCAAGGCTACGTAATCCGAAGTCTTCAACGTGAGGACCTCGGCCCTCACGTTACGTGGGAAGGCGTTCCAGGCCACGAAGGCCAGCAAGCCCAACAAAACGATGAAGCTCTTCCCGAAGACGATTACTATGACCAGCGCCACTAATATAACGGGTACCGCGAAGGTAATCTCCACCACCCGCATGATAGCTTCGTCCAGATGCTTGCCATACTTTGGGAAGATCTGGTCCGCATATCCGGCGATGAGTCCCATCGCAACACCAATGACCACCCCACTGGTGAGGGAAACCGCGGTGACCATCAGCGACACCCTGGCCCCGAATATCACTCGGCTCAGAACATCGCGTCCCGTTTGGTCGGTGCCAAATAGATGCTTAAAGCTGCCGGCCGGCGTTGTAATGACCGATATGACGTCGCCCACGGCCGCATCTTCTTTGATCTTACGGGCATTCCTCAGGGAAATATTGAGCCGGTCTTCCTCGCTCAGTTTATCTACCGTTTGTTTCACGGTCCTCAGCTCAGTTTCCACTGGAACCCAGAAGGGAGGAGTATTCCGAGCTGGTAGATCTACCCTCAATGGGTCAAAGGGAGCAAAGAGCGGCGCGGCCACGCCCACAATCACCAAGATGATGAGTATCGCGATGGGAGCGACAGGCCAGCGCCGGAGCACATAGCGAATGGTTTGCCATGACGGAAACCTAAGCCGCGAGCGGCTGAGGGTTGTACTTACTTCTGCCATAATCTCCTAGCTAAACCGGATCCGGGGATCCACATAGGCGTAGAGTATGTCGGTGAACAGATTAACTAAGAGAAACATGAAGGTGAACAGGAGCATCAGCCCCACGATCAGGGGAAAGTCGTTGTCGTCCACCGCGGTAAATGCCAGCCTGCCTAGCCCCGGCCAAGAGAAAACCGTCTCCGTCACGATGGCGCCGGTGATAAAGCCCGCCAGGACCAAAGAGGAAAAGGTCAGGGGCGCGATTATCGCGTTGCGGAAGGCGTGCTTCCACAGGACCACCGTGGCGTTCACGCCCTTGGCGCGAGCCAGCTTGATGTACTCCGAGTCCATTACGTCCAGCATGGCCGACCGGGTAAGGCGGAGGTAACCGGCGGCAGAAAACCAGCCCAGAGTGATGGCCGGCATGATGAAGTGTTTGAAGCTAAATTCGTCCGGCATTGTGCCCACGGGCAACCAACGCAACTGCACTGCAAAGATGAGGATCCCCATAATCCCGACCCAGAAAACCGGCAGGGTTTGCCCCAAAAGGGCCACTCCTCGTCCCAGATAGTCCCAGATGCTGCCCCGCTTGACGGCCGACAGGACCCCGAGAGGTATCCCCACCGCAGTCGCGAATATCCAGCCGAAGAAGGCCAACTGCAGGGTGGGGCCCATGGCATCGTACAAGATCTCCGACACGGGCTTCCGGTCCAGCATGGAGTCGCCAAGGTCGAACTGGACCGCGTCCCGCAGCCAATACAGATACTGAACCGCCACCGGTTTATCCAGATGCAGTTTTACGCCCAGGGCGTCCCACGCTTCTGGGCTCAGTCCATACCCGCCTTCCTGCACATAAAGAAGCCTGGGGTCTCCCACCACCCTGGACAGGGAGAACACCAACAGCGTGGCCACCAACATAGTTAGCATCATGTAGGCGACTCGGCGAATGATAAAACGAGACATTGAAGATACTCCACGTCCAACCAGCGAACACTACACTTGTAAATGCGCGCCGGACCGCACTTTCTACTCAGCCAGACTCTTCTGGTCAAAGAGTAGGATGGGCCCCAGCATGGGCCCAGCGTCGACGTGCCAAAAACTTACCACATAAATACGGCCCACCGCAACCCGGCCGGCCGCACCACTGAAGATACTAAGAGCCAGCCTGCACCGTGGTCACGGTTCAGGCTGGCTCTCATGTTGCGTTGTTCTTTACTTAAGAACTACGGTTTCGAAGCTGTTCGCCCCGCTCAGGTTTCCGTTCATGCTTGGGTGCATGTTCCATTCGGAAATCAACTTGGGGTCGTACATCGGGTGGTAGGGATTCTCGATCACGCAGGGTTGCAGCATCATGTCCCAGACATGGTCGAAGTACTCTTCGGTCATCGCCATGCGCTTGACTGCGTCCGGCTCTTTGTTCATCTTGAAGAAGTGCTGGGAGTAGAAGGGGTCCTCGAATCCGGGGCCCCAGCCGCCATCGGTGATGGCGCTACCCTGCATGCCCTTGGGCCAATGCACCGGGAATCCGGTCTTTCCTTCGTCACCAGCGGAGAAGAAGAAGGTATCGGTGGTGCGCTGAACCAATCCGGGGCGGTACTTGGTGTAGGTGATGCGGTCCAGGTTGGTCGTGACACCTAGCTCCTGGAGCCACACGCCTGCGATAGCTTCACCTAGCTCGACCCGCAGGCCGCCCGGTCCGATCCACATGTCCACGTTGAAGCCGCCACCTTCGTAGCCGGCCTCTTTCAGGAGCTGCCTGGCTCCCTCAGGGTCAAATGGAATCGCCCACTTTTCCTTCCAACCTTCCTGGTTGACGGAGATCTGGTTCAGGTAGCAGGTCTCGCCCAGACCTTCCATGATACTGGCGTTGATGCCTTCCCGGTCAATGGACATCGCCAGAGCATGGCGTACCTTGCGGGCGTTCTCCATGGACACGGGGTCGTCATAGAAACCGATCCAGGGCTTATCGATCCTGGGGCGTTCCAGCTTGGTGCCTTTTTGCGGGTGTACGGTGGACCAGTAGTTGCCGGCGATGAATAAGGCAAGCTCCTGGCTGTAACCATTGTCCCGGTTAAGCTTGAAGCCATCTTTCTGTAGCCGCACTACGTCCTTAAAGGCCAGCTCTCCAGCTATCTGGGCCGCGCCGGTTTCCAGCATAGCCACCCGGGCAGATGTCTCGGGGATGTCTCGGAGTATCAACTCTTTAATCGAAGCGGTTTTTCTCCAGTGCTCCGGAAGGGCCTCGGCCGTAATGATCTCGCTCTTCCGCCATTCGACGAACTTGAAGGGGCCGGTCCCGGTATAATCTGTTCGCATCCCCTCCTCGCCCAACTTATCGAAGACCTTCTTGGAGACTATCCCTGCGCTCTGGTAGAAGGGGCCGATGTAGCGCAGGGGCATCGCCGAATACATCACTGTGAAGTTCATCCGGACGTTGAGGGGGTCTATCGCCTCGACTAGCCCAATGAAGGGGGCGAAGTCGCCGGCTTGGCCGTGAATGCTGTCTGGATTTTGGTCGGCATTGGCGTTGTTGTAGCTGAACGCAACGTCCTCGGCCGTCAACGAGCTCCCGTCGTGGAATTTGACGTCATCCCGGAGCTTGAAGTCCATGTAGGCCAGGTCGTCAGCGATCGTCCAGGACTCGGCCAACATAGGGGTGTTCACGGGATCGATCGGTCCGCCGGGGCCAGCTTTCACCCCGGTGAGGGTCTCCATGATACCGGAAAGATAGATGGTCTCGGCGCAGCCTGCGGTGCAAAACTTGGGGATCCCGGCGCCGCTACGTAATGCTCGGGTGGCCACNGTCAGTGTTCCTGACTGTTTCGCCTTGGCCGCGGCCGGAGCCTTGGTAGCCACCGGCTGTGCGGCCGGTGCCGAGGTGGCCACCGGGGCTTTAGTTGCGACCTGCGCCGCAGGAGCGCCAGCGTTCCCTTTGAATTCAGCATCTGGCGCAGCAGATCCACCGCAGGCGACCAGCGCCCCCAGGGCGAAAAATAGTCCCGTTAGTAAAAGAAACCCGACCCGGTTTCGTACCATCTCCGTTCCTCCTAGTTCAAATAATCAACTACGTTTGACAACCTACGACCGCTCAGCCAGGTCCCTAGCTGAGCCAGCCACCATTTAATATGCCAGAGAGGAATTTGTCAATGGCGGCATCGGTTCGTTTCACCGGTCTGACGGTGGCCCGATATTTGGATTTGGGACCTGATGCTTAATACGCCTCATATTCCGGATCGGATGTCTTGTCATCTCGATCCTGCTGTGCTACAAGGGAGGATATGTTAAACAATGATATGCATAAAGTGGGTACCGGGCAAGGCCAACGCCGCCGGCCAAGTTCCACCAACCTACGCCAGAGGGCTGTTTAGCCATGGGACCAGTGATCACCGTCGTCCTCAGGGCCGCCTTCGGACTGGTGGTGGCGACGGGTCTGGCGTTCGTCGGTTTTTTCGCCGGCTGGTTCTCGGCCCCTTCCGGTTCAAACCTGCCCGCGTCCTACCTCATAGTTGGAGCGGGACTGGGAGCCGCCATCGGAGGACTGATAGGCTGGTTCAAACCCGAGTCACCCCGATTCGTGAAATGGTCAACGCTTGGATTGGTTTTGATTGGCGGTCTGGCGGGGGCATGGATTGGCTGGCAATTGGGGCCGATCATTTACCCCGAAGGACTGTACCGGCCCGGGGGATCCATATACAACGCTCCTCCTTATTATGTGGCCCTACTGGGCGCCGGCATCGGGGCCAACGTTCTTGCGATGATGTTTTACTCTTTCAGGCTGTGGCGGTACCGGGAGGTTTAACCGGGAATGCCCCATCTCCGCTTTTTCCGGCTTTGGATTCAGTCCACTTGACCTACGACTTCAGCTCCGCCAGATATTCGTCCTCCAGTATTCGAAATAGCTCGATCCTAGATTTCCCCTCCACTTCCCGTCTGCCGAAAGATCGCCACGTTATGTCTTCCCAATGGTATACTCTCCGAGTCAGTCCAAACCTGTATCATAGGTATTCCCATAGCTTCGGAACAAGGGGTTTTACCAGTCGGCTGCGGGAGCAACATGTGAAGAACTGGAAGAACCGTCTGTAAAGAGACCATTGGCTTAAGTAAACACCATCGGGGAGGAGAACAGTGCGAACTGTAGACGCGATCGCTGAGATTCTGAAACGGGAAGGGGTTGAATACCTTAGTTGTTTTCCCACTACGCCGATGATTGAAGCTGCGGCGCAAGCGGGCATCCGTCCCATCGTCTGCCGCCAGGAGCGAGTGGGGGTTGGCATCGCCGACGGTTTTAGCCGCGTGACCAACGGCGAGCGTATGGGCGTTTTCGCCATGCAGTACGGGCCGGGCGCCGAAAACGCCTACGCAGGGGTAGCGACCTCATACTCGGACTCGACTCCGGTTCTGTTCTTGCCCCTAGGTCACCCCACAGAACGGCAAGGTATTCTTCCTCACTTCGACTCAATGCGGAACTACGACGGCGTTAACAAGTACATCGAGCAGATTAATCTACCCCACCGGACCTCCCAAGTGATGCGACGCGCCTTCGCCGCTCTCCGCCAAGGCAGGCCGGGGCCGGTAATGGTGGAGATACCCGCCGATATCGCTTTGCAGGACGTTTCAGAGGAAGACTTCTTCTACCAGCCCAGCAAACCGGTGCTGGCTCAAGGGAATCCCCAAGACGTGGAAGCGGCAGCACAGGCCTTGTGCCAAGCCAGGTACCCGGTGATTCATGCCGGACAAGGGGTGTTGTACGCCGGCGCCACGGACCAGCTTGTGGAATTGGCGGAGTTGCTCCAAGTTCCGGTAATGACCACCTTATTGGGTAAGAGCGGCTTCCCAGAGGTGCATCCATTGGCTCTGGGAAGCGGGTCTGGAGTGATGTCCGGCCCGCTGTACCATTTCATGGGCCGGGCGGACTTGGTCTTCGGCATCGGTTGCAGTTTCACCAAGCACGGCATGTCCATGAACATACCGCCGGGCAAGAAGATGATTCAAGCCACCAACGATCCACGGGACATCAACAAGGACTACAACATCGACTTCCCTATCGTAGGCGACGCCAAATTGGTCCTGGGACAGATGATCGAGGCCTGCCGGGAGATCGTGGGCCGCAGCCGGGAAACCGGCGATTCGGTAACTAACGAGATCAAGTCGGAAAGGGACGCCTGGTTGAACGAGTGGCGCCCCAAGCTGTCCAACGCTCAAACGCCCATCAATCCCTACAGAATCATCTGGGATTTCATGCAAGCTGTACCGCCGGAAGAGGCCATCGTCACCCACGACTCCGGCAGCCCCCGGGACCAGATCACGCCATTCTACCGGTCCAACGGCCCCCGGACGTATCTGGGATGGGGCAAGTCCCACGGCCTGGGAACCGGGTTGGGACTGACCATCGGCGCCAAGCTGGCCCAGCCCGATAAGGTATGCATCAACTTCATGGGAGACGCCGCTTTCGGCATGGTCGGCCTGGACTTCGAGACTGCGGTCCGGTCGAATATACCAATCATCACGGTGGTGCTGAACAATTCAACCATGGCCGTGGAGACCACGGCCATGGCAGACTCCCACCGGCTGTACAACACCAGGGACCTGGGAGGCGACTACGCGGACATGGGCCGAGCTATGGGAGGCTATGCCGAGCGTATCGAAGACCCGGCACACATAATCCAGGCTTTCCAGCGGGCCCGCCGGGTGACGGAAGACGAAGGCAAGGCGGTGTTGTTGGAGTTCATCACCAGCGCCGAAACTGAGAAGTCCCACGGGAGAGCATTCTAGAGCTGTCAGCCGTCAGCGTTCAGCCGTCAGCAACCAAGAACCCGGCTCAGGCCCCTGCAAATAATTCGAACCGAGGGGTGATGGGTCTGATAGCTGAAGGCTGATAGCTAATTCAAAGGAGCGAAATTATGGCGCAAAAGTCCAAATATCTATTCATTGCCAGCATGGACGTCGAGGCTGCACAGGAGTCCTTGTTCCACGACGTGTACAACACCGAACATTGCCCGATGCTGTCTCAAGTCCCTGGGGTTGTATCGATAGCCCGGTTTGAGACCCAAACTCTGACCATGTCCATGGGCGGCGAAACCCGGACCATCGTGGCTGAGAACGAACCCAAGTTCCAAGCAATGTACGAGTTGGAAAGTCCTGAAGTGCTCACCAGTGAGGCCTGGGCGGACGCCGTGGAACGCGGACGATGGCCGGAACACGTTAGGCCTTATACCAAAAACCGCCGCCACGTACTTTTGAAGCTTACATACCCCGAGTCCTGACTCCACCCCAAACCAAAGGTCCTCCGGTTTTGAGATTCAACCGGACGTATTCCCACGCATAGGGGCATCCTTCGGTGGAAGGATGCCCCTACCGTTCGCCAAAACCTAGCCGATAGGGGGTATTACAGGTATGCCCGAAAAAGCCTTGGAAGGAGTAAAGGTCCTGGACCTCACCCATCACATCGCCGGACCTTGGTGCACCAAGTTGCTGGCCGACTACGGGGCCGACGTTCTCAAAGTGGAGAGGCCCGAGGGTGACCCGGCCCGGGGTATGCCGCCCTTCTACCACGACGAGATAGACCAGGACAAGAGCCTGCTGTTTCTTTACCTGAATACCTGCAAACGTGGCATAACATTAAACCTGAAGACTCTCCAGGGCCGGCGGATGTTCCGGGAATTGCTCCAGGACGTTGACTTGCTGGTGGAAAATTTTTCGCCCCGGGTCATGGCTTCCTTGGACCTGGGTTATGAGTCTCTCCATGAACTGAACCCCAGTTTGGTCATGGTGTCCATCTCCAACTTCGGCCAGACCGGACCATACCGGGACTACCGGGCAACCGATATCGTGGAATACGCCATGGGCGGGTTGATGTATATCTTCGGCAACTACGACCGGGAGCCTTTGAAGCACGCTTTGCACCAGGCTCAGTTCAAGGGAGGCACCGACGCCGCCTCGGCCGCCCTGATGGCCTTATACCATCAACGGCTCACCGGCCAGGGCCAGCACGTAGACGTCTCCATTCAAGAAGCTATGGCCTCGGGACTGCGCGACGTGGTGGACAACTACACCTACACCGGAGCCATACGGCGCCGTCAACCGAACCACAGCGGCGACCTCACCCGGTTGAGAGCCACCTCAGACGGTTACATACTGCCCAATCCGGGCATCGGCGCCAGGGACAACTGGCAAGCCACTGTCGAGTTCCTGGAAGTTCCCGAGTTGGACGATGAGAGATTCAGCAGTCCCTCGGCCCGGCTGGCCAACGCCGAGGAATTGGGCCGGATCCTTGATGATACCTTCCGGACCAAAAACAAGTCCGACATGTTCTTCGCCGCCCACGAAAAGCGGTTCATATATGGGATGGTCCAATCGCCGGAAGAAGTGCTGGCCGACCCCCAATTCGCCGCCCGGGGGTATTTCGTGGACATTGAACATCCGGCTACCGGCACGGTGAAGTACCCCGGCCCGCCATTCCTGATGTCCGGAACACCATGGGGACCGGGAAAACCGGCGCCATTATTGGGGCAGGACAACCAGGAGGTTTTCGGAGAGCGTCTGGGCTATACCAACGACGAGATGTCCCGGCTGCGGGCTATCGGGGTGATATGACATCTGGAATATCGAATGGAGATAACGTGAATCTGGCCGGTCCGTTGGCCGGAGTGCGGATCATCGAGATGGGACAGCTCATCGCTATCCCTTGGGCCATGAAGATGCTGGCCGACATGGGGGCCCAGGTCATCCGCCTGGAATCTTGCCAGAGATTGGAAAGCTACCGCGGCGACGCTCTCTACAAGAACGAAACCGAAGGAGAGTTCTGGAACCGGGGGGCCAATTTCTACGAGCATAACCGCAACAAGCTGGGCATCACCCTGGACTTGACCAACACCGCCGGCATGGAAATCTTGAAGGACCTGGTTTCCATCAGCGATGTGTTCGCGGAGAATTTCACGCCCCGGGCCATCAGAAACTTCCATCTGGAATACGAAGACCTGCGCCGCGTCAAGCCGGACATCGTCATGGTTTCGTCCACGGGCTACGGTTTCACCGGTCCCTGGGCCAATTTCGGCGCCACCGGTCCGGCCACCGAGGGAGCGTCGGGCCTGGTTTACATGACCGGCTATGCCGACGGACCGCCGTTGCTGCCTGAGATTCCCTATACCGACTACACCGCCGCCGAGCAAACGGTGTTCGCGGTGATGACGGCCTTGATGCACCGCCT
>JAKUQE010000004.1 GCA_022450395.1 Dehalococcoidia bacterium | reverse complement strand
TGATGCTGGCCCTAACCAAGACCAAGGACCCGGAAGAGATCCAGCGGATGATGTTGACGTATTAGCGAGCTATCAGCGGTCAGCTATCAGGAGCCCGTTATTTCTGACGGCTGAAAGCTGATAGCTGACGGCTGGCTTAGCCTGGAACTTCGTCGTAGTGGTGTTCTTCGCTGATGATCCTGGCGTCGACGAATTTGGCGATCTCCTCATCGGAGTAGCCCAGGATGCCGGACAGGATCTCGTTGTTGTGCTCGCCTACTTTGGGAGTGGTTCCCACGACGACCGGTGTGCGGCTGAAGTGCCAGTAATCTCCGGACACGGCGATGGTGCCGGCCAGGAAGTCGTCCACTTCCACCATGGTGCGCCTTTCCCAGGGGTGCGGATCCTCCGCCGCGTGGGGGATGTCGTTCACCGGCGCGGCGACGATGTCGTATCTACGGAAGTGGTCGATGGCCTCTTCCATAGTCATATTGGCCAGTAATGCGTTGATGGCGTCGTTCACCGTGTCCCGGTTCTTGGCCCTTTCATCGCGAGTGGTGAACCGGGGGTCTTCCAGCCACTCGGGCTTGCTCAAAGCATTACACACCCGGTGCCAGTGGTGCTGGTCGCCGGCCGACAGAAGGACATGCCCCCCTTTGCAGGGGTAGGTCCCGCCGGGAGGCGCCCCGGAGCGTCCGCGCTTGGGAGCTACCTTGGTTCCGTGATAAGCGGTTATGGGGATCTCGGTCATTCCGTAGCCGGTGTCGGCCAGACAGACGTCGATCGATTGCCCCTCTCCCGACAACTCCCTTTCGTGCAAGGCGGTGAGGGTTCCTATGGCGGCATGCAGGGCCGTCATCCTGTCGATGATCGGCACCCCGGTCAGGATGGGAGGGTCGCCCTCCTCTCCGGTAACCATGGTGATCCCCGACATGGTTTGTCCTATGGGATCGTAGCCGATGTTTTCCCGGTATGGTCCGAACTGGCCGAACGCGGAGACGTTAACCATGATCATCCGGGGGTTCAACTCTTTTAGTACGTCGTAACCAAAGCCCATATTTTCAATGGTTCCGGGCCGGAAATTCTGAACCAATACGTCGGACACTTTAACCAGTCCCTTCAGAATCTCCTTGGCTTCGTCCTTGCGCATGTCGATGCTGAGGCTCTTCTTGCCGGTGTTGTACTGTACCCAGTAGGCGCTTTGCTTGCGGACCCATGGTCCGTGGTAGCGGGTTTCTTCGCCGCCCAGGCGCTCTACTTTAATCACCTCGGCGCCCATGCGGGCCAACACTTGGGCACACCTTGGACCGGCTTGATGCCGTCCCAGGTCAAGCACTCTAATATCTCGCAATGGATGTTGCACTTCGGCCATAGCTATGGGTCCCCCTTCGGCAGTATTGCGCCATTTTACGTCCGGTTCGACCAAAGGGCAAGTTGGATGTCCGCCGAGTTGTTTAAGCCGCTTAGACGGTTTCCAATTTTAGGCGTTGCCCCGATATCCTATTGACCCGGATATTCGGGGCCCCTCAATTACGCGGCCTGACTCTACCGGTGACGACAGTTCCGCTCGCATTCTTTCGCCTCCAGACTCCTTGTAGCAGTCCGAAAGGCTGTGGAGTAAAATCCCCCTAAGACTACCTGATCCCAGGCTGCATCGGGGGAAAGTCCATGGCTTTAGAACCGGGTCAACTGCTGGACATGTACCGGACGATGGTGACCATCCGCACCTTTGACCGGCGGGCCGCCGATGAGCTTCACGCCGGCAACATCCCGGGGGCGGTCCACTCTTACATCGGGCAGGAAGCGGTGGCGGTGGGGGTTTGTTCGGCCCTGCGCCGGGAAGACCGCATCACCAGCACCCACCGCGGCCACGGCCACACCATTGCCAAAGGCGCGGACATCAAGTTCATGATGGCCGAATTGTTCGGACGCAGTAACGGTTACTGCCATGGCAAGGGCGGCTCCATGCACATCGCCGACTTCAGCGTGGGGATGCTGGGCGCCAACGGCATCGTGGGAGCCGGACTTCCCTTGGCCACGGGCGCGGCCTTGGCGGCTCAGATGGAAGGCGGCGGCGGCGTGGCCGTATCCTTCTTCGGCGATGGAGCTTCCAACGAAGGGTCCTTCCACGGTTCGCTGAACCTGGCTTCCATCTGGAAGCTACCGGTGCTGTACGTGTGTGAGAACAACCGGTGGGCCTCGGGAAATTCCGCCGCGGCTACCCAGTCGGTGGAGGATATCTCGGTGCGGGCGGTGAGCTACAACCTGCCCGGCGTCACCGTGGACGGTACCGACGTCTTGGCGGTATACGAGGCCGCTGAACAGGCGGTGCGGCGGGCGAGGAACGGCGAGGGACCCACGTTGGTCGAATGCAAAACCTACCGTTGGCGTCTGCACGCCGAGCAGCGCAACGACCCGCCGGACCCACGGCCGCAAGAAGAGATCGACCTGGGCCCCCAGCATGACCCCATCGCGACGTTTGCCGGCCACCTGACGCAGCAAGGGGTGGCCACTGAGGAATCATTGAAACAGATCGACGGCGAGGTCGCGGCGGCGGTTGATGAGGCTATCGACTTCGCCAAAGCAAGTCCGTTCCCCAAGCCCGAGGATGCGTTAACCGACGTCTTCGCCCCGTAGAGCGTGTCCAACTCCTGATAGGAGTCAGAACGAATGAGAGAAGTAACCTACGTCGAAGCCTTGATGGAAGCCTTCACCGAGGAGATGCGCCGCGACGACAAAGTCTTCCACCTATGTGGCAACCATGGTCCTTTGGCCGCGCTGATCCCCGAGTTCGGAGAGGAGCGGGTGCGGGCCTGCCCCATCTCGGAGGAGGCCTACGTGGGCGCGGGCATCGGCGCGGCGGGCAGCGGTTTCCGCCCCATAATCAGCCCCGGCATGATGACCTTCGCGTTCACCGCCATGGACCAGATAGTGAACCAGATGGCCAAGATTCACTACATGTTCGGCGGGCAAGCGGCATTCCCCCTGGTTTTCCGGGCCTCCACCGGCGGCGGCCGCTCCGCCGCGGCACAGCACTCCCAGAGCCCCCACCCCATGTTCATGAATCTAGCTGGGCTGAAACTGATCATGCCCTCGACTCCTTACGATGCCAAAGGGTTGATGAAGAGCGCCATCCGGGACAACAACCCCGTGGTGTTCTTCGAGGACCAGATACTGGCCGCCTCGCCCACCAAGCAAGAGATCCCCGATGAAGAGTACACCGTGCCCATCGGCGTCGCCGACGTGAAGCGCCATGGCAGCGATGTCACCGTGATCGCCATCTCCAAGATGGTGTCTCAGGCGCTGGCGGCCGCCGAGGAGCTGGCCGGGCAGGGTATCGACGTGGAAGTGGTGGACCCCAGGACTCTGGTGCCGATGGACGTCCCGGCCTTACGCGCCTCGGTCCAAAAGACGGGCCGGGTGGTGATCGTGGACGAAGCGTGCCTGACCTGCAGCGCCGCCGCTGAGATCAGCGCGCTCATCACCGAAGACCCCGCCACGTTCCGCGCCCTGAAAGCGCCGCCCAAGCGGGTCTGCTCCCCCGACGTGCCCATCCCCTACAGTCCCATCATGGAGCAGTTCTGCTTGCCCGACAAGGACAACGTCATCCAGGGGATCCGGGAAGTGCTAGGGTAAGGCGGCGTCAGGAGACCGGGCCTACCGCCTTCTCGAGATCCCTCGCCCTTCACTGTAAAGGCTTGGAATGACCTGAGGGGCCATCTTATATAGGGGACATTCCCCGGGGTTAATAGTAGAATATACGGTGAATCGGCAAGAACGAGCCCGGTTGAGTCAAGGAGCGGCTAATGGGAATGTTGGGTAAGACCGGTTGGGTCGGCATCGGCATAATTTTGCTGGTGGTGGGATTCTTGTTGCGGTCCGGGTTGATTCAGTGGCTCTTGGACTTGATGGGACTCATCCTAATAGTTGTGGGTGTGATCGCCGTTGTTGCGGGCTTGATCGGCATGATTACCGGCAAAAAACGATAGACGCCGGGCCAAGAGACTTACTCACATCCGCCAGGCCAGCGGTCTGTATCAGAGAGGAGATTGGAAATGGGAATGCTTTCGCGTATGTCCACCATCGTCAAGTCGAAGATGAACCGCATCTTGGACTCGGCGGAAAACCCTAACGAAACCCTAGACTTTGCCTACGAGAAACAACTGGAGATGCTGCGCGGCGTCAAGCGCGGCGTAGTTGAAATGGTGGCAGCCAAGCACCGCATCCAGCAGCAGGCAACTTCACTCCAATCGAACGTCGCCCGGTTGAGCGAGCAGGCCGGCCAGGCCATGGAAGCGGGAAGGGAAGACCTGGCGAGGTTGGCCCTCCAACGCAAACAAGTCGCGGTGATCGAACTCCAGGGTCTTGACGAGCAGATCGCCGGAATGGAGATGGAACAGGAAAAACTGACGGCCGCCGAGCAGCGGCTGCAGGCCAAGGTCACGGCGTTTCGCACCAAGAAAGAGATTATTAAAGCCCAGTATACCGCCGCACAAGCTCAGGTTCGCATCGGCTCGGCTCTGTCCGGCCTCTCCGAGGAGATGGGCGACATCAGTCTGGCCGTGGAGCGGGCCGAAACCAAAACGGCGAATCTGCGCTCCCGCGCCGGGGCCATCGACGAGCTGACCCAACTTGGGGTACTGAACGATTTCTCCGGGTCACAAGACCCACTCAGCAAGGAACTGGAAGCTATCACCTCAGCCCAGAGCGTGGAAGATGAGCTTGCCGCCCTCAAATCCGGACTGCCATCGGCAGAGCGGAAACAACTACCGGGGGCCTGAATCATGATTATACGTATAACCACCGAAGGCCAATTCAATCTGCCCGGCTCCTTTGTAGACGAGTTAAACGAGATCGACAATGAACTGGTGGAGGCCGTGGAAGCCGCCGACCAAAGCAGTTACGATCGACTGCTCAAGAAGATGTTGGACCTGGTGCGGGAAAAGGGCTCCCCGCTGCCCATCGATGAGATTGTCGAATCAGACCTGATTCTTCCTGAATCTGACCTAACGTTGGAGGAAGCCCAAGTCCTATTCGTTGGCGAGGGACTGCTGCCGGGTTAGCCACCCGTCTATCAAGTTTAATTCCCTCAAGCGTCGTGAAACAGGCTGATTGGAGGCGTGGATAATGCCCAAACCCCATGACATGGGCGGCGAGCCCAACGACGAACCTATCGATCAGTCCGACCACCAGAAAATGGACTGGGAGATGCGGGCGGACGCCCTGCATCAAGTTCTGGGACAAAAGGGTATCCGGAGAACCGATGAGATGCGCCGGGCCATGGAAAGCCTAGACCCGGACCTGTATAGGTCTCTCAGCTACTACGAACGATGGACCGCCGCCCTGGAACTATTGATGGTTGAGAAAGGCTTCCTCACCTCTGATGAGATCGATCGCAAGGTCACCCAACTAAACCAAGGCGCGAATTAGCACCCGATGGCTCAATCAAACAAATATCGAACCGGCGATCAGGTTAAGGTGAGGGTGGACTCACCAAGTCACCACTATCGGACACCCACGTACATCCAGGGCAAAACCGGAGTGGTGGTAGCTATATGCGGCCGGTACCGCAATCCCGAATCCCTGGGTCATGGAGGCGACGGAATGCCGGAGCAGCTCCTTTACCGGGTCGCGTTTGCCCAGAACTCAGTTTGGGACCGCTACCAAGGCCCCAGCGGCGATAAAATCTTGGTGGATATATACGAACATTGGCTGGACCCAGTTGGCGTTTAGGAGTTAATGATGAGCGAGAGTCACGACGGGGAACATGTTCATCCCGAGTCGGGTGAGGAGCTAAGCCTCTATGCCCGCCGTGCTCAGGCGATCGAAGCGCTGCTGGTGGAAAAAGGCGTGTGCTCGACCGGCGAGGTAGACCGGATGATGAACATGGTGGAATCCAGGTCGCCATCCGACGGAGCCAAGGTGGTCGCCCACGCCTGGTCCGATCCAGAGTTCAAAGCGCGGTTGTTGGCCGATCCCCGGTCGGCCCTGACAGAGATAGGCTACTCCCTGCCCGATACTACACCCCATCTGGCCGTCGTGGAGAATACCGAGCAGGTCCACCATATGGTTGTATGCACCCTGTGCTCTTGTTATCCCCGGGCACTTCTGGGCCGGCCGCCCGATTGGTACAAGAGCTTTGCCTACCGTTCCAGGGCGGTGGTGGACCCCAGGGGCGTGATGCGCGAGTTCGGCCTGGAATTAGCCGATAGTGTGGAAGTACAGGTGCTGGACAGCACTGCGGACCTGCGCTATCTGGTCCTTCCCCGCCGGCCCACCGGCACGGAGAACCTGTCTGAGGCCGAGTTGGCCAAGCTCGTCAGCCGAGATTGCATGATCGGAGTTACCGATCCGCATGTTCCCGAAGGCGTAGCTGCCAGTTAGATTCGGCGCGGGTCAAACACACTCCCTGTGGAACGGTTTCCGCGGAACTGGTAACCATAACCCCCCGTCAACCCGGCGAAAGCCGGGGTACAGAAGTTATCCCAGGGGAGTGTTTCATGGATTCCGGCGAAGGCCGGAATGACGGGCGGGAGTGCCCAGCCTGGTGTGACGTAGTTTTTCCGAAATAACGAAAGGATAATCCCTCTCGCGAATCTCCATCAATCCGTCTGGCTCAGCAACTGCTCCGGAATACCCTCCAGCAGGCTCTCCACCTCGGGTATCTGGTCTGTATTACCCAAGCCGATGTGAAGCGGTGTTATGGATACTTGGTTATTCTTTAGCGCCCACATGTCGGTGCCGGGTTGAGCCTCTCCGCTGATGGGGCGGTCTCTGGCGATCTTGTACTGTTTCTGATCTCCGGTCCCTTCCTCACGCACCGATTCTCCGTATGAACGCTTCCCCAAACGAGTCACCTGGACCCCCGCCAATCGGTCCACGGGTAAGTTGGGAACGTTGATATTCAGGAACAGGTTGGACGAGGGCGGTTGCTCGTTCAATCTCCGGGCCACCATTTCCAGCAGGCAGGCCGGGCTCTCGAATTTGGGGTCCCTGACGGAACCCACGGATATGGCGATGGTCGCGCACCCCCGCACAAATCCTTGCACCGCGCCACCGATGGTGCCCGACACCATCACGTCCCAACCCAAGTTCGAGCCGCGGTTGATCCCCGATACCACCAGGTCAACTGAACCGACCAATTTCTCCAAAGCCAGAATCGCGCAGTCTCCAGGAGTCCCTTCGGCGGCGAATGCGGTGACGCCGAAGGAAGCGGTTTCATCTTCTTTGAGAAACTGATCCGCCGGTACGCTCCGAACCTTCACGGGATGATGCAGGGTAAGGGATGCCCCCACTCCGCTTTGCTCTTGTTCCGGAGCGACCACGAACAGCTCTCCAACTTTTCGTAGGACTTCGGCAGCCGCCCAGAGACCAGGGGCGTTGATGCCATCGTCATTTATTAGAAGTATCTTCAAATCGTTCTAGTGACCTCTATCGGCTGATTTCCAGGCGGCGTAGCAGATTTGCGCCCCCGCATCAAACCGCTGGGCTGCCTCTTGAGAGGCAGCCCAGCGTTAAATACGGCTTTGCCCGACCGGACCGTGTCCTAGTGGTGGGATACCTCGGTGGCGTGGAACAGGGCGTGTCGAATCTCCACCTCGGCCATTGCCTTCCGGTACTCCGCGGAGGCGAAGAAGTCGCCGAGAATCTCCCCTTGCAGGTCGTTGCTAGCATGGCTGGCAGCTTCGGCGATGTTTTCTTGGTTCAACGCCTTGCCCACCAGAGCGGTTTCCACCGAGGTCATGCGTACCGGGACCGGTACCAGTCCGCCAACGGCGATCCGGGCGGCGGTGCACACATCCCCTTCCACGGTGACGACCACAGCGGCTCCCACCACGGCGAAACCGGAGGCCGGATGGGCCATTTTGGCGTACTCGGCCCGTTGGTGGTGACCCAGAGTGGGCGCCTCGATGGAGGTCAACACCTCTTGCTCCCCCATTGTCGTGGTTAGCGGACCTACAAAAAAGTCTCCAGGCTCGACCGTGCGGGTAGAGCCACCGGCCCCTTGTATATTAAATTTGGCGCCCAGAGCAGTGAGCACCGTGGGCCAGTCGGATGCCGGGTCGGCGTGCACCACGTTGCCCCCAATGGTGCCCCGGTTGCGCACCTGCGTATCTCCGATGCCGCCCGCCGCCTCCGCCATAATGCCGCAAGCGTGCTCCAGATCGTGGGAAGAGGCGATTTCCCAGTGAGTGGTTAACGCGCCAATGCGGACGGTACCGTCACTGATGGTGATTCCCTTTAGCTCGGAGATTCTGCCGATGTCCACCAGAACCGAAGGCCTGGCCAGCCGAAGTTTTAGCAGTGGCAGCAGGCTATGCCCCCCCGCTATCAGCTTGGCATCCTCGTTGGAGCTGAGTAGTTGAATCGCCTCCGCCACCGTGGCGGCTCTGTGGTATTCAAATTCCGGAGCGTACATGCCTATGCCCCCTTCGCTTGCTGAATGGCCCGCCACACCCTCTCCGAGGTCAGCGGCATTTCCAACTTGGTAACCCCAAGTGGCTTGAGGGCGTCGAGTACCGCGTTGTATATGGTCACGGTGGACGCGATAGTGCCAGTCTCGCCGATGCCCTTGACGCCTAGGGGGTTGTGCGGCGACGGGGTAACCGTGGAAAGAATCTCCATGTCCGGCACCATATGGGCCCTGGGAACGGCATAGTCCAACAGCGACCCGGTCAATAGTTGGCCGTTGTCGTCGTAGACGACCCCTTCCCACAGCGCCTGACCCGCGCCATGGACCACGCCACCATGGACTTGGCCTTCCACGATGACCGGGTTGATCTGCGGACCGCAGTCATCGGCAGCGATGTAGCGTTGTAATACTATGTGGCCGTTGTCCGGGTCAACCGAGACCACCGCCACGTGGGCGCCGAAGGGATAGCTGAAGTTAGGCGGATCATAGAAAGTGGTTGCTTCCAGCCCCGGCTCCATTCCTTCAGGCATATTCCAAGCAACGTTGGCCATCAGGGCGATGTCCTGGATAGTCTTGTTTTGATCGGGAGAACCCCGGACGAAGAACTTGCCATCCTCGTACTCGATATCCTCTTCGGCAGCCTCCAGCAAATGGGCGGCCAGCGCCTTGCCTTTGTCCTTAATCTTTCGGGCGCTGAGGGCCACCGCGCCACCACCAACCACCGTCGTGCGGCTGCCGTAGGTGCCCCATCCCATGGGAGTGAGGTCGGTATCGCCGTGAATCACTTCGATGTCCTCTACTGGAACACCCAGCTCATCAGACACGATCTGGGCGAAGGTGGTTTCCTCGCCTTGACCGTGGGGGGAGGTACCTATGAACACGTTGACTTTCCCGGTGGCGTAGAACCGGACGATGGCGCTCTCCCACAGGCCCCCGCCGAAGCCCACGGCCCCGGCCACCTGAGAAGGACCCAAGCCACAGATCTCACAGTAGGTGGTGACTCCAACACCAATGTATTGGCCATGGCTACGAAGTTCTGCCTGCTCTTGGCGCAATGCCGGGTAATCTAACTGCTGCATTGCCAAGTCCAGGGTGCCCTGGTAATTGCCGCTATCGTAGGTCACGCCGGTGGCCACGTCGTGTCCATCTTCAAAGGGCTGAATCAGATTGCGGCGCCGCATTTCCACTGGGTCGATGTCCAACTCGGAGGCCAGGAGCTCTATCATCCGCTCCAAAAGGAAGGTGGCTTCGGGCCGTCCGGCCCCGCGGCAGGCGTCAACCGGGGTAGTATTGGTGAAGGTCCCGTACACATCGCCTTTGATATTGGGTATGTCGTAGGGGCCGGAGTACATCAGTCCGTGCAAAATGGTGGGGACACCGGGACCGGCAGTGGAAAGGTAAGCCCCCATACCGGCGTGAACCACCACCCGAAGAGCGGTAATTTTGCCATCTTTGGTGGCTGCCATCTCCACATGTTGCACGTGATCTCGCCCATGAGTGGTGGCCAAGTAGGCTTCGGAGCGGGTTTCGGTCCACTTCACCGGCCGCCTCAGTTGCATGGAGCAGAACGCGGTCACCATTTCGTCGCCATACATCGGAATCTTGCTGCCGAAACCTCCGCCGACATCCGTGGCGATGACCCGGATCTTATGCTCCCCCACGCCGGTAACCAGCGAGCACAGGAACCGAACGATATGTGGGTTCTGGCTGGTGCTCCAAAGGGTCAACTCGCCCATGGCGGATTGCCAGTTGGCGATGGCGGAACGTGTTTCCACGGCGTGGGGAATCAACCTTTGCTGAATGATGTTCTCGCTGACCACCACGTGGTTCTGAGGGTCGCCTGCCGCCGTCTCGAAGGCCGCGTCCGCGTCCCCTCCAGCTACCACCCAGTGAAATGCCTGATTGTTGGGAGCGTCTTCGTGAAGCTGGGGCGCCCCCGGATCCATCGCTGCCTTGGGATTAATGACCGATGGGAGGACTCCGTAGTCGACGGTTATCAGTTCCAGGGCGTCTTCCGCTTGATAGCGGCTTTCGGCCACCACCACCGCCACCCCGTCGCCCACGTAGCGGACCGTGTCCACCGCCAGTGCCGGGTGGGGCACGGCTTTAATATCGGAGTCGGGCGGCAGCCAAGCGCACGGGATGGGGTTGAGCACGCCATCGGTGTCGGCGCCGGTGTAAACCGCCAACACGCCGGGGGCTGCTCGAGCCGCACTGGTATCTATGCTATTGATCTTGGCGTGGGCGTGGGGACTGCGCAGAATGGCCGCGTGTAGCAAACCGAGGAGCTTGATGTCGTCGGTGAAAGCCGCCTGTCCGGTCATCAACCTGGGGTCTTCCCTGCGTCGAATACCTGAGCCGAATATTCTGGTGGTCATGGCCTAACCCCCTATCTTTTCAGCAGCCGCTAGAATCGACTTGACGATGTTCTGGTAACCGGTGCAGCGGCAGATATTGCCTTCCAGCCCGGCTCGGACCTCGTCGGCCGAGGGATGAGGATTACGCTCCAGCATTTCCACCGCCGTCATGATCATTCCGGCGGTACAGTAGCCGCATTGAAGGCCGTGATTGTCCCAAAAAGCTTCTTGGATGGGGTGTAGGTCGTTTCCGTTGGCCAGCCCCTCTATGGTGCCTATATCCGCCCCATCGGCCTGTACCGCCAAACAGGTACAGGACTTGACGGTGGCCCCATTCATCATCACAACGCAAGCGCCGCACTGGCTCGTATCGCAACCTATCTTGGTGCCGGTGAGACCCAACTCTTCGCGCAGAAAGTGAACCAACAGCATCCGCGGTTCCACTTCGGCTTGATGCGATTGTCCATTGACCGTGACTTGTATCGGAATCTTTTCCATAGCACCCCCATAGAGGCGGAATTTAGCCCATTGCCACGAGAAATCCCGCTGGTTGGGAACCCTGCGGGTTCGAGTCACCGGAGTATATACTCGCCCAAACGTGGAGTCAACGGATTTCAAGGTTGCGCGGACTCGGTGTCCGGCCCTATGATGCCACTAGATACATTGTCAATCTTTCCCTTCGCTAACCAAGGCAGAATGTTAAATACCGGAGCGGCAAAACGATGTTCCCCAAAACCGTATTTCCCGACACCACCACCGTCGATTCCCAAGGGCAGTTAGTCATTGGGGGATGCAACGCCCTGGACCTGGCATCCCAGTACGGCACCCCTGTTTACATTCTGGACGAGCATACCCTTCGAGCCCGCTGCCGCTCCTTTACGCAAGAGTTCCGGCAACGCTGGGAGAATTCCCAGGTCTACTACGCCTGCAAAGCCTATATCAATCCAGCCTTGGCCCAAATATTCGACGAAGAGGGTTTGGGACTGGACGTGGTCTCCGGGGGCGAGTTGGCCATCGCTCAGAGAGCAGGGTTTCCCCTGGAGCGGGTAACGTTCCACGGCAACAACAAGACACCTGATGAATTGGAATATGCCGTGGCGAACAGCATCGGAACGGTTGCGGTGGACAGCTTCTATGAGATCGACCTGCTGAACCGTACCGCCGCCGCCGCCGGCAAGGTCCAGAACATCATCATCAGGGTTTCGCCGGGGGTGGACCCCCACACCCATGTTCACACGACGACCGGCATCACCGACTCCAAGTTCGGTTTTTCGATACAGACCGGGCAGGCCGACCAGGCCGTGCGCCAAGCGCTAAACGCCTCCAATC
>JAKUQE010000039.1 GCA_022450395.1 Dehalococcoidia bacterium | reverse complement strand
CTTCGGCGAATATTATAGCCCTAGCGGCCTCCGAGCGGCTTATAATTAGGCCTGATTCCTAACGGAGGCGTACCAATGGCTTCATCACTGATTCGAGGGAAATACGTGATATGCAGGGCGGGTAACGACGCCGAATCCAGCGTTATCATTACCGACGGCGCGGTGTTCCAAAGGGACGGGCTGATCGAAGAGGTCGGCGACTATCGGACCCTCAAAGCCTCTCACCCAACGGACGAAGAGATCGGAGGCTCCAACGACATAGTGTTTCCGGGGCTGGTAAACGCCCACCATCACGGAAGGGGTGTCACCACCTTCCAGATGGGCACCTGCGACGACTCCCTAGAGCGATGGCTGGTCGCCGGGTGGGGCCGCCGTCCCTGGGACCACTACTTGATGAACGTGTACACCGCCATGCAAATGATCGAGTCGGGAACGACCACGGTGATGTACAACCACTCCCTGACTCCGATTGCGACCATCGGAGAGGACGTGGACCAAGTCCTTAAGGGCTTGTCCGATACGGGGATGAGGACCGCTTTCTCAATTTCATTTCGGGAACAGAACCGGGTGGTCTATGGCGACGATCAAACCTTCCTCTCCGGTCTGCCCGCCGATCTGGCGGACAGCCTGCGCAGCTACCTGGCCGCCGTGGCCCTGCCCACCGATGATTATTTCGCCCTATTCGAAAACCTGCACCGCCGTTTCGAAGACGATCCCGGCAGCAACGTCAGCGTGCTATTGAGTCCCGCCAACGTGCATTGGGTGACCGACGAGACCCTCCAACGCACGAAAGAGGCCGCCGGACGTCACCAAGCGGGCATCCACATCCACTTGGTGGAGAGTAGCTACCAGAAGGAGTACGGTTTAAAAACTTGGGGCAAGACTCCCGTCGCCCATTTGCAAGACCTGGCTTTCCTGGGACCCGAGCTTTCTTGCGCCCACGCGGTGTGGCTGACCGACGATGACATCCAACTCCTGGCTCAGAGCGAGACGACCGTTTGCCACAATGCCAGCTCTAATCTACGGCTCAAGAACGGCATCGCTCCGGTGACCGAGATGGCAGCCCGTGGCGTCAACGTTGCCATGGGCACCGACAGCACCGCCCTGAACGACGACGACGACATGGTTCAGGAGATGCGCTTGGTGAACCATCTCCACCGGCTACCAGGCATCAACGAACCGGCCGTCAACCCTCACCAAGTACTTCGGATGGCCACGATCAACGCCGCCCGGCCCACTTCCTTCCAAGATTCCATCGGAGCGCTGGAGGAGGGCCGGCGGGCTGACATGGTAGTCATGGACTTCGCTTCCTTAGAGGGACCCTATCTGGAGCCGGACATCAACGTCGTAGACGCGCTGATCAACCGAGGCAAGGCCCGAGACATCAAGACCGTGCTCATCGACGGACGGGTAGTCATGAAAGACGGGGAGTTCCCCGGCCTCAGCAAGGCAGACGTGGTCAATGAGCTAAAGGACCGCTTTTCCCGGCCCTTGGACCAAGCAACGTTGGAAAGACGAGGCATGGTGAATCGACTGGCGCCCTACGTGGAGCGGTTCTATCAGTCCTGGAATCAGTTGGAGGCCGCGCCCCACTACGGTTATAACAGCCGGACTTAGGGCTTCAACTGGCATTCAGCTAGACGGATACCCGGAACCGCGCCTGGCGTATGATAGTATGAGGCGTGACTAAGCAGCCAGCGATACCCGTATTTCAGGGTACCGCGCCATCTTCACAAAAGGAACAGCGTTCATGCAGATCGGGATGTTCTACCAGATCCAGGTCCCCAGGCCGTGGTCGGACACAAGCGACTTCGACCACTATTGGGAGATGATGGACCAGGTGGTCCTGGCCGAGGAACTGGGTTTCGAGAGTGTGTGGATGGCGGACCACCAATTTCGCACCGAATGGTCTCATTCCAGCGCGCCGGACGTTACTCTAGCCGCCATCAGCCAGCGCACTTCCCGCATCCGGCTAGGGATAGCCGTGGCCGTGCCGCCGGTGCAGCACCCGCTCCATATAGCGGCTCGGACGGCCACCCTGGACATACTGAGCAACGGAAGGGTGGATCTGGGCATAGGCCGCTCCGGCTATCCTTACCAGATGGCCGCCTTCGGCACCGACCTGGGAAACGCCACCGGCATGGTGGACGAAGCGTTGGAAATCATCCCCCGGGCCTGGACCGAAGGGGAGTTTTCTTACCAGGGAAAGTTCTACGATATCCCGCCCCGGGAGGTCCACCCCAAGCCGGTGCAGAAACCCCACCCACCCATGTGGCTGGGCTGCAGCCAGGAAGAAACATTCCGAAAAGCCGGCGAGCTTGGATTGGGGTGTCTGGCCATGTCGGGAGGAGGTCCGGACCGCCTAACCCAACTCATCCAGGCCTATCGCGACGGTATCCGGGACGCCAAGCCCGTGGGCAAACTGGTACATGACAAAGTGTCTATCAGCACGCTGGCGATCTGCGCTGAAACCCGCCAGAAAGCCCAAGAGCGGGGAGCCGAAATCATCGATTGGTACCGTCATCAACAAAGCCTTCGCGACGTCAGGGTGTGGCAGGAGCAAGACCCCACCAACGTCCCCAGCGACTACCAATGGCACTACCAACGCTCGACGGCTGCCGATTCCCCCAAGCGTGACGAAGTCTCGTCGTTGGACCAGATAAAATCAGGGCGCTATTGCATCGGCGACCCCGACGACTGCCTGCGCTACCTGGAGCAATACGCGCCCACCGGTGTGGACGAAATAATGCCCCTGTTCCAGATCGGCCCCATGGCCCACCAAGAAGTCATGGAGACCCTAAGGTTGTTTGGCAAGCACGTCATTCCTCATCTAGCCGAATCTGAGCGGACCACCGGCGCCACTACTTCGGCAGACGACTGATAACCCTCGGGCCTAGCCCCCTTTCGTAAAGGGGGTTGGGGGATTTCCCTCCCGGGCCGCTACGGAGACGACCGTTAGCAGCAAATTCCAGGCAGGATCCGCAGCCCCGATGGCTAGTATTCAAACCAACTTGTGCCAATGACCCGAGATCCGAACACGGAAGAAGACCAGGAAAAACAAGAAGTTAAGATTAGCGTCGTCTACCTGAGTCCCATCAGGTAAACTCCCGCAACCGATCCGCTCTCTTGGGAATCTTGCCAGGACCACCTTGATGCGTTTACCCGCCACTCGAAGCTCCAATTACAAATATTGGGGATTCGGCGCTATTGCCATCGGCAGCTTTTCCAACGTTATAGACCACGGCAGCGTCAATGTGGCGTTGCCGTCCATCGCTAGCAATTTCAGCTCCGACCTTCCCACCGTCCAATGGGTAGTCATCGGTTACCTCCTAACCATCAGCGCCCTGCTTTTGCCCATGGGACGCCTGGCAGACTTAGTGGGCCGCAAAGAAGTCTATATCGCCGGGTCCCTGATATTCGTCTTAGGAGCTGTATCAGCCGGATTCGCGCCAAGTCTCACCATCTTGGTGTTGTCGCGGCTTCTTCAGGGCGTGGGAGCGGCGATGACTCAGGGCACCGGCATGGCAATCATCACCGCCATGTTTCCTTCCCACGAAAGAGGCAAGGCGCTGGGCCTGATCATGACCGTCGTGGGTACTGGGGCCGTGGCCGGACCGGCCTTCGGCGGGTTTTTGGTAAACGCCCTGGATTGGCGTTGGGTATTCTTCTTCAACGTGCCTCTGAGCCTCCTGGGAGTCCTGGCAAGCATCATTGTCCTGGAAGGCCGGCGTTCCTCCCAACCGGCAAGAGACGATAGCCGGCAAAAGGGTTTCGACTGGCTAGGAGCGATCCTATCCACCGCAGCGCTGGTCATCTTCCTCCTGGCGTTGATGAACGTCCACAGATTCGGTCTGGCTTCACCATTCATCCTCACCGGTTTCTTGGCCTTCTTCGTTCTATTGGGGGTGTTTATCTGGTGGGAACTGCATATCTCCGTCGCTTTGTTGGACGTAAGGCTGTTCCAAAGCAAGACTTTCTCCTTCGGCACATCGGCCGCTTTCCTTATCTTCTTGGGCAGCTCGGCGGTCCTATTCCTGACGCCCTTCTACCTGCAAAGGGTGTTGGGCTACAGCCCAAGAGATGCCGGTCTGTTGGTGGTACCCGGGGCGCTTTTCATGGCCGTGTTGGGGCCCTTGAGCGGCGAACTCTCCGACCGCTACGGGGCGAGGATATTTACCGTTGGCGGCATGGCTCTTTCCGCCGCCGGTCTGTTCATTCTCAGCGGACTCACCGAGACCTCTGGCAAAGGATTGGTCCTGCCCGCATTGATCCTAACGAGCGCGGGTATGGGGACTTTTTATTCGGCCAACACCAGTTCCATCCTCAGCGCCGTGCCCCTGGAGCGATACGGCGTGGTCTCGGCGTTCCTCAACCTGACCAGAAACGCGGCCAACGTCACCAGCATCGCCGTGGCAACCGCCATAGTTACCGCGACGATGGGGTCCATGGGCCACGAACCTACCCTAGCGGCGGTCCAGTGTGGCGTTGACTCCGGGGTATGCAACGCCTTTACTTTGGGTATGCGAAACGCTTATCGGGCGATGACCGTTATGCTGCTTCTCGGCATGGCGATCTCCGCATTCAAATTTCGCGAAGTCAAAGAGGCAAGTTCTGTGCCCACAGGATGAGTTAAAATTCAACGACGAAACCGGTCCCAACACCACGATACCTAAAGGCTACCGGGAGAATATTGGAGAATTGTCAAACGGCGCCGGCGCTCAAGAACTGCTGCTCAGCCCCTACCGGGTTTTAGACCTGACCGGCCAAGGAGGTCTCCTCTGCGGAAAGCTCCTGGCGGACCTGGGCGCTGACGTCATCCAGGTGGAGCCCCCCGGAGGCAGCGCCGCCCGTAACATCGGCCCCTTCTACCAGGACGACGTACATCCTGAGAAGAGCCTGTTCTGGTGGTCCTATGCCGCCAACAAACGAAGCATCACCCTCAATCTGGAAACAGCCGACGGGCGGGACCTCCTGAAGCGTTTGGTAAAGAGCGCCCATTTCCTCATTGAATCCTTCCCTCCGGGCTATATGGACGGCCTGTCCCTGGGATATGCCGGCCTGGAGGCCATCAACCCGGAATTAGTGATGGTATCCATAACACCCTTTGGCAGCGATGGCCCGTACGCTCACTGGAAAGCCCCCGACATCGTGGGAATGGCCTTGGGCGGCTTCATGTACCTGACCGGAGACAGCGACCGTCCTCCCCTGCGGGTGAGCATTCCCCACTTCCATCTCCATGGCGCTGCCGCCGGCGCCGCCGGGGCCATGATTGCCCATACCCACCGTGCCCTTACGGGCGAAGGGCAGCACGTCGACGTGTCCTGCCAGCAAGCCGTCGCCAAGACCTTGGCGCATGCTCCTCAAAGCTGGGATCTGGAAGGCGTGATCCTGAAACGCATGGGGGTTTTCCGCCAGACCTCGGGCGACAGCATCGTCCGCACCTGCTGGCCCTGCAAAGATGGCTACATCAACTACGTTCTCCAAGGCGGTAGCTCGGGGGTTGCCGCCAGCACCCGGACCCTGCTGGCCTGGATGGACGAAGAGGGGCTGGGCGACAAATATCTGAATGACGTCAACTGGGAAGAGCTAGGTTACGGCCAAGTCCGGTCGGAAATCATGGAGAAAGGAGTAGCGCCCCTGATCAGATTTTTCGCCACTCATACCCGGCAAGAGCTGGTGGCGGCCAGCGTCGAGCGCCGGATATTGCTGTTTCCGGTGGCGACCCAGCAAGATATCCTGGACCACCCCCAACTGAAGGCGCGAGACTACTTTCAACAACTCCATCACCCTGAACTCGACACCACCGTAAATTATCCGGGACTCTTTGTGAAGGACCGGCACGGAGAGCGCATTAGCCTCCGCCGCCGTCCGCCGTTGATCGGGGAGCACAACCGGGAGATCTACCAGGATGAGCTTGGCCTAACGTTGGAGCAGGTCACGGCTCTTAAAGAAAGCGGGGCCATCTGATGGACAGAAAACCGCTGGAAGGGATCAAGGTTTTAGATTTCTGCTGGGTGGCCGTCGGCCCCATGACCACCCGGTACTTGGCCGAGTACGGCGCTACCGTGATAAGGGTCGAGTCGAGGAAGCGGCCGGAGACGCTGCGCCGGGCGGCTCCTTTCAAGGACGGCATATCCGGACTAAATCGTAGCGGCTACTTCGCCAGTTATAACCCCAACAAGTACGGAATAACCATCGACATGGGCCATGCCAGGGCCAAAGAATTGGTGCTGCGGCTGGTTTCTTGGGCCAACCTGGTTACCGAGAACTTTACCCCGGGAACCATGGAGCGCTGGGGGCTGGGATACCAAGACCTGCAAGCGATCAACCCCGCCATCGTCATGTACAGTACGTCGATGCTGGGCAGAGGCGGTCCAATGGAACGGCAGCCCGGGTTTGGACCGGTCCTATCGTCCCTGGCCGGACTTACCCACATCACCGGGTGGCCCGACCGGGACCCAGTGAACCCATACGGGGCCTATACCGACTTCATCGGCCCCAGATTCGCCGTGGCATCAATCCTGGCAGCTTTGGATTATCAGCGAAGGACCGGAAAAGGGCTTCACCTGGACATGTCCCAACTGGAAACCTCCCTCCACTTCACCGCGCCCTTCATCTTGGACTGCAGCGTCAACGGACGTGAGCAAGGCCGCCGGGGCAACAGAGATCCGGGCGCGGCGCCCCATGGGGCGTATCCGTGTAGGGGCGAAGACCGTTGGATCGCCATCGTTTGCCAAACCGATGAGGAGTGGCAGGCGTTGCTGGAACTTATCAGCCCCGTGGACTGGGACGAGGACCGCCGTCAGCAAGCGTCAACCCTGGTGGGGCGAAAAACGGTGGAAGAAGATTTGGATAAGATGATCACCGACTGGACCGGAGATCAAGACTCCCAGGAACTAATGTACACCCTGCAGGACGCTGGAGTCCCCGCCGGGGTGGTCAACGACTGCCGCGACCTTTTCCAAGACCCGCAGCTAGTCCACAGAGAGCACTTCAAGTTCCTGGACCACGCCGAGATTGGACCATATCCCAGCGATCAAAGCGAGTTCGACCTATCAAAAACGCCAGGCAGCCTGGACACTCCGGCGCCTCTTCTTGGCGAGCATACCGAGTACGCCCTCAAGGAGTTGGTGGGGCTGTCCGAGGATGAGTACCGGTCGTTTGAGGACGACGGGGTTCTGGAGTGATCAAAAAGCCCGTTAATTCGTGTAGTCCGGCGAATCTCAGGGAACATGGTTTGATGAGCGCCCAATCACCCCCATCCTAACCTTCCCCCATCAAGGGGGAAGGGACTTGTCCTCGCCCCCTTTACGGGGGAAGGTTAGAGAGGGGGCGAACCCCGTCGAACCATATTACCCATTATGAGTCCGACTCGTTGTCTTTGACACTAGCGAAAGAAGGGCAAATCCCTACGCTAGGGCTTTGAGTTGCCCCTTAGCCCGAGGACTCAAAAGCCAAAGTGGCATATCGCAGGAAGATGCCGCCCCTGGGCTCAGCCAAGGGTCCGTTGGCCACTAGGCAAGCGATGACGTGCTTTGTCCCTGGGACCGCGCTGTTGCTAACTTCAATCCTTTGCTGGGCGTTGATGCCCACGACAACGCCGGTGGCCCGGTCGATCTGGCCGTCCACCCATATCTCCCCATAATTGTCCGCGTTGGTCTCGAAGAAGACACGGGACCCGGCTATCTCCACACCGTCGATCCGTTCGGGCAATTGGACGGTGACGCGCCACCAGCCGAAGGTGAATCCAACTGATCGGCTTGCCCGGACGTTGGTGCATTCCTCCCATCCGGAATCGTCAAAGTCGGCCAGGCGCGCTGGACTGGCCAGGATCTGGGATACCAGGCCCTCATTAGGCTCGCCGGGCACCAACCCATCGGCCACCCGCCAGCTACCACTAACTTTTGCCCTGTCTTCCTCCTTGTTCAGGTCCAAAGCCACTCTTGGCATATCTCACTCCTAAATAATGGATGTGTTGCTAGATCCACGTCAGTTAACCACAGAGGTCACAGAGAAAAGGAGAGAAAACCTAATTCCTCTGTGCTCTCTGTGTTCTCTGCGGTAAAATTAGCCACCGATAACTTCTTTAACGCGCCGGATGGCGTCTATGTGCTCATCGGGGGTGGTGAAGCCGGCCCCGCCGGTGTTCACCGAGATATGGGTAGCTCCCAATTCCGACCACGCTTTCAACTCGCCTGCCCAATCCTCCGGTCCTCCTGCCGCCACGGTGACCCGGCCTTCAAGTCCCACGGAATCCGGATCCCGGCCCGCGTCCTCGGCGTATCTACGCACCCGGTCTATGGCTTCCTTCCCTTCTTGGTTGGGAGGTAACATGGGGAACCAGCCGTCGGCCAGGCGCCCGATGCGCCGCAAAACCCGGTTGCTGGGAATACCGCCGGCTCCGGAGCCGGCTCCCATCCATATGGGAATAGGCCGCTGCACCGGCAACGGATTGATACCGGCGTGGGTAACGCGGTGCCACCGGCCCTCGAAATTCACCACTTCCTGGGTCCAAAGGGACCGCAGCAAGGAGACCTGCTCTTCGTACGCTTCGCCCCGAGTGTGAAAGTCCTTACCCAACGCCTCGTACTCCACCGGGTTCCAGCCGACTCCGATTCCCATGCGCAACCGCCCACCGCTAAGCACGTCGACCTCTGCCGCCTGCTTGGCCACCAAGACCGTCTGCCGCTGAGGAAGAATTATGATTCCGGTGGTCAGTTGCAGCGAGGTTGTTATAGCGGCCAAATAGCCCAACAGGGTGAAAGGCTCGTGGATATAACTCTCATGGGTATACGGAAAGCGAGGAACATCGGGGTGGTGTTGAGGGTCCGCGCCCAAAACGTGATCCAGCGTGCGGATGTGCGCATATCCCAACTCCTCCGCCGCTTGTACGTAATCCCGCACCGCGCCAAAGTCAGCGCCAAAGTCGGTTATTGGCAAACTGACACCGATCTGCATTGGCCCCATCCTCCTACCACCCAGAGATCATATTTCTACAGGTCCTGCCAACAGAACCGTAAAGCCCCCCTTTCGTAAAGGGGGATTGGGGGGATTTCCGCACTCCAACCAAACCCACCGTGAAGAAGAATCCTTGATGACCTACCCCGGCGGAATAGTCCTTCGGCAAGCTCCGGGCAGACGGAAAAGAGAACCTCAACCGATCGTGGTGAGTTTGTCGAACCACTCTCGGCGCCTGTCCGGACTAGTGGGCGGCGGCCGCCGCTTGCTTTTTTAGTTCCTCGTCCCAGGGTCCGGGGAAGCGCCCGTCGCCGTTGCCCAGGCCGGTGAACAGCTTGTCTTGGCGAGGCCACTCGCGTCTGGGCAACTCGTAGAACACCTCGATGCCGTTGCCATCTGGGTCTTGGATATAAACGCCCATGGAGATACCGTGATCGCCTACCCGGACTATGGGGATGTTCTTCTCTTTAACCCTCAGGTAGAACTCTTTCAGGTCCTCCAGGGTTTCCATGTACCAGGCCATGTGGTTGAGACCCACCCGTCCCCGTTCGGGCCCTGGAGCGTCGTCGCCTACCTGGACCAGGGCAATCTCATGGGACTGCTCAATGTCCGCCGCCATGAAAGCGGCGTCCGGCCTGAGGTCGTAGCAGTGCAGGCCCAACACGTCGGCGTACCAGTCCCGAGACCGCTCGGCGTTACGCACGAAGATGTTTATATGTCCCAGGCACTTCGGTTTGTAGCTCATAAAGACCCTCCCATTCGAGGTGATCGCCTACGTGGCCCACACTATACCACCCACCGAGACCACGTAACAACACAATCGTGCTCAGCCATTGGTCTTGGCACGGAAGAAATAGACGGCTTTATTTGGTCTAGCTTTCGCTTATAATGAACCGCGTCGCCAATCCTGGCGCTGGAAAGACATACCGCCCTAATACCGCACAACCATCACTCAGCGAGGGAGGAAACTTATGGATCCCGATGGACCAAAGATATTAACCCAAGCGTTCGGCCCCCTCCAGGGAATTCGCGTCATATCCAGCGGGTCTTTAATCGCCCAGCCCTTCGCGGCGACAATGGCCGCCGAGATGGGGGCGGAGGTTATCCAAGTTGAGCGCCCTGGCCAGGGAGACGGCCTGTGGAGAATCCTGGAATTCCCCATCACAGGCGACAACGGCAATACCGTGGCCGCGGCTTGGGTCCAGGACCGGCGCAACAGCTTCCACGTTACTCTGGACACCGGCAAACCTCGGGGCCAGGAAATATTCTTAGACCTTCTCCGCCAAGCGGACATATGGATGGAAAGCTCCATTCCAGGAACCTATCCAGCGTGGGGTCTGGACGACGAAACCATCCTCAAGGCCAATCCCCGCCTTGTTATCGCTCATGTCTCCGGCTATGGCCAGGACGGGAATGAGGACTACTTGAACAGAGCGTCCTATGACTTCATCGGCCAGGGCTTCGGCGGTTCGATGAACCTGACCGGCTTCGCCGAACCAGCCGCTCCCTCGCGAGCCGCGCCGTGGACGGGGGATTTCATCACCGCCCTCTTCTGCATCTGGTCATCTCTGGCCGGGTACATCCACGCCCAACGCACCGGCCAGGGCCAGGTGATTGACCTCGCCCAATATGAGGCTATTCATCGTGTCCTCGCCGGCACCATGGTGGCCTACTATGAACTGGGATTGAACCGGGAGCGCTCCGGCAACGCGGCGGGCATATTCCAGCCCTACGACACATTTCAGACCAGCGACGGTTGGGTCAACCTTGCTGCCCTGGGCGGCCCGTTCAATCGATTATGCCGGGTGATCGGCCTGGACCCCGCGGAAGAAAGATGGCAGAAGGCCACCACCGAGTTAGACTCTCCCGATGGTATCGAGTTCGACGCGATCCTGAGAGGATGGGTGCTAGAGCATACGGTGAACGAGGCAGTTGAAATCATGAACGCTTCTCAGGTTCCGTGCTGCGCTATCATGACCCCAAGGGACATGGCGGAAGACCGCCATTACGAGGCGCGTAACGTTCACATCGAGTGGGAGGACGTGAATCTGGGTAGAACGGTAAAGGGCACCGGCGTCGTCCCCAGGTTTTCGGAAACACCCGGCAAGATTTGGCGAGGGTCCGTGCCCGTGGGCCACGACAACGAAATGGTCTTCCAACAGCTCCTGGGCCTCTCCCCCGCGGATCTAGCCCAATTGACGGAAGACGGGGTCATATAGTGAAATTCCATCTGTTCATGCTACCCACCATCGGACGCCGTCACGAACTGGAACAGGGTATGGCCGGCCTGCGGGACGACTTGTACCAGAGGATGCTCGGGGAGATCGACGAGCAGGCCCGATTCGCCGACGAACTGGGCTACTACGGCATTGGGTTCACCGAGCACCACTTCCACATCGAAGGATTCGAGCTGTCCACCAACCCACTTATGTTGGACGCTTTCGTTGCTTCACGCACTAAAAACCTAAAGGTCGGCCAGTTGGCCCTGGTGCTGCCCTCCCATCACCCTTTGCGGGTGGCCGAAGACGTAGCCATGCTGGACCAGATCACCAAGGGGCGGGTCTACGTGGGGTTCGCCCGGGGCTACCAGTCCCGATGGGTCAACACCCTGGGGCAGCCTCTGGGTCTGGGCGCGACTTCCTCGGACCACTCGGAGCAGGACGAGTTGAACCGGGCGGCCTTCGAAGAGTCCTGGGAGATTATCAAGCTGGCCTGGACCAAGGACACCTTCTCCTACAACGGACGTTTCTGGAAGGTGCCCCCAGAGAACACTCCCTGGCAGATGCCGGCCACCCTGAGTTGGGGCCAGGGAGCGGACTCCGATGGCAAACTGCGAGAGATCGGCATCGCTCCCAAACCGTATCAGAAACCCTATCCAGACGTATACGCTCCCTTCACCTATAGCGCCACCACCGCCCGCTTCTGGGCGCGGGAAGGCGGAACACCGGTGGTCCTGTCCGACGACGTGGAGTTCTGCCAGAACCTCTTCCAGGCGTACCGTCAGGAGGCCCAGGGAGCGGGCAGGGAGCTAAGGACCGGCCAAGGGATAGCCATGGGGGCGACCCTGTGCATCGCAGATACTGAAGAACAAGCCCAGGAGTTGCGGGACCAATTCGACTGGCTGTTTAACGCCTGGTTCGTTCCCTTTGGCTTTCCGCCGGGACTGGTGTTGCAGGGAACTCCGGAGAGAGTCACCCAGCAGATCCGGGAACTGGACCAGGCATTAGATTTCGAAGAGATGTTTCTCTGGATGTCCACCGGACTTTACGAACACCAGATAATGATGCGGCAGATAGAGCTGTTCGCCACCAAAGTCATGCCCCACTTCGCCGGGGATTAGTCCTACCCCGGCCCTATAACCCGGGCAGCAAGAATTGGCCGAATCGCTGCACCTGGGTCACGGCATCGGTCACCGGCCAGAGACAGATCTCCTTTGCGCCGGCCGCCATCCACCGCCGCAGCAGATCCTGGCACTCCTGGTAGCTACCCACCAAGAAATGCCCACCTTCGGTTTCGAACTTGGCCCGGATCGTCTGCTCGATGATCGGCACGGCCACCGACCTTGCCCGGTCCCCATCTTCATCGATATACATGAACATGGTATTCACGGCGTTGGGGAAACTGCCCGGGTCCTTGCCCCGGTTCTTGAGGGCCGTGTCCAGGTTATTCAACGCTTCGTTGAATTCCTCGGGCGTGGAGTGCCAGCCGGATGACACCCAACCGTCCCCCAAGCGGGCCACCCGGCGCATCCCCACCGGCGACCCCCAACTGGAAAGCCAGATGGGCACGCACGGCTGCTGTAATCCCCTAGGGGCGACGGTAACGTTGTCGAAATCGTAGTAGGGCCCGTGGTGGCTGACGTTCTCTCCGCTGAGCAAAGCCCGCAACGCCGGCACCCCGTCCTCCAGCATCTTCCGCCGTTCCTGGAATGGGATGCCCAGCGCCAAGAAGTCCGACTCGGTGGAACCCTCTCCCACGCCGATTATCAGGTTGCCGCCGCTCAGAACGTCTAAAGTCGCCAAAGTCTGGGCAATCGCCGCAGGGTGGCGCAGGGGCAGGCCAAGCACTCCGGTTGCAATGGTCATACCGAGGTCGTTCGCCTGCCCCGCGATGGCGGCCAGCATGATCATGCAGTCCAACCAAGGATCCATGTAGACGATATGGTCGGTCACCCATACGGAAGAGAATCCGGACTTCTTGGCGGCGTCTACCGTATCAACGAGGAGAGCCGCTGAGGGCGGATTGGGTCCGGCGCCGGGTAGTATCCTGACCGGCAGATGGATTCCAAAGGAAACTCCGGTGGGGGACATATATTTGCTCCTGGAATATTAGGGATAACTTATGACACAAGGCATCGCATGGGATAGGGGTGTGGACTCCAAATTCTACCTGTGCCCACTTGTGGTCTACGAGGTTGGCGTATGGGCACAGCCTGCCGAAGTGATGAACCTATCGAAAACCGCTCACGCCCGAAGACGCCTAGCTATGTCCGCCCTTCCGAGTGAGACCCCATATCGATGGAGATAACCTCGTCGGCCAAGAGCCAGACTTCTGAGCCAACCAAGTCCGGCTGACCCAACGCATCCAGGTAGCAGATACGAACGGTCTGCTCCTGGTCGTTTATCGAGATTACTTCGGCCAGATCGCCGGTGTCTAGCAGGACGTTGAGGCCGACCGATAGATCCTCGAGTTTCACTGGTTACTCCTAACCTTATTGATCGCGGGAAAGTATCAACTAATGAACTGCCAGCTTAGTGGACCGGCCCCTTAAGAGCTTCCTCGCCGTCCAATTTCGCCACCATTTCTCTAAGGACTGGAGCGTACTTTCCGGCGGCGCTGGTACGACGCATCAAGCCTCGCCTAGCATAAGCCCAAGGGTCTTCGCTCCCTTCCCAGGGCAGGTCGATGCAGACATTTGACTCCGGATTGCGGAAGACGTTCATAGGCTCGCCTTCATCCTCGATGATAGCCAGTTGCTGCCGCAACATGCGCCGATAGATGATGATGCCTTTGTCCGACTCTCCCAGCTTCTCCTGAGACCGGTCCGCGATGGGCCCTTGCGTAACCCAGGCCGTAATGTCCTGACCGCTGTTGTTGTCCATCAACTGCCAATCTGCCACCCCTTGCTCGTCAACGGGCAGTGGCACATGGTAGAAAGGAACCTTGTCCTGTTTCTCGACCGTCTCCCCAGGCGGCTGGGGATACGCCGTGAACCAAATGTGCAGCGTGTGGGTGTCGTCCATCGGGACCCGATATTGGAAGTTGCTTCCCACTCTCAAGATGTTGGGGAAGAGGATGGGATGGCCGATGCGCCAGTCCGGATGCTCTTCAGTCCGGCCGGCCACTACCCGCCTCTTGATGATGCCGTGTTGAAACTCGTCGAATCCTATCTTCTCATGGTCGAAATTGTTGGTTATCTGTCCTTCCGCTCCGGAGGCGCCTTCTCCCACCCGGAAGAACTCCCGCTTCAGATCGTCCCGGCCGAGCCTCTCCAGTACATAGTTGGAGAACCGGCCGTGCAGCCACTCAACGTGGGTCGGATCCAAAGAGTTCTCCATAATCTGGAGCCAGTTGCAGGGAACAACGGTGCTTCCGATATCTCTAAGAACGTTGTCCCAGACGAACAGGTCCCACCTAGGCAGCAAGGGTGTTGGCTCGGGGCCCAGGTAGGCGAAGATCAGGCCGGATATTTCCTGAACTGGGTATCCGGTAATCTTGACTCGGCTGGGGAAAGTGCTGTCCGGGGCTTCCGCCGGCATTTCCACACATTGTCCGGTCTCGCTGAACATCCAGCCGTGGTAAGCACACCGCAACCCGCCTTCTTCGGGGATTCCATAGGCCAAGGAGATACGCCGGTGGGGACAAGTATCGCCGATCAAGCCCAGCGTTCCCTTTCGGTCCCGGTAAAGGATCAGGGACTCACCCAGCAGCTTAACGGGTTTGACCGGATTGTCGTCCAGTTCCACCGCCGCGGCAATGGGCTGCCAGTAACGGCGCATCAACTCGCCCATGGGCGTGTTAGGACCAACCCGGGTCAATCTGTCGTTTTCTTTTACGGTGAGCATGTCTTCTCCTATCCGGTGAACGCCATGTTAACTATATCAAAACCGCCGAATATTGTAAGCTGAAAGCACCGCCAGGTAGTGTATCAGTTACACGATCATCATTGCTCCGAAAATAGAATCGCCGATCTTCGGCCGCACACTTCGTCATTCCGACACCAGCCCTTCCGCTGAAGGGCGGCGAGGAATCTCAGGTGGCCGCTACAACCAGGCATGAGACTCCTCTCCTTCCGCCGAAGGATCGGAGTGACACGAATCGCCCATTGTCGTGGGCTGTGGTGCTGGCGCCAACCAACATCAATCATTCCGGTATACGTTCGTCATTCCGGCGCAGGCCGGGATACATTGGACTTCCACTGAAACATCGTCTCCGGTGAGACGGTCAAGTGTCTTTGTCAGGCCAGTCTCACTTTGGTAGTAAAGTCGTAGTCTGGAGCGATGTCGGATTCGAACTTCCAAATGACCCGGTCCTGGGGAAACCCTCCCTCATGGACCCTGTTTAAGAAATCCAATATTAACGACCAGGCTTCTTCGGCCTCTTTGGGCCGGTATCGTCCTGGCATCGTGGAGTTGAACCAACCGTGGGGCATCTCCCGGAATAGCTTGAACTCGTAGGTCTTTCGCTTGGCTTGCAGCACGTCTTGCAGATGCCGGACGTCGTCCACCGAAACCACCTGATCGTGCTCGCCAAAGATTCCCAGTATCGGCGCTTGGATGCCGTCCAGAATAGTCTCGTAGGGTACGGGTCTGGCCTCGTCCACCTCCCAGACCCTAGCTTGGGCGCCGCCATATACCACGATATTCGCGCAGATCTCTTTCCGGACACTGTTCAAAACCAGGGGATAATCCCCACTTTGGCAGACCCCCATGGCGGCGATGCGGTTGGGGTCAACTTGGGGATGATTCAGCAGATAGTCCAGGCTATCGCCCAGGTAAGACCTGAGATCGTCGTCGGTGAGCGTCACCCGAACGTCGCCCCGGTTCAACGCTTCTACATCCCCTTCCCATCGGGAAAACAGGTCCGGAGCCAGGCCGACGTAGCCGTGGGCGGCAAACTTGGCCGTCAGGTCCAGGGTGTGTTGCACCAGGCCGTAACGCTCGTGGCCCAAGATCACCGCCCCGAAAGGACCGGACTGGTTCTCCGGTACGGCCAGGAAACCCTTGACCCGGTCGCCAAAATTTACCACCGATGTTATCGCGCCGGGGTAGGAAAGGTCCTGCATGGCGGCTCCGTTTGTTTGGGATGGCGTGGAGGGGGAAATCCCCCCAACCCCCCTTTACTAAAGGGGGGCTATTGAGGGAGATTGGTTGTTACGTGTGTGTGGCGGACGCCGATCGGCGCCGGATCAGCCTTCGTCCTTTCTTGCTTTCCAGTCGGCGATCCATTCCAGTACGTCGGCCAGGGACAGAACGTCGGCGTATTTCTGGTTCATGTCGAAGAGGTTGATGGCGTGGGCGGCTTCATGGCGGTCAAACACGCATTCTTCAACCACGATCATTCGGTACCGGTTGGTGCAACCATCCACCACGCTGGCCCGGACGCAGCCGCTGGTGCTCTCTCCGACCGTGATGAGGGTGTCCACTCCCAGGTAGTTCAGGTGTCCCACCAAGGGAGTACCCCAGAAGCTGCTGGGCGAAGACTTTCGCAGGAATGCCTCGCCGTCTATGGGCGCGACTTCATCAATGATGTCATATTGGCGGCTTCGCCGGTCGGCGGCGGCTGGGTCTGTGTCAACCGGCCGCCGGTCTCCCTTGCGAGTGCTCCATCCCTCTACACCGCAACCGTCGAGGCCCGTCATGTGGATGACGGGTATCCCGGCGTTTCTGGCCGCTTGAAGCAATGTCTGGATATGGGGAATAGCATCCCACGCCGCCAGTCCGCAACTCGACGGCCAGGTCTTGATCCCTTCCAGCAACGGCTCGGGGTAGTCACCGAAGACCCACCGGTACAGGTCCACCAACAGCAGGGCCGGCTTTTCGCCAAACCCCACGGGCTTGCGCCCGGTGAGCGCCAGGTGGGCTTGGTCTTGCTCCGTGAGAAAAGAGTCCCATACTCGTTGAGCCATTTGAAGTCTCCTTATCTGGACCAGATGATTGAGCGTCCTACGGCGAAATGCGAGGAACGCACCCACAGGCCTGACGCTGCTTGTTGCCGAGAATCTACCACTGCGGCGTGCCCTCGTCAATGGTGGCCGCTCAGACTCACCTAGACCCATGAAACATGGTGAAAATACGGAGCAACGCCAGGTTGACACTGAGAAGGTTGCCCATCACAATTAAGCCCAACTTTAGCATTAGCCGCTGGCGTAGGAGGTTCGGGATGACGCAAACCGCGACTTATACCATGGAAGCTTTCGTAGACGACGTGAAAGAGATTTTCGCTTCCACTAAGGACCCTTTGGCACAGGCTCAAGCCGTGGCCGATCAAATGAAAGTGTTGCTGGATGTCCCAGATTGGTTGGAAGAAAAGTTGAACCTTCCCGAGGAAGGCGGGTTCGGCCGGTACGACCTCCACTATGACGAAAACTCCGGCAGCCCGGAACCCGGGTTTCTATTGATGTGCACCGTTCAAAAACCAGACCAAGACAACCTACCTCACGACCACGGAGCAGCTTGGGTTGTCTACGGCGTTTACGAAGGGGCCATTGAGCAGACCAAGTGGCGCTGGTTCTACAAAGGGGAAGGCGTTGACACTCCCCGGATCAAAGAGACCGGCAGATTTGTCCAGAAAAACGGTAAGGTAGCGTTCTTCCTTCCGGGAGAGATTCACAACACCCGTAACATTACCGGCGGAAGGGCCTTGGTGGTCCGCTTGGAGTCACAAAAACTGACCGAGGTAACCCGGTATCAGTACGACCCAAATGCCAACACGGTTAAAAAGATGGACCGTTAGTTCCCGCGCCTTCCTAGCGCATGATTCACTCACTAATGGACGGCGCCCAAACCACGGGCATCGATCAGCCCGGTATCGCTCCTAGTCATGTATGATGGATGCGCCGCCGGGCTGATTTATCAGGTTTTCCCTTAGAGAAGGAGTCGCGTGACGTTAACCCTGGCAAATCACCCCATCACCGAGTTTTTCGCCGGCCCAAAAACCCTGCTGGATGGGTCGCGCCTTCAGGTCGATCTGGAAGAATTGCGCCGATATCTCCTTGAGGACCAGCGGCTAGAAAGTGTGGACTTGGAGATCGTCCGCCCCGGCGATCCCTGCCGGGTCGGCTATGTATTCGATATCGTGGAACCTCGCGCTAAAGAAACCGGCGCTGGACCCGATTTCCCCGGTATCTTGAGCCCTATCGCCGCGGCCGGCCAGGGCACGACCCACGTTCTTCGAGGCACCGCGGTTGCCGTGGTGGACGGCGGCCAGCCGGGTGGAGAACGCGGGTATACTTCCCGGCGTGGCGGGGTCGCCAAGATATTGGAGATGAGCGGTCCGCCATCCCAAGCTTCCTCTTTCGGAGATCTGCGCCATCTGGTCGTGGTGCCCCACCCCCATCCCGAAGTGGCGCGCCATTCCGTCCTCAACGCCCTGCGCCTAGCTTCGGTAAAGGCCTCCGTGTACCTGGCCCGGACCGCCCAGGGCAAGACTCCCGACAGCACCCAGGTTTTTGATCTAGACGGATCGGATTATGACGGACGGAAGGGTCTGCCCAGAGTGGCTTACATCGGCCAGGTCCACGGCCACCAGCACGGAACGGAGGTTGACGAGCACATCCTTTACGGGGGCAACGCCCGGGGAATGCTTCCAGTACCGTTGCACCCCAACGAGTGGCTCGACGGAGCCGTGGTGGTCTCCTATTCCTGGGGCGCCCGGGGGCTAGACACCTACTTCCACCAGAACCATCCCATCATTCTGGACCTGTACCGGCTTCATGATTCGAAGGAGATCACCTTCGCCGGGGTCGTCGCCACGACATCGTCGGGACAACTGGATGAACTCAACCGAAACTGCATGGTGGCGGCCCAGATCGTCAAGCACACATTTAAGGCCGATGGCGTGATAATCACCAAATATGCCGGTGGCGCGCCCCATTCAGACATGTTCGAGACGGCCCGGCTGTGCGAGGACCTGGGGATAAAAACGGCGATCATGGTCAGCGACACGGCCCCGGACCGGCGGGCCGAGTCGGCGGCGCTGATGAACATCCCCGGTGTGGATGCCGTGGTCAACGTAAGCGAAGCCGCCGACATTTCCTGGCCGGCCCCTGCCGTCGAAACGGTCATCGCCGGCAACCCGGAGGTGGAAACCTTGCTGGCAGATCTAACTGAATTGCCGGGCGTCAGCGTCTGCGGAGTAACCAACAACCAGGGCGCGTCCCGGCTGCAATCGATAATTTACTAAGGAACTATTCCACCCGGCAAAGGATACCTGATGCGAGTAGTCCACTACCTGAACCAGTTTTTCGGCGGTATTGGCGGCGAGGAACAGGCCGGTATACCGCCGGAGATTCGTCCCGGCGCGGTGGGACCTGGCCGGTTGCTTGAACAGGTCTTGGGTGACGGGTCCCATGTAGTCACCACCATAATATGCGGCGATAACTATGCCGCCGAGAACGTTCAAGAAGTGACCGCCATGGTCACTCAACAGGTCAAGGAAGCTCAAGCCGAACTCCTGGTTGCCGGTCCTTGCTTTCAGGCAGGCCGGTACGGGACCGCCGCCGGAGCGGTATGCGCCGCCGTTCAAGAAGACCTGAGCATTCCAGTGATCACGGCCATGGCCGGAGAGAACCCCGGCGTGGACCTTTACCGCGAATCGATCTACATCGTGGACTCAGGGGATGACGTTTCTCGGATGAGGGATGTGTTGGCGGACATGGCACGGCTGGCAAACAAACTAGCCGGCCAGGGAGTCATCGGACGTCCGGCTGACGAAGGTTATTTCTCCCAGGGCAAGCTCCGGTCCGAATTCGTCGAAAACACCGCCGCCCGCCGCCTAACCGGCATGCTTCTATCCAAGATGCGTGGCGAAGCTTTTGAGGCGGAGGTGCCGATCAAATCGATAGAACCAGTCCCAGCGCCGCCGCCGGTGCCCGACATGTCCCGAGCGACCGTCGCCATAGTCACCGACGGCGGCCTCGTTCCCAAAGGGAACCCCGACCAGATACCCAGGGCCTTCGCCCAGGTTTGGGGAGCCTATTCCATCGAGGGCATGGACTCATTGCAGGCCGGGGAGTACGAGGTCGCCCACGGCGGCTACGACAACCGTCCGGTGGAACAAGACCCCCACCGGTTGGTGCCCGTCGACGTGCTGCGGCAGATGGAGCGGGACGGCCTGGTTGGGAAGCTGCACCCGGAATTCCTGTCGACCACCGGAAACAGCAACCCGTTGGAAAACAGCCGGCGCATGGGCCGGGAGATGGCGGCCAGACTGATAGAGGCCGGGGTCGATTCGGTGATTTTGACGTCGACTTGAGGGACCAGCACTCGTAGCGGCGCTGCGATCACCACCGAGTTGGAAAAAGCCGGCATTCCCGTGGCTCAAGTAACCGCTATGACCGCCGTGGCGAAGGCGGTGGGCTCCAACCGGATCGTCCGTGGACAGGGAATCGTCAACCTATTGGGCGACTCGGACCTCCCTCCCGAGGAAGAGCGGGAAATACGAAAACAGATCGTCCGCCAAGCATTGGAAGCCCTGGCTACCGATCCAGCCCAATCAGACCCTTAAGCTTGCTTACAACTACCTTTCGCTTCAGGCCCTGGATGGCTGCGGTGATGGGGATGCCCTTGGGGCAGACCGCCGTGCACTCAAAGATGGTATGGCATCGCCATATCCCTTGCTCGGTGGCAGCTACCTGCAACCGCTGTTTCCCACCGCCGTCCCGGCTGTCGGACACCAGGGCAAAGGCCCGGTTCAAGGCCGCCGGACCCAGGAAACCCGAGTCCAGCCCAGCCACGGAACACGCCGAGTAGCACAGGCCGCAGTAGATGCATTCCCGGTGGGGGTCGATCGTCTTCCGTTCCTTGGAGTCCGGCAAGATTTCCGCCGGTTCCTGGCCGCCGTCTTTGGGGGAAAACGCGGCGCCTGCCCCGGCCAAGTGCTGGTAGAAAACCCCAGGGTCGGTCACCAGGTCCCGCACCACCGGCAGATGCCGCATAGGTTCCACCCGCACTTCGCCACCCCGGTCTCCCACCAGGCTCCGCACCAGCGTGCCGCAGGCTAAACCTTCACGCCCGTTGATCACCACTCCACAGGTGCCGCACATCTTCACCCGGCAGGCCCGGCGGAATGCCAAAGTGGGGTCCGAGTTCTGTTGAACCCATATCAGAGCATCCAAAACACTCATGGTTTCGGCGATTTCGGGCACCTGAAAACTCTGCCAGCTAGGACCAGCTTCATCCGCCGTACTCGTTCGTTTTACCGTGAGCGTTATATCCGCCATGTGTCATCCACCAACTCGACTTTATCCATCACAGTATAAATGCCAGCAAAGCCCACGCGCCGTAGACAAAGGTGGCAGCGCCCAGGACCCACAGACCCAAAGTCATCGCTTGGGCGCGCCGGGCGGCGGCGGGCCACTCCAACAGGATGTTGCGCATGCCGTTGAGGCCGTGGTAAAGCACCAGGCCCAACAACGAGAAGTCCACAAAGACGAAGAGTCCCTGTGCCAGACGTTGTTGCACGATGCTGTACAACACCAACTCTTCTTGGCTTCCTTCTATCACCGCTCGCAGTCCGGAAAAGTGGCCCATCCAGATATGGACCGCCAGCAAAGCTATCAGCAACAAACCGCTGATCCGCTGGAAGAACCAGGGCCAGAATCCAATTACTCCAGTAGCTTGATTTTCAGTTAACGGCGCGGCCATAAGCCTCGGTCTGAACTCCTGTCCGATTCAGTTCCGGAATATCAACGGCAAGGAAAAGTATCCCGCTACCGCTGTAATAATCGTGGTCAGAACCATGCAGATCCAGAACATTCCAGCTTGCTGCTTGAGTCCGATCCCCAGATCGAAGAGAAGGACGCGCACGCCGTTCAAGCCGTGATATACGACTGCGGCGATGAGCAAGAGGTCCAACACCACGAAGAAGGGCTTCTGGAGCACGATCAAAACGCTGTTGAAAGTGTCCTCTCCAGCCTGGACCGTTGAAATAACTAGGATGTGCAGAAATAGATACCCGACCAGCGCCACTCCCGTCAGCCGTTGGAGGAACCAGGCCCACCAGCCGGCACGTGTTCCCGAGTTTCGGTCGGGAGAAGCGCTGCCGTGCAGGGACCAAGTTCGCAAAGAAAGAGCCAACGCGATCCCCTAAAAGAGCTCGATTTCCGGCTTGTGCTCTTCGCCCAAGCGGCCGTAGACCGGAGGTTTTAACCCTTCGTACAAGGACCCCAAGTTTCGGTTGATCTCCTCGTTGGCTCCAGCGAAAAAGCTGTTACCCCGAACGTCTCCCTCCACCAGCAGGGGCCCCAAACGCTCCAGTTCCAGTATCCACAATGCCTCGGAGATACCCAACTCCTCCACCCAGTACACCCCCAGAACGTCCTTGATGGCACTGCCGTAGATGGCGCCCAGTCCGTAGCCCATGGTGGTGAGACAAACCGCGCCGTGCTTTTGGAACACGTCCCGGTAGACTTCCTCGGACATTCCCGCCTTGCCGACCACAACCTTGACGCCGAACTCCTCCAATAGCTGAGGCATGTACTGGGCGTATCGAAACCCGGCAGTGGCTTGCAGGGAAGACACGTGGTACTTTCCCGGGGATACCTCCACTCCAGCGGGGGCTGATTGGAAGGTAACGTTGGTCAGGGCAAGCAGATCGATCGGCGGAGCATGGCCCTCCACCAGCATGTGTTTATAGACCCCGTCCCGGGCGGTGAACACCGGGCCGCTCAGGTACACCAAGTCTCCAACGTTGAGTTGGTCTATGTCTTCCCCGGTTAAGGGACAATCAAGGTGCCATTCCCGTCCCTGGTACTGGGACATGGTCATTACTCCTGAGAAAATCTGAAGGTGCATGGTCCCTCGACAAGCTCGGGACGAACGGAAGTCCGGACTTAGACCGTTCGTGGTGAGCCCTTCCCGTTCGTGGTGAGCTTGTCGAACCACCAATGGAATAACCTGCCAGCTTAGCCGCTAGTCAATCCCCTCCCGGCGGTAGTAATCCGTGAACCAGAGAGGGTCTTCCCGGAATTCCACTTCTCCATCGGCGTGGATCCGGGCCACTGCCCGCCGGTAAGCAGTGCAGAACTGGGATATGGCGATGGGCATGCCGCCTGTGTGGGTGTAAGCGATCTCGATGTGCACGTCCAGCGCCGTGGTGTCGCCACCAACACCCATGACGCCGAACCCCGTTTTGTTAGCCAACTCCCGTAGCTCTTCTTCCAAGACCGCGACATCCGGGTCCGGGTGCCGGTTGCCGATGAGCCGCAAGCAGGCGGCCTCTTTAGAAAGGGAAACAGCCTGGTCCTTAGTGCCGCCCAATCCCACTCCTACCACGACCGGCGGGCAGGAAAGGCCCCGGCGGGCAAACTCAGCCATGTTGTCCAACAAGAACCGCTTGATCCCGTCGGTGCCGTCGGCGGGAAACAACATACGGTAGTCGGTGCCGAAGAGGCCGCCTTTGTGCACGGCGATTATGTCGATCCAATCCCCGTCCGGTTCGAAAGAGTAGTCGATGTTGGGCGCGAACACCCCCAGATTGTTGCCCGGGTTTTTGCGGGTCAACGGATGGACCCGGTTGGCCCGAAGCTGGATATCCTGGGTAACGTCGGCCACCGCCCGTCGCAGCGAGCGTTCCAGGGCCACGAAGCCGCCGTCGATGCGGGCCTCGTTGCCCACTTTCACGTAGTAACGGGGCAAGCCGGTGTCGCCGCACATGGGGCGGGCGTCGGCCACGGCCAGTTTGGCATTCTCCAGGATCTTGCCCAGAATGAAGTGGGCCAGGGGCTTGCTTTCCCGTTCCCAGGCGTTGCCGAAGGCAGTCAGCCCGTCTTGGGGCACGACGATGGCGGCCCTTTTGTTGACTTCGTACCCAACCTGGTACAGCAGTTCTTGGGATATACCGGTGCTAGCACTGACCATCAGACTTTCCTAATCATCAAAATGCCTGGAGGAATGGACCGACCCGTGGGCTTCTGGCGGCGATTGTAGCCAGGCGCCCATGGGGTGTCAAGGAAAGCTCGGATACGGGTGCGGAGCCTCTACCTCAGAATTCCACCTGGACCCCGGCGTAGGCCGGGGTCCAGGTACGTCGCTCTGGAGAAAGTTTCTGGATTCCGGCCTTCGCTGGAACGACGTGGGTAGCGGACCTCACGGGGCCATCTCCCACTCGCCAAGCACGGCCTTCCCTTAATCCCCTGCTCCGGAAAAGCCCGTCACCCCGGCGTAGGCCGGGGTCCAGGTACGCCGATCTGGAGAAAGTTTCTGGATTCCAGCCTTCGCTGGAATGACGGGAACTGCAGGCCCGTTGCGGCGGGGTTGCCGGTAGCTTATATTTGGCCATAGTAATTCACCCGAATGCAGGGGCTTATGTATCAGCAATTGGAGACCGACATCTTGATCTTGGGCGGCGGAGGCGCTGGACTGTTGGCGGCGCTTCACGCCCGGCGGGCGAACCAACACCTTCGCATCGCGGTAGCCGCCAAGGGGTTGGTGGGACAGAGCGGCTGTACCCGCATGGTCCAGGGGGGTTACAACGCCGTCATGGACCCAAAAGACACCTTCGATCTGCACTTCGAGGACACGATACGCGGCGGGGGCTTCATAAATGATCAGGAATTGGCTTGGGTTCTGGTGAATAATGCCCCATTGATAATCTCCGAATTGGAGCAACTAGGCTGCTTTTTCGACCGGGACGCCCAGGGCCGAATCTTGCAAAAGGCCTTCGCCGGTCAGAGCTTCGACCGCACCGTTCACCGGGGCGACCTCACCGGCATAGAGATAATGTCCCGTCTGAAAGAAAATGTTCTTATGGCCAACCTTACACTCCTCGACGAGCAACGGGCCATCTCCCTGATCAAAGATGAAAATGGCGGCGTGGGAGGAGCGCTATTGCTGGACATACGTTCCGGCGAATTCACCGCGGTCAACGCGAAAGCCACGCTGATGGCCACCGGCGGGGGAGCCCGAATGTACACCATCGCCGCGCCGTCCCTGGAAAAGTGCGGCGATGGCATGGCATTGTGTTACCGGGCCGGTTGTGTGCTGCAGGACATGGAGATGTACCAATTCCATCCCACCGGCTTGGTGGCCGGCGAGACGATAATCACTGGGTCGGTGCTGGAAGAGGGGCTGAGAGGCGCCGGTGGCTACCTGCTTAACGCCCTGGGCGAACGATTCATGGAGCGCTACGACCCGAAGCGCATGGAGCGGTCCACGCGAGACATGGTGTCTCGAGCCGGATACATGGAGATCCAGGCCGGCCGGGGTACCCCCGACGGCGCCGTGCTGCTTGACGTGTCCCACCTGGGGGCCGAATTCGTGGAGCGCACCTTTCCCGGCATGGTGTCCCGATGCCGCGAGGTGGGCTTCGATCTAAGCCGCGAGCCGGTCAAAGTTTCCCCCACCGCCCACTTTCACATGGGCGGCGTGCGCATCGATCAGTTGTGCCGCAGCGGACTGGACGGCCTGTTTGTCGCCGGGGAAGACTCGGGCGGAGTTCATGGAGCCAACCGGCTGGGTGGCAACGGCGTCGCCGAGTCCACGGTGTTCGGAGCGATCGCCGGGGATGCCATGGCGGAGTTCGCCTCGGACCGCTCCCAACCGGTGGTGCATGGGAAACAGATAGATGATGCCATTGGCGACGCCACACAACCTATGGGCCGAGACGGTGGTGAGAACATCCACTCGATACGGAAAGAGATCGAAAGCCTTATGTGGACCAAAGGCGGAATCGTCCGTTCCGGCCCTGGGCTTGAGGAGGCCCTTGTCTCTTTGGAAGAACTCGCCCAACGGGCCGCGGAAGCCTCCGTGCCAGCTATCAAGGTGTATAACATGGCTTGGCAAGAGTGGCTGGATGTCCAAAGCATCTTGACTGTCGCGCAGCTAACTTGCCAAAGCGCTTTGGCCCGCCGGGAGTCCCGTGGCTCCCACTACCGCAGCGATTACCCCGAACCGGACGACGGCGACTGGCTATGCAACGTTTTGGTGCAGCAAGATTCTGGGCCAAGCCCCCGGGTTTGGCAAGAGGATGTTGACTTTACCCGCCTTCATCCCTGACCAGAAGGGACCGGGTGTTAGAGTTTATGCCAAAATCCGCTGTCACCAGACGTTTGGTCCTTCGACAAGCCCAGGACGAACGGCGAATGGACCTTCTTTCGTTCGTGGTGAGCTTGTCGAACCACCCCGTATGTCACAACTCAAGTTCGCCAAACGCTCGCTGCACAACTTCGGGCAGAGCCGGGTGAACGTAGATCGACTGGGTGATACTACGGACATTTAGGCCCGCCCGCATGGCGTTGACCACTTCTTGGATGAGTATAGAAGCGTCGGTCCCGATGATGTGAGCGCCCAGAATCTCCCCTGAGTGCCGCTCGGCCAAGACCTTTACAAAGCCATCCCGGTCTTCGATAGACGATCCGTAAGCCGTATCCAAGTAGTCGTAGCTGGCGACGGCGAAGTCGATACCTTGTTCAATGGCCTCTCTTTCGGTCAGGCCAACACCGGCCACCTGAGGCGAAGCAAAAATGGCGTGGGGCATGGCATTGTAGTCAACCGCGAATTTGCTGTCCGGATTGAATATATTATTGCCCGCATAAGCCGCCTCCAGGTTGGCGCTGTGCTTGAGGAGGTACTTGCCAACGATGTCCCCCAGCGCCCATATACCGGGTACGTTGGTTTCCAGGAATTCGTCGGTCTTGACAAAGCCCCGCTCGTCGATCTCCACCTCGGTGGCGGCCACGTTCAGCAAGTCCGTGTTGGGGACTCGCCCGGTGGCCACCAGCAACCCGTCGGCTATGACCTCTCCCGTGCTTCCTTCTGAAGACACTTCCAAGACGATTTCGTGGCCGCGAGATTCCGCTCGAGAGATTCGGGTGTTCAGCAGGATGTTTATCTTGCGCTGGTACACTTCGGTGAACCGGCGAGCCACGTCATCGTCCTCGGCCCGCAGCAACTGACGGCCGCGGTGGATGAGAGTCACCTCTGTTCCCAAAGCGCCGAAGAAGTGGGCCATTTCCGCGGCGATGTAGCCGCCTCCCAAGATCGCCAACCGGCGGGGCTGTTCCGGCAGCCGCAATGCTTCGTCAGAAGTGATGTATGGAACATCCTCCAGGCCTGGAATGTCCGGCACCATGGGCCTGGTTCCGGCGGCGATCAGCACGGTTTCTGCGGAGATTTCCTCTCCATTCACCTCAAGGGTTTTAGCGCCGGTGAACCGGCCCCGGCCTTTGAACACTGTGATGTTGTCTGCTTGCCGGTTGCCTTCTTCGATGGCCCTGGCATCAGCATCCACTTCGTTAACGGCGCGGGCAATGATGGCCTGCCAATCTATCCCTTGAACCGTTGCCTTGATGCCAAAAATATGGGCGGTTTTGATGGTGTCCATCACGTCGGCACAGTGGATAAGCATCTTGGACGGGATGCAGCCACGGTTCAGGCAGGTTCCGCCGAAAGGGCCTTCTTCGATGATGGCCACCGACAATCGAAGACCCGCCGCCTCGGAGGAGACTTCAAGGCCGGATCCGGAGCCTATTACCATCAGGTCGAAGTGTTGCATATCGTCTTCTCCGAACGGGGGAAATCCCCCCAACCCCCCTTTACGAAAGGGGGGCGAAGGCAGAATTTGTCCGGTCCCTTTGGGCCAGCTATTCCAACCAGGGCCGGTCCAGTCTCAGGCTGATTTGGCATAAATCTTACCGG
>JAKUQE010000038.1 GCA_022450395.1 Dehalococcoidia bacterium | reverse complement strand
TTCCAAAATTGTGGGATATTTTCTCGGAGACGTGGTCTTGACCCGGGATGAAGTGACCGGCTTGATGTCAGACCTTCTCATTTCAGATGCGCCGCCCGCGGGCAAGACGTCGCTGAAGTCGTGGCTGACCGCCAATTTTGCCACGCTAGGCGGCAGCTATACTTCCGAGTTGGACCGTCACTACCGCCGGTGATCCTGCTCGAGTTGAATCACCCAATTAGCGGGTGTATGCTGCGGAATTGAACCCCTCCCCACAAGAGGGGTGGCCACCACCGGCGAATCGCACTAATCAAGAATGATCAGGGAGACTGCCATGAAGTTCGGACTTTTTACCATTGTGCCTTGGCATGAAAGTGTCACCCAGGAGCAAGCCCTACGCGATGCCATGGAGCAGATCGAACTGGCCGACCAGTTGGGACTCGACGAAGTTTGGCTGGGCGAGCACCGGTTTTCTAGGCACGGGCTCCTGTCCGGGATATTCACGTTTCTCGGCCAGGTAGCCGCCAGGACCAAGCATGTCCGCATCGGCACCGCCGTGATCGTGTTGCCCCTGCACAATCCGATTCTGGTGGCGGAAGAAACCGCCATGCTGGACGTTATCAGCGGAGGACGCTTCAACTTCGGCATCGGCGCGGGATATCAACGCCAGGAGTTCGACGGCATCGGGGTCAATATGGAGGAGAGCCGGGAACGGTTCCAGGAAGCCGTGGACGTAATAACCCGGGCTTGGACCGAAGAAAGTCTGACTTTCCACGGCAAGTACACCAACGTAGACGATCTGGAGGTCATTCCGAAACCTTTGCAAAAGCCCCACCCGCCTCTGTTCCAGGCGGTCAGCACCTCTCCGGCCAGCATAGAATTCGCCGCCAGCCGTCAGATACAGGTCATCGCCGGAGGTCCGACCGATATTCTGGGCCAGGCGCCCCAAGTGATTCAGCGATGGCGGGACAAGATGGACGAATACGGCTATCCCCACGCCCATCTGGATCCCCCGATGTCCAAGGCCATCTACGTGGCTCCCACGATGGAGGAGGCCGAGCGGGACCCCATAGGTTTGGAAGACTTCTCTTCAAGGATTCTAAGCTCCACCGGCCGGTTGGGAACCCCGGTGGGGTTGCCGGTGGACAGCAACGGCAACTATCCCAAGGGGTACGAGGCTTGGGCAAACCGCCAGAACGACCGCAACCGGCGCGACGACCCGGGACACGCCGGCCTCCCACCGTTGCGGGGCACACCGGACGTGGTCATAGAACGATTGAAGGCGACTCAGGATGCCGGAATCAACCATATATTCGGCGCTTTTGGGTTTCCCGGCTTGCCTCACGAAAAGGTCATGCGCTCTATTGAGTTGTTCGCCACGGAAGTCATGCCCCATTTCCGGGAGGCGCCCGTTACCTAGCGTCTTTCGCCACCGGGCCTGGCATCGGACTCATTCCGGTCAACGGCCCGGTGGCGGCAAAGGCGATCCTCCGCAGGCTTCGAAACAAACACCGGTGGCTCGCTTCACGATATTCGACTGCCCAAATCCCAAGGTGATTGACGATGCGCCGCCTACATTTATAATTGTTAGGCGGGCTTGAAAAGAGAGGGTGCGGGAGGATACATGGCGGAACAGAACTCAGGACGGCGGCGGGCGGCGGGACTTCCCTTAGTGATTGGGGTTTTGGTTCTGTTGGTGGCGGCAGCGGCGGTGGGGGCATTCGCTTTTTTCAACTCCAGGTCTACAACTGTAGCTGATCCCGATCCTCTGAGCGATATCCAAGTTAGATCCCTAGGCCTCATCGTATTTTCCTCAAACCGGGACGGCAATAACGAGATCTATGTGATGGACGCCAATGGCTCAAAATTGGCCCGGTTAACGAATCATCTAGCCTCGGACACTTTCCCCAGTTGGTCGCCTGACGGGGGGGAAATCGTGTTTACATCCGACCGCGATGGTAACGAAGACATCTTTATCATGGACTTCGACGGATCCAATCAGGTCAACTTGTCCAATGATCCGGGGCGAGATTACGATCCCGTTTGGTCGCCCGGCAGTAACCAAGTGCTCTTCACTTCCGAACGGGAAACCGGCCGGGAAGTTTTCGTCATGAACCTCGATGGCTCGGGACAGGACCGCTTGAGCAATAACGCAGGCCGGCAAAATTCGACGGCTGCCTGGTCGCCTAACGGCGAGAAAATCGCTTTCACCTCATATCAAGCCGATCTTAATATATCCACGATAAACGCCAACGGTTCTGTCGAGATCGTGCTGACCGATGACCCGGCGGACGACGCCAGTCCGGCCTGGTCCCCGGACGGGACAAAGATCGCCTTCCACTCATGGCGTGATGGAAACCCCGAGATATATGTTATGAACTCGGACGGTACCGTACCGGTGAGATTGACCTTCGACTCCGCCGCCGACTTTGAACCGTCATGGTCCCGGGACGGATCCAAGATTATCTTTGAATCACAACGAGATGGGGAGAGGGGGATCTACACGATCAATCCGGACGGCACCGGCTTGACCCGGATTTCCCAACAGGGAGACTCTTCCCCTGCCTGGTCACCCGTGCCCATCCCAGGAAAGTTAACACTTTACCTGGTGTCCTCATTAAGCGACCCGCAGAGTTTGTCCGTTTCGGCGGTGGGGCTGGGGAAGCTTAGCATCGTTCCGGTGCCGTTGGTGCACGAAGCTCCCCAAGCAGCTCACGACGCCTTGCTTAAAAACCTTTGGGGCAGCTTGTCTTTGGTGTTCGCTGGATCAGGATTTGCCGGAGTATGGTCCGATAATGACAATGCCCACCTGGTGCTCCAACTCAACGGTCCGCTGACCAACGCCGATTACTTCCATTGCGCGGGGCTGAGAATAAATAACGTGGAAAAGACCAATTCCTGTGGCAGCGGGTTCCACTTCTCTGAATTTGTAACGGGCGGCTATACCGTGGCGATTGACATCCCCGCTATCAAGAGCATCGAGCCTTCAGACCGGTTGGAGCTTTCATTGGTGCTGGGGACCACTTTGCCGAAGGGCGAAAAAGTGGTACCAAATTTGGTATTTGGCGGCGATACCGCCCTGAAGATCAGCTACCTGGAGATTGGCTCGGACCGGTAGGCAACGCTACCTGACCGGTCCTCCGATGGGAGACCTGGGTCCCTCACAGGCCAAAAATTGCCCATAGCCGGGCCGTTGCTCCAGATTACCCTGGTTCAGCAGCACCTGACCCCTGAGCAGGGTCATCCAAGGAGTTCCGCTAACCGGCCATCCCTCGAACAAAGTGTAGCCGGCGTTACTCTGGTGGTCTTTGGCGGTGATTATCCGGTCGGTTTGGGGGTCTATTATCAATAAGTCCGCGTCGGACCCCACCTGAATCACACCCTTCCTGGGATAGAGTCCGAATATCCGCGCCGGATTTTCCGACATCACCCGGGCCAGCCACCAGATCGGCAGTCCCCGCTTGACCACCCCTTCGCTATAGGTGAGGGAAACGATAGTTTCCAAACCTGGGGAGCCAAAGGGCACGGATGCTCCATCCGGGGTAACGAAGATGTTGTCCCATCCCACCTGCTTTAGTTCCTGGGGATGAGGCGAATGGTCGCTGGAAACTATCGAAGTGTGTCCTTGCTCCAACCCTCTCCACAGCGCATCCCGGTCCGGACCATCTTCCGCCCGCAGCGGAGGCCCAATCTTGGCCAGGGGTCCTACCTTTGCCATCTCCGCGTCCGAAAGCAAGAGGTATTGGGGACAGGTCTCGGTCCACACCCGCTGGCCTAGCGATTGGGCCTGCTTGATCCGCTCCAGCCCCAGATGAGTGCTTAGATGTACCACGTAGGTAGGGCAACCCGTTGCGGCGCCCATCTGCACTGCCCGGTTGATCGCCTCTTCTTCCGCCCAATCGGGACAGGCCCTGGGAAAATCTGTGGGATGAGTATGCCCTTCGGCGATCAACTTGTTTTCCAGGTACTCGATAATGTTGCCGCTTTCGCAATGGAGTTGCATCACACCCCCACCGGAAGCCACCATCTCCATGGCATTGCAGATGTAGTCGTCGTCGCACATACGCCAGGGGCGTTTTTTATAGGTCATGAACATCTTGTAGGACTTGACTCCCATCTCCAACGCCTGGGGCAAACCGTTAAGTATGTCAGGCCGGTTTTGCAACATGAAGTGGAAAGCGAAATCGACCAGGGCGTTGCTGGCAAATTGCTCTTTGCTTCGGTTTATGGCCTCGGGCAGGGTCTCGTCACCCTCCAGGTTATAGCTGCCGAAAGGGATAAGAGTGGTAAGGCCGGCCCGCGCTGCCGCCAGTGATCCAAGTTCGTAGTTGTCGTGGCCGTCCAGGTGGACATGGCTGTCGATAAGTCCCGGCAGCACGAACTTACCCTCCGCGTCGATATACTTGTCCGCTGGGGGAAGCAACTCCTCCGGTCCGATCGCGGCGATTTTCCCTCCGGTGATTGCGATGGAGCTTTCATAAACCTGGGAGGAAGTTACTACCTGTCCGCCCCGTATTATGGTATCGACTCTTACATCCGCCATTTGATGCCTCCCTGTGCAGTTCTACTTTTTCGCGGTCCGCCATTCGCCTTGCATCGAGTCAAAAGGGTGGGACACCTTTAGCCTAGCCAGGCTATGCGAGTGTAAATAGCACCCTCGTTAGCTGTCAACGGTGGATTTATTCATATTTCGAAATCGATTACGCCGCCTGCCATAATATAAAATCCGGCCCTGCGAAAAAATCCGCGCAACTGGGTGCGAAAAGAACGCCAACCATCTTAATGCCATCGCCTTTTACCGTCTCGACAATCATTGCGATTAGATTTGAGGCAATACCCTGATGTTGGTGCTCAGGACGAACCATCAAATCTCGAATGTAGGCGTCGTCCACACCATCGCTCACCACGTCAGCATAGCCAACAAGCTCATCCTCATAAAAGCATGCAACGCACAGATAGGTGTTGCCGAGAATTTCCTGATATTTATCGATCCTGGCATCCCACCCTACAGTTTCCCTTAACTCGCCTACTTGGGCGGCTGAAAGTGTCGGGTTGTACTCGTATCTATATCTCATATCTGCCTCTCGCCTCCGGCCCCTGTCATCTCGGCGCTTACTTTCCACAACCGGGCCGCCGCGTCTTCATCGTATGACGCAGGGGCGGACCGAACGGCCTGGGACTTCTCGTAATAGCCGCCGGTGATACCTTCTATCTCATCTGAACTGGCTAGGTACACACTGGTTCGAGCGCCGTTTTCCGGGCTGATACCTCTCAATCCAAAGAAGAATGAAAAAATGGGCCCTATCCAACCGTTGTTGGCCAGGAACCTGGTTGCTACCACTCCGGGATGCAGGGCGTTTGCCGTGACGCCGGTCCCTTCTAGCCTCCGGGCCAATTCGTAAGTAAAGAGCACGTTCCCCAGTTTGGATTGTCCGTAAGCTCTCATGCCCCGGTATCCGCGGTGTCCCAGCAGGTCGTCGAAGTTAATCCGGGCTTTACGATGGGAACTGGACGATACATTTACTACCCTGGCCGGCGCGCTGGATTTCAGTAGATCCAACAACAGATGTGTCAGCAGAAAATAACTCAGATGGTTGAGCGAAAACGTAAGCTCTACGCCATCGACGGTTTCCCGTCGGGCCAAGTTAATGGCGCCGGCGTTGTTGACCAGCACGTCCAATCTTGAATGGCTGCTTTTGAACTCGTCAGCCAGGCTCCTAACTTGCTTTAAAGATGAAAGATCGGCAAGGAGATGGTCTACGTTCTGGTTTCCGGTCTGCTGCTTGATCCGCTCAACGGCCGCGACGCATCTTTCCATACTTCGTCCGGCTACTACCACGGTGGCGCCCAAGGCCGCCAGGCCCGAAGCCGTAGCCTCTCCGATTCCCGCGGTAGCGCCGGTAACCAAACAGATCTTCCCAACCATCGGTTGATCCGTACCCGCCATTTATCCACTCCGCAGCGTCACCAACGTTTTCAGCACCGATAATAACCTATCCTAGCCGAATTGGTTACCCGGCTGGTGTATAGTTGGTACAAGCGGAGGCATGTCCATGAAGAACCCAGTATTTTTGGCGTTAACAGCGTTGATCACCGTTTTACTTGTCGTGACCGGCGATGGCGGGGCGTCCGCTCAAGTCGTATCGCTCTGCATCGGCAACGGTCAGGTAAATGGGCGCATCGTCATTGGCACGCCTTTCGACGATTTCATAGATTGCAGTGTATCCAGTGGAGACTTGGTCATCTTTGGGTTGGCCGGGGACGATTGGATCGTGGGCGGCCGTGGCGCAGACGTTATCGACGGGGGGCCGGGCGACGATATTATCATCGGACGAAATTCCAAAGACTTTTTGATCGGCGGACCGGGAAGAGATTTTCTTGCCGGCGGCCGGGGCGACGATCTGATACGCGGTGGACCGGGCGCCGACCATTTGTACGGCGGAGACGGAAACGACCTTTTGTACGGGGGCGATGCCAACGACGTCATGTTCGGCGGGAGAGGTTTGGACCTGTGTGACGGACAAGAGGGGACCGGAGATCTGGCCAGCAGTTCCTGCGAATTGCCCGCCAACGTTCCTTAGGTTTTGGGTAGTGCATCCCCTACGGTATCGTCATCCCGGCCCTTCCGCGGAAGGGGGATCCAGAAAACATCTCGGTTGCATAAGCTCCTGGACACCGGCCCGCGCCGGTGTGACGAATTAAATCTCTACACACGACCAGGCGTTAGCGCTCATTGAGGCCATCCCCCATGGCGAGTAGAATGGACCGGTTGGAAAGGGAATATATAGATGCTTAAGGTCGATCTGCGGCCGGCTCACCTGGCCGTCGGAACGCGAAAGGTCCATTACGCCTGGGTCATGGTAGCCGTGGCCTCCACCATGTGGATGACTACCGCCGCAGTACGATTTGCCGCCGCGATATTGGTGCCCGACCTCCAAGATATCTTTGGCTGGAGCATCTTCGCCATCTTCGCGGCGTTCGCCATTCAGTGGATAACCGCGGCTTTCTTCAGCCCAATCGTCGGGTGGATGGGAGACCGGTACGGCGTCCGCCGCATCATGGCGTTTGGCGCCGGACTGTTTATCGCCGGTATGCTCCTCACCGGGACCATGACCCATCTCTGGCAATTCTACGTTTACTACGGGCTGGTTCTGGCCATAGCCATGGCCATCTTTCAGGTCCCGTTGGTGGCGGCGGTGACTCTATGGTTCAAGACGAATCTGGGCGTGGCCATGGGTACCCTGCAGGCTCTTCAGGGATTGGGCACGGTGTTGGGGATAGTCATCGTTGCCGTTCTGCTGGATTCTCTGGGGCTAAAATGGACTTTCTGGATTCCCGGCATCGCCGGCGGTACCATATTGCTTGTGCTGGTCCGGTTGTTTTACAACGAGCCCGGCGAGATCGGGATCAAGCCTTGGGGAGCCTTGGAAGACGACCCGCTTGAGCGGCTGCTGGAAGCCTCCATAGCAAAGGCGAGGACCAGTGTATTTCTCAAGCAGGCCCAAAGGACCGGCGCTTTTTGGAACCTGATCAGCATCCACTTCTGGGGGTGCGCCGGGCACAATATCATTCTAATGGGATTGCCCGCCATGGTGGCTGAACGGGGCTTTTCACGAATAGAGTCGGCGGGGGTGTTGGTAGTCCTGACGGTTGTGAGCTTGATAACCAGATTCGCGGTCCCGGTGGCGGCAGATTTGCTGGGTAGCAAGAAAGCGATGTTGGTCAGCTTTGCCTTGCAGACCGCTCCCGTCCTGATTCTCTTGGTCGCCAACGACCTATGGGTCTTCTACCTTTTTGCGGTCCTATTCGGCATCGGCATCGGCGGCGAGATGACGGCCTTCCCCATAATCAACCGCCAATACTACGGCAACGCTCCCATGGGCACCACCTACGGCTGGCAATTGCTGGGCGGAGGCATGGGCATGGCGATCGGCCTCCTGTTAGGCGGATTTATCTGGACTGAAAGTGGATCATTTATCGGTGCCGTGTTGCTTTCATTCGGCCTGAGCATGGTGGGCGTTATTTCCATCTGGCTATTGCCGAGCACCTCACATCACCTGATCCCCGATTGGGAGGAATCGTTGCCTTTAGAGGCCCGTTCGTCTGCTAGCGCGTGACCCCCTAACCTGTAACGTCGACTGGCGTGTGGGCATCCTCTTGAGTGAGTAAAATGGTCCGATCGGAATGGGAATATAAAGATGTTTAAGGTCGATTTGCGGCCCGCTAACCTGGCCGTCGGGTCGCGGAAAATTCATTACGGCTGGGTGATCGTAGCCCTTGCCTCGACCATGGGGTGTATCACCTCTTCGGTTCGATTTGCCGCTGCAGCTCTGGTGCCCTATCTGAGGGACTCTGCATCGGGGTTCGGTTGGAGTTACGGCGCGATAAGCCTTGGCTTCAGCCTCCAGTGGTTTGTTTTGGGTGTCGTGAGCCCTTATATAGGCTCGCTGGGGGACAGATATGGAGTCCGCCGACTGCTATATCTGGGAGCTTTTCTGTTCATCGCCGGCATGCTGCTCACAGGCATCATGACGAGCCTGTGGCAGTTCTACCTCTTCTTCGGCGTAATGCTGGGCATTGCCACCACCATTTTCTCCATACTCCTGATAACCGGCGTCACTCTTTGGTTCAGGAAGCATCTAGGCGTGGCCATGGGGGCTGTGGGCTCCTTCCAGGGAATGGGGACGATTGGGTTTCTTTTCCTGATAGCCGTAGCTTTCGATCTGTTGGGCATGAAGTGGATTTTTTGGATTCCTGGCATAGTGGGCGGGGCGCTCATACTCCTGCTGATAAAGTTCTTTTACAACGAACCCGCCGATGTAGGCTTGCGGCCCCTAGGCGCTCCTGAAGGTGAGCCTATCAACAGGCCACAGAAGGACGAATTGGCTAAGATTAGGGCCAGGGTGTTCCTCCAGCAGGCTCAACGCACCAGCACCTTCTGGAACCTCATCGGCATCCACTTCTGGGGCTGTATGGGCCACAATATTATCAACGTGCTGTTGGTGGCCATAGCCGTAGACCGTGGCCTTTCTCTTGGGGTGGCTGCCGGGGTCCTGGCTACTCAGCAGGTCACCGGCGTATTCGCACGGGGCGCGGTTCCCATTATAGCGGACCGCGTGGGCAGCAAAATCGTCTGGGTGGTTGGTATGTCTTTGCAAGCCCTGCCTCTGCTCATCATTCTCTTTGTTCACGACGCTTGGGCTTTTTACCTCTTCGCCTTCCTCTTTGGTATAGGCCAAGGTTCCGAGGTACCTACCTTCCCGATCGCCAACCGGCAGTACTTTGGCAACGTCCCACAGGGCAGCCTCTATGGATGGCAGAACATTGGGAATGGCCTTGGGATGGGGTTGGCGCCGGTGGTCGCTGGATTCCTGTGGGACATAACAGGCACCTATGCCGTTCCCTTGAGCATGGCCCTTGGGTTTAGCCTGATGGCCTTGATCTCCGCCCTGCTCTTACCCAGTTCATCCCGTAATTTGATACCTAACTGGGAGGAATCGTTGCCTTTGGAGGCCCGTTCGCCAGCTAGCCTGTGAAGCTACGAGAGGCATGGTACAATGTGCCGGTTCGATGGCATACCATCCTAGCTACACGTAGCGTTCAGTAGATTAAATGGAGGTACACCATGCCGCAAAGTTGGGTAGACATCAATGTTGGTGGAGATACCATGGAGGCGTATTTGGCCCAGCCGGAGGCGTCAGACCCGGCCCCGGCCGTGGTAGTCATTCAAGAGATCTGGGGTGTGAATTCCCATATTCAATTTCTGACCGACCGTTTTCCAGCCCAAGGTTACGTAGGGCTGGCCCCCGCCATGTTCCACCGGGAAGGACGGATGACCATGGGACTGCACGAAGAGATGGACAACGCCGTCGCCAGGATGCAACGGTGCACCGATGAAGGCATCGTGGCCGACGTCCAGGCTGCCGTTGACTACCTGAAGGCGCAGCCCTTCGTGCAATCCGACCGAATCGGCATCGTCGGTTTCTGCTACGGCGGCCGCGTTTCCTACCTGGCGGCTTGCAACGTTTCGGACATCAAAGCCAGCGTGGTTTACTACGGTGGGAGAATCATGAACTCTCTGGGAGACGGACCTTCCCCCTTCGATCAAACATCCAAGATCACCGCGCCGATACTGGGCTTGTTTGGCGAGGAGGACCAGAATCCTTCGCCTGAAGACGTCGCGAAGATCGACGCCGAAATGACGAGGCTGGGCAAAAACCATGAGTTCCATGTTTATCCCGGCTGCGGTCACGGTTTCAATTGCAACGCCCGCTCCAGCTACCGGCCAGAGTCGGCCCGTGACGCGTGGGGCAAGGCGATGGCTTGGTTCGAAGCGAATCTGAAGGGCTAGGAAGCCCTCACCCCGACCCCGATTCCAACTGCGTCACCCCTCTCCCCGCGGGAGAGGGGCCGGGGGTGAGGGGCCACATCCCTGAAGCCTAACTAATATAACACCGGGGACGGCCTACATCGACTGGCTGCCCCCGGCTATTTTTGCCCGGTGAAAGACGATACCATCGATTTATCCGGCGAAACGTGCATTCTCGCCCCCGCCCAATGGAGTAAGAACCTTGACCACCCAGGCGCCCAGAGACCCGGCAAACCCGGAACCGTCCACAACGACAGCCAGGAGTCCAAGGCAATCCAGCCTGGCCACTCTGAAAAACTACAAAGACTTCCGGTTGGTCTGGGCCGGGAACTTCATCGCTTTGGGGGGCCAGTGGATCCAGATGTTCAGCATCGGTTGGTTGGTTTTGCTGCTAACCGATGGCAACGCTATCCTGACCGGCACCGTCATCGCCATCAGAGCATTGCCGACACTGGTCATTGGACCTTGGGCCGGGGTTCTCGCCGACCGCATTGACCGGCGCAAAGTAGTGATGGCAACCCAGGCGGTCATGGCCGTTTCCGCCTGCTCCTTCGCCTTTTTGGTGCTGGCCACCGATCTGGAGGCTGACCCGGTTACCGGGCCGCTCCGGCCATGGCACCCCTTTCTATACATGATCATCTCGGGGATCTCCCACTCCATCATCCAGCCGGTTCGCCAGGCAATGATAGCCAACACCGTCCCCCGCCATGCCCTGACCAGCGCCTTGGCCTTGAACGGTATGGTCTACCCAACAACCCGGATCATCGCCCCGGCCATCGGCGGGCTCATCATCGCCACCCTGGGATTCAACTGGAACTTCTTCCTGGAAGCCGTGGCCTACGTGGGCATCGTGGTGATGCTGCTACCAGTCAAGCTGCCATACCGCACCGAGACATCCGGACCGCGGTCCAGTCCCCTACGCAGCATGCAAGAAGGATTGGCCTACGTTTGGCGCCAGAAGACCATCTTGCATCTCATCGTCATGCTGCTGATACCAAACTTTGTCTTCCAACCCTTGATTTTCCTACTGCCGGTCTTCACGACTGAAGTATTGGGGCGGGAAGCAGCCACCGGAGGCATCTTGGCGGCAGCCATGGGCGTCGGCGGAATCGTCGCGGCAGTCATTATTGCTGTGTTCGGCTTCTTTATCCGCCGGGGGTTGGTTACCTTTCTCGGTTTGGCCGGTGGATCGATCTTCGTGATCCTGTTCGCCCTGTTGCCTTGGTGGATCGCCTCGTTCGCTTTTTTGACGGGATTGGGATTCTGTCAATACGCGTTCCGAGTAGCGAACAGCACTCTGATCCAGACCTCGGTGCCCGACGAACTGCGTGGACGGGTGATGAGCATCTACATGCTGGACAACGGCATCATGCCCTTCGCCACCTTGCTACTTGGCCTATTGATCCACGTCTGGTCTCCGGCTGCCGCCTTCGCCATATTTGGAGTTTTGGCCCTGAGCGCGACTGTGTTGATGGCCTTCGGGTTTCACCAAGTACGGAGGCTGGAGTGACGGATATGCTCGCTCCCATCGCTGGATCCGACGACGTTTATCCAACACCATTCGATTGACACAGCCGGAGTGTCCTAATACACTCGCTCCTAGCTATCGGCGCACCGGTCTGGTCTCGGGACACACGTAGACCAACTGGATGCTAAAGGAAGAGAAGTATGAGCCTGGAGAGACCCGAATACGTATCCGACTTAATCGTCTATCTGTTGAACGAATTGGGCGTTGAATACGCGCCTTTGAATCCCGGCGCCACCACCCGCGGACTTCATGAGTCCATGGTGAACTACGGCGGCAACAAGATGCCGGAGTTGATCACCTGCTGCCACGAGGAACTGGCGGTGGCCATGGCCGAAGGATTTTATCTAGCTACCGGAAAACTCCAAGTATCCCTGGCCCACAACATCGTGGGACTGCAACACGCCAGCAAGGCCATCTACGAGGCATTCCTCAACAACATTCCGATGATTATCATGGGCGGCACCGGCCCCTTGGACGCCAGCCATCGTCGTCCCTGGATCGACTGGATTCATACGGCTCAGGTTCAGGGGCAGATCGTAAGAGATTATGTGAAGTGGGACGATCAGCCGCAAGGGGCCCAAAGCGTGGCTGAATCCGTCCTCCGGGCTTACCAGATAGCCATGACCGAGCCCAGGGGCCCGGTTTACCTGTGCTTCGACGTTGAGTTGCAAGAAGCCCGGTTGCCCGACGATTTCGTCTTACCGGATCTGAGCCGCTTCCAGGTGCCCGCTTCGCCGGAAGGAAACCCAGAAGCCGTTAAGCAGGCGGCCAAGGCGCTGATGGAAGCCGAATCTCCGGTAATAATTGTCGAGGGGCTAGGCCGGACACCCGGCGGTTCGGAGACACTGCAGGCGCTCGTGGACCTTGTGGGCGCGCCGGTGATCGAGATAGGGTCGGCCTACAACCTGCCCAACAGCCACCCTTTGAACGTAACCGGGGCCAACGCCGAAGTGCTGAAAGACACCGACCTAGTCGTCGCCGCCGGCGTGAACAACCTGGAGCAAGTATTAACAAGAGCTGTCGCCTCGAGTAGCGCCACGGCCCCCGAGCAACCCAGGGGAAGAGCGGGTTACAACCGAGTGTTCGAGAGCGCCATTCCCGAAGGAACCAAGATTATCCAGATCGGCCTCCAAGACTATGGCATCAAAAGCTGGCCCAGCAACTACGGGAGGATCCTGCCGACAGATACCGCCATTCTGGGAGACGAGATCCAGGTCCTGAAGCAGATCACCGAGGTGTGCCAGGATTCCATGGATGCCGGCTCTCGCAAGCGCGCCACCGATAGGATTCCCAATATCACCAAGATCCACTCGGATCTCTATGATCGCCTCCATAAAGAGGTCAAGGAACGATTGTGGGACCAGACGCCCACCTCCACTGCCCGGCTGGCCGCGGAGATCTGGGAAGTGATCAAGGATGAGGACTGGGTCCTGGTCCACGGTTCTCTCAGTGGCTGGGAGCGGCGGCTCTGGGATGTGAGCGATGAATCCCGATGGGTCGCTGGCGGCGGTGGAACCGGCACCGGCATGGGCGTGGCCATGGGCGCCGCCCTGGCCTTTAGGGGGACCGATAAGGTGTGTGTCAGCATCCAGAACGACGGCGACCTTCTCTACACCGCCGGCTCGCTGTACACCCTGGCGCACCACGACATTGCCATGTTGGTGGTGATGTTCAATAACCGTTCCTACTACCAGGATGTGGGGCATCAAACAGCCGTTTCCAGCAACAGAGAACGCTCTGTCGAAACTGTAGGCATAGGCGTTAACCTGGACGGTCCCTCGACCGACTTCGCCACCCTGGCCCAGAGCTTCGGCCTGGCGGGGATCGGCCCGATCTTAAACGCCGCCGACATCGGCCCGGCCTTGAAAAAAGGACTGGACATAGTGAAAAATGAACGGCGGACCGCCGTGATAGACACCATCGTCCAGCCTCGCTGATATAAGAAACAGGGAGTTGAGCATGGCTACAACCTACTCCGTGGTAGGCACATCGGTAACCAGAGACGAAGGACCGGACAAAGTATCCGGTGGCGCGAAATATCCCGCCGACGTGGTGGTGCCGGGGACCCTTTCAGGAAAGATCCTTCGCAGCCCGTTCCCCCACGCCCGGATAGTCAGCATCGATACGTCGAAAGCCCGCGCCTTCCCCGGCGTCCATACCGTCCTAACCGCCGCTGATCTGCCGGACCGGCCGGTGGGCAGGCTCCTTAGAGACTGTCCGGTGCTGGCCCGGGACCGAGTGCGGTTCGTTGGCGAGAAGGTCGTGGCGGTGGCTGCGGATACCGCCGAGGCGGCGGAAGAGGCCTTGCTGCTCATCGATGTCGAATACGAGGAGATAGAGGCGGTCTTCGATTCGTCGGAGGCGATGGAAGACTCTGCGCCATCGCTCCACCCGGATAAAGCGGATTACATCGGCCTGCCCAAACCGGCCTCGGAGATCAACAACGTGCTGGCGGAAAACCACTGGTCCAAAGGCGACGTTGACCAGGGCTTCAGCGAGTCAGACCTGATATTCGAGCATACTTTTAACGCCCAATTGATGCACCAGGCTTACATCGAACCCCATGCTTGTGTCGTTAGCGTGGACGGTTCTGGCAAGGTAGAGATCTGGGCCAATAACAAAGGACCCTTCATGCTGCGAGACCAGCTTGCCGCGGCGGCGGGTATCGCCAAAGAACAGATAACCCTCTACCCCTGCAACATCGGCGGCGACTTCGGCGGCAAGGGCTCCTTCATGGATGTCCCTCTATGTTACTTCCTGTCGCTACATTCCGGCCGGCCGGTCAAGATGGTCATGGACTACATCCAGGAGCTGCTGGCGGGCAATCCTCGACATCCGGCCAAGATCACCCTGAAGACCGGAATGAAGAAGGATGGACGCATCTGGGCCAGGCAGGCCCACGTGGTGTTCAACAGCGGCGCTTACGGGGCGTTCAAACCTCGGGTGTACCTGGGCGGGGCCGACCACCTGGGAGGCGCTTACCAGATTCCCCATGTCAATATCGACAGCTACATGGTGTACACCAACAGCGTCCCATGCGGCCACATGCGCGCGCCGGCCAAGCCTCAAGTCCACTTCGCCGTCGAATCCCACATGGACATGATTGCCGAGGAGATGGGCATCGACGCCTACCAATTCCGGTTGATCAACGTCATCAAACCCGGTGACGCCAGCCCAACTGGGAAAGAGTTTCAGGAGATCCGCGCCGAGGACACCCTGCGCGGCGCCGCGGAAGCCGCGGGCTGGGACAAGCCCAAGTCAGGGCCCAACATCGGCCGGGGCATGGCCATCTCGGACCAGCCTCCCGGCAGCGGACAATCATCCGCCCGCTTGGCGATGGACGCCGAGGGGAATGTCGACTTGCACATGTCCCTGTTCGACACGGGGACCGGCGCTCACACCATCTTGCGCCAGGTGGTGGCCGAGGTCTTGACCATACCCGTGGAGAACGTGCGCATGGTCATCGAGGACACCAACGCGGTGGAGTTCGACTCCGGTTCCGGTGGCAGCCGGGTGACCTACACCTCCGGGCAAGCGGTCCTGGGGGCGGCCAACGACCTGCGGGGGAAACTGATCTCCCGGGCCTCTGAGCTATTCGAAAGCGACGAAGACCAGGTCGAGCTTGTGAGCGGCAGCTTTGTCATCAAGGGGGACGCATCCAGGACGGTTACCCTCCAAGAAGTCACGTCTCAGGCAGTGACCGACACCCACGGCCCGATCGAGGGGCAGCTCACCTACACCTCACCCACTTCCGAGGTTACCGGCTTCAGCGCCCAGGTGGCGGAGGTGGAAGTGGACCCGGAGACGGGGCAGGTTACGGTATTAAAGATCGTCACCGCCCATGACGTGGGCACCGTCCTGAACCCGCTGACCCATCAAGGTCAGATCGAAGGTGGTGTCATCCAAGGTCTGGGCTATGCCCTGATGGAGGAGATCAGCATCGAGGACGGGCGCATATCTACCTTGAGCTTGGGCGACTATAAGATTCCCACCATGCCGGACATCCCCATTCTGGAGACGGTATTGCTGGAGTCTCCCTCAGGCCCCGCGCCCTTCGATAGCAAGGGCATCGGAGAGAGCAGCAACGTTCCGGTGGCCGGAGCCATCGCCAACGCGGTATACGACGCGGCCGGTGTCCGCATATTCGACCTGCCCATAACCGCCGAGAAGGTCCTCCGGGCTTTGCAGGAGAAGGAAGCGTCGGGTAAGGGCGCCGGTTAGACTTCCAGTCTGAGTATCCGGCCCTGTCCATGTTTGAGGAGTGTGTCAGAGGTGACACACCCCTCAATTCTGTCGTGGATACGTCCCCTGTTTTCCCAGCTGTTCTAGATAGCCTCACTCCAGGTAACTGGAGGCGAAGGCCCGTGGGGGCGGCCCAGCGAGATTTGCGGCTAGGGCAATGGCGCTTGGTGACCGAATGGTGACTTCCTTCCGGTAATGTCGGCTGGGATAACGCTCCCCAGGGGGTATCTATTTGTGGTGACCAATCCCGATAAATATATCCTCATGAAGGCCAAGGATAATCGGACAGCACCCTGAAGTGTAGGAGGTTAGGCGCATTGGTAAGATGACACGAAATTTCCAGCTAGCGGTGTTGACGGCTATCGTAATGGCCTTCGCCGTCGCTCTCGCCGGGTGCGGCACTGAGGGATCCGGAGTAGTTGAAGTGGTGAAAGAAGTAGAGGTGGTCAAAGAGGTGGACGTCGTGCATGAGGTGGACGTCGTGAAGGAAGTCGAGGTTGTGAAAGAAGTCGCGACTAAAACATTCACGAACCCGATACTTCTAAACGACGACTTCTCGGACGGGGTCGTCAACACGGATATTTACTCGGCGATTGGCTCTGCAACCCTCAGCGAATCTGGAGGCAAGCTGCACGTCACGACCTACAATACTGGCGATGGGTTAGAGATTCTCGCTCCTGAAGGAGCCGTTGATTTCTTGGCGTCGATCGAGATCAACCACGATGAGTTCGATGTTAGGGAAGGGTTGGTATTCGCAACCGAGTTCGCAAATCCCGATACCGACGAGAGCCTCAGTGACTTCGAGATCACCATGCTCCGGCCTTTCTGGAACTTCTGCCAATACCTGATCAAACAACCCGGAGGCGGCGCCCAAGTTATCAAGATCCGCTGCGGGAAGGGAACTGCTACCAAAGACAATTGTCCCAAAGCTAAAGATGTCCGGGTGACTTGGCTGCCGCCCGATCCCAAAGTTGACCCGAAAAAGGACCGTCTCCGCTATGAAATCAGGGGCAAAGACGGCAAGTGGAAGGCTGGTAATACGCGGCCTTCAGAACTGATTCACGAAAAGAACAAGATTATCAAGTATAAAATTACTTTCGTCGGCCTAGATGAGCGATGGAGGTACATATGCCCCGATACCAAACCGAAACGTACTGGCAGTGGAGTCGGGAAGTGTGGCTTCAAATTCGAGCTAGACAACATCCTGATATCCGCCCTACCCCCGATAGACATGTCAACTCCGGTCGAGATTTCCCCGAAGGTACTTGAGGCCGGAGCCATGAACCAGAAGGTAGTTCTACACGCCGCCGAAGAAAATTTGTTTTCCGGACCCAACCTAGTTGTCAGCTTCGGTCCTGGTGTCCTACTAAAGGACCTGATAGTACAGGACACATTCACCGCCGTCGCCCACGTTGACGTAAGCCCACGGGCGCCTTCAGGATGTCACGCTATAGCCGCGGAGAGCACCGATTTCAGGCGATTGAGTTGGTTCGATATCGAAGGGCCGGCTGTTCCAATGCTTGAATATCAATATTACGGGTTCGAGCCGGAAATTCCGACAGAAAATACCATGCCGGTCCTTTCTCTTGAGGTGCCGATCGAAATCCCTCCCGAACCGGAAGTAGGCTTCAATGTGACCTTGAATTTCGCGGACGCAGATGGCGATTTCGTCGAGGTTTTCGCCGCGGTAAAGGATCTATCGACCGACGAAATAATTTTCCGCTCAGACAGGAAAGTTTTCAACACCGGCCTTTTTGACGGTGAACCGGTGCAACACATAGTGGCGGTGCCTGGCTTGCCAGCAGGCAACTACAAGTTGATCGGGGTCGTCGATGACGGAATCGGATTGACGGTAGACGTCCGCCAAGAATTTCAGGTGGGCAAACTGCAATAGTTCAACACCCCAGGACCGGGATGCGGACCAAGATTACCGGGTTGCTCTATACGCGGCCGGGGTCCGCATATTGGATCTGCCGGTCACGGCCTGGAAAGTTTTACGGATATTGCGGGAGAAGGAAGCGTCTGGTAACGGTTAATTGCACGCTTCCTGGGGTCAATCCTAAAAAGCCCAAAGATGATGAGTAATCCCCAGCGGGTATCTTAGCGAGCCTGAGATTCCTCGTTGCGCTCAGAATGGCAACGGGCGGCGGTTCAAGCGTAATGCCGAACTCACCGCCCCTTATCATTCCAATCCCCCGCCCCTCATGTCACGCCAAGCACGCCGCCCCTCATGTCATTCCGACACCGGCCGAAGGCGGCGAGGAATCTCAGGCAGGCGCCAAAACTACCCTCCTTACTTCCCAAACAACGCCGCAATCCTCTGGCCGACGATTTCGTCCTCTCCCGGATACAAGCCAAAGGCATGCAGGGTGATTCTGTCCTCGCCTTCCCGAACCCTGGTCCAGACCGGCGGGTCGCCATTCTTTAAACGGTCCACCACGTCCTGGTTGGTCATCCCGGTGACTGCCGGGTCGACTTCGATGTTCACGCCGTATGGTTGGTGGCCGATTATGTTGGCTATCGGTTCAACCTTTACACCGGGGATGCCCATCAGAGGAGCCATCATTGTCCGGCATTTTTGCTCGGCGTCGATGAGGCGCTCCTCATGGTTCATGGTCATCCAGGCGCGCACGGCCGCCACAGCCCCGATTATTTCCTGACGGTCGACCTTCTGAGGCCTCCCGATCCCCCGCACCCGCCGCCCCTCGTAGCTGGCAAATGACTGCAGCCCAATCTTGCGAATCATTTCCTGAGACCCTAAAGCCAAGCCCACGGACTGGGGCGCCCCCAAATATTTGGCGGCGATGCACTGGAAGTCGGCGCCCATCCGAACGTACTTGCCAAAATTTTCCAGCGGATATATCTGACCTGCGGCGTCCACGGTAACCAATACGCCATGGGCGTGGGCAATCTCTATGGTTTGTTCCAAGGAAAGTGCGTGGGGGTCCGGCTCCTGTTCCACCGCGTAGTAATGGACCGCTACAGTGTTCGGTCCGATGGCTTTCTCCAGGTCTTCGGCAGTGGTCTCTTCTTCCGAGCCGAAATCCACCAGGGTCGCCCCGGCCAATTCCAAACAACGGTCATACCAATAACGTTGCCGGGTCTGGATGAGAATTTCGTTCTTCATGCCGGCGGTGTTGGGGAGCTGCTGAATCCTTTCATCGTCATCGCCGGCCATGGCGGCTGCGGTGGCCAACGTCAGCGCCGATCCGGCTCCGGAAGTCAGATAGGCCGCGGGGACGTCCACCATCTTGGCGATGGCTTCCCCGGCTTTTTCCTGCAGATCCAGGAGGTATATGTAAGCCCCGCCGGCCTGGGCCATGGCTTCTAGGACCTCGGGGATGGGCGTTGAGCCGCCCAGCATTGTAACGCTGCCGGTGGCGTTAATCACCGGTTTAGCGCCCAATTCTTTGTAAATCTCGCCCCAGGATGAATCTACCATGATGTTCTCCTCTCTCCCTAACTAGGGTTGTCCAGGCCGTTCCGGATAAGTAGCATGCAGTATGTTATCCGCCGCCGGTCTGCCTGTCCAGAAATGATAGCGAGGAGTTTCAGGCTGGATTAGCGGCCCGGCAATGGTCGAAGCCAGCCTTCGGCTTCTTCTGCCGGCAGTACCCGGAAAATGCCCCAAAGCCCCGCCTGCCGGTATGGCTCTCGATGGTCGCCGTAGAGATAGTCGCCGGGAAGGCCCGTCCGGCCCCCGGCGCCACCCTGGGGATGAATGGTTATGGCTTCCAGTGCTCCGATCTGGACGGCGCTAAGCATGTCCGAGCCTTGCCTGCTCGGCTCCACGGGCCAGGGATGGCCTTCCAAAGTGAAGACGTGGGCCTGTTCGCTGAAGGGGACCAAGACGTGAATCCTGACTGGGTCTCCGGAGACGGCCTCCAACAGGGGCGTGGCCGGGTCACCGTGCACACCGCTGCTGAACACCCGTGACGTATCCTCGTTCCGTGCCAGGCGGGCGCCAAGGGGCTCAAAATGATAATTGAGACCCACCACGCCCTCGACCTCCTGGGAGTAGGGCATGATGTGGGTGCCGATCACTTCGTCTTGATCTTGGATGAACAGGGCGAAGTCACGGTAGCTGTCCCTGGCGGGCGGATGTACATCGACTCGCCAGCCCGACTTTAGGGTCATGTCCTCGCCGGTTACCGGGTGGGTGTAGGATGAGCCATCCGCCCCAACAACGATGGCGCCGTAAAGACCCAATCCCGGGTTCTCCAGTACGTTGCCCCAGTCTCTAAGCAGAGCCACTGTTTCGCCAACATCGGGGTGAGCATAGAAGGTGTAGGTCCGGGTGCTTCCGGGTTCCACCGTCTGGGGTGGGTTGCCGCCCGCCGCGATTCCCATGGACTTGGCCGGGTCGTAGGCCAGCATGTCGGCGTGGATGGACACCGCACCTGAAGCCGTCTCGTTGCTGAGCATAAGAATCACGCAATCGCCCACATTGACGTGCAACACCAGAGGCTCAGGAGATTGAGATCCAGAGAGCACCGCCGCCTTGTCCGCTTTTAGAACGTACATCTTGCCCTTGGTCTCGCCCAACATGGGCAGAGGCACATCGATCACGGCCACCCAATACTCTTTGACCGGCGCTTCCACAGGACAGACGGTTGCCGCCGGTGCTGGAATCTCCTGGTGACCGGGCAGTTTTTGCAACGATGCTTCAGCATCATCGTCCAGCACCCGAATGATCCCCCAGCTTCCCTCCCGGAACTTGAACGACCGGCCATTGTAATAAAGATAATCCCCCGCCATCCCTTGCGGGCCTCCGGCCTTAGGCAATACCAGTGCGTACCGCTCGGATATACCGATGTGCACCGTGTTGATTGGGCGTGACGTCAGGCTGTAAGGTTCCAGCCGGAACCAATGTCCGTCGACGTGCAGGGTGTGAACGTCGTTCATCGCCGAGACTAGGCCCCGAATGACGATGGGGTCTCCAAGGTAGGCCTCCAATAATGGCGTCTCCGGGTCGCCGTGAACCTCACTGCTAAAAAGTAGCGACGGATCTCCCTCCCTGGCTTTCAGGGGCGCCACGCGAAGGTTGATAGCGCTACCGCTGGAGCGGCCCTCTTTGGTCAGTGTGTTGTCGTCTTGGATGAACAGCAACAACTCCCGGAAACTCCCGGTCACGTCCGCGGAAACCAATCCATCAGTATGAACATCCACGATTGGACCGCTTCTGACCTCTTCGCCGGTGCTAGGGTCGTGGTAGGTGGAGCCCGGCGGTTCGGAAACGATAGCCCCCACCAATCCGTGTTTCCAGGACGTCAAAGCGCTGACGTGGTCATGGAAATAGGCCGTGCCGAACTGGACGTCCGGATACCAGCGGTAGCGCACGAACTCGGAGCTGACGATCTCACCCCGCCCGTGGCCGAACCGTAGCGGCTCGTCGAAGACCAGGGTGGAGCCGTCAATCTCCTGGATGCGGCGGACCTCAAATGTTTCGGTCTGGTCCATCCCCACACCCACCACCGCTCCTGGATGGAAGCGGTCGGCGCTGACCAACTGGAGGCGGCCCTCGCCGGCCTCGGCGGCTCCCCGAATCTTCTCTCCTTCTACCGTGAAAGGACGCACCGAGGTTTCGTAGTTAAACCCGGTATTAACGCCGTCACTGCCCTGGACATCGAATTGGACGAAATGGACGTGGATATTCGCCTTGCTGAAAAAATCGTTTTCGCCCGATTCTTCCAACTCGCTCTTGAAAACAATGTCCACGCAGTCCTCTCCGGCGTTGGCCCGAATCGCCAACGGGGTCCTCAAGCCGTTGTCGGCCCGAACGGCGTCCTCCTCCTCTTTGAGGACGTACAGTTGGCCCACCGGGTCGACGATGTTTGACGACCGGCTGAGGGTGATCGGCAGATTGATCGAGTGGATCACGAACTCCTGCGTCTGCGTGCCATCGGGACACAGACTCCAGGGCCCGTTCTCGCCGGGCTTGGGCGGATCTGTCCCATGGCGGATCGGGTCCAGGAAGGGAGCCGGACCGTGGTTCGGCGCAAATGGCGGCCTCTTGGCCAGATGGGGCCTCAAGAATGGGTAAGCCAGTTTACCGGTTAAGGGATTGAAGTAAATGGGCGGACGCACTCCGGGTGAGGCAGAACTAAAGCCCGGCCAGTCCTTCTCGCTGTCCGGTTCGTTAAGGTAGAGGTTACCCTCCCGGCTCCAGTCCAGCACCGACGCGTCGTAGCCTTTAGGAGTACCTCGGGGAGGGAGTTGACGTTCCACCCAGTCCGCCAGGTTCTCCTCGCCGATGGGCATGGCTTGGCCCTTCCAATCGGCGGTCGTCCCGACCAGTTTATCGGAAGTGACCGCCGGGACCACGCCGCCTTGCTTGTCCGGTACTTCCCGAAGTGGGGGTAAAGAGTCTTGGGCGGCGCCGTCTTCTTGCAATGTGTTGTACACCCGCCATACCATCCACATGCCCGCCAGATAGTGATGGGCGACGTGGCAATGGATGAGGTAGTCTCCCACCGAATGCTGGCAGCCCCCGCTGCCGCACTCGTTCTCCAGGTCGTAATTTTCCGCCGGGCCAACAGCCTGGGAATCGGTCCGAGCGGATGCCACGGGAAGCAAGGGCGGCGTTTTGTCGAAGCCACTGTCGAATCCCGTATCCTCCACTCCCGGCTGCCTGCGCCAGCGGATTGCTCCGCCATGGACGTGATGCACGTGGAATACCTCGGAGCCCCCGTGGATCACTCGCTGCTTCACCGGATCGCCCAGGTATGCCCTGGCGATGGGCGTGGCCGGGTCACCGAAGGTGTAGGAACTGTAGGCCAATGACGGGTCTGGCGGCTGGCCGATGTTGGTGTCGGCCGCTATTCTCAGCCGGTTCATGAAAGGCTCGCTGCGGTAGTTCATCGCCCGGCCACCAGGCTTATACGCCCTGGTGAAAGGGTCCACGAAGGGGACTTGGCGGCCCGACTTATCCAGATTCCGGAACCGCTCGTTGCCGATCTCGTGGTAGTAAATAGCGAATTCCCGGAAGTCACTGCCACTGGGGTCCTGGATGATAGCGTCCCAGCCGCTGGACAGATTCTGGCCTGACCGTGGATCCAGGTATACCGATCCTTGTGGCTCGACAATGACGGTGCCGAAGAGGCCATGGGCGGTCTGTTCCCGGTCGTCACCGTGGCTGTGGAAGTAGTGCGTTCCTTCCGGCTCGTCTTGCTCCACCATCCACCGGTAGGTCACGGTTTCGCCGGTCTGAGCTATGGCATCATGATTGGTGGCTATCGCTGGGGCCCCGGTGTCTTCCATATGGAGGCTGGAGCCATGGAGGTGCAGGCTGGCCGGTTCACCGTTATCCATGCCGTTGCGCAGCGTCAACCGCAGACATTCGCCCTGATTAACCCGCAACGTCAGGGGCTGGATAGCGTCGCCTTGTAGACCGATAGAAACCGCTGGCTCAGCCTGGTCCAGACGGGCGGCCCTATTTTGCGCCTCCTCCTCTCGAACCTGCTCCAAGCGGTCTTCAAGGACGTACATCCGTCCCATGTGGTCGTAGTCGAGATAGCGGTTCAGGGAAATCTCGACGTTGATAGCGACCAGGGAGTAGTCCCGCACGGAGGCGTTTAGGCCGCAAAGCGCCCCGGTATACACGGTTTCCCTATCGGAGTCCGGACCCAACACCAACCCCCCGGACCCTTCATGGCCCGAAGGGGTCGAGCTTCCGGAAGGTGAGTCGACGCCGATGTTGGGAGCCGTTAAATCGGTGGGTGTCTCGGTAGCGCGTCCACCGCAGGCAATCATTAGCGCAAGCGCAGCCAGTACGCCTAAAATACCAATCGATTGACGCAACATCTTACTAGGGTGACTGCGCTCGGTCATACTTCAGCGAATCACCGTTGGAGAAAGGGTATCTCATATGATCACGAACCTGGCTGGGAGCCGGATCAGAGTCTCCGGCTCCCAGGCTCCTCTAATCGATCCGTAGGCTCTCCAACAGCCGGGCGCAGTGACTGGCGGTGAACAGGTCCGCCCCTCCCAAGAGCCCGTCCCATTTCTCCAGGGTCAGATCGGCACACTCCTCTTCAACGGCGCCCAGGTAAGTGCCGAACAACAGCCAGGGGTTCTCAAACCCGGTCTGTTGAGCGATGGCCATGAAGTCCACGGTCTGCAAAGCTTTGGCGGCGTTGGCCTGCATATCTAGCACGTACTCTTTTTGGGTTTCGACATCCTTTCTAGTGGCAGTGCGGCCAAGGTGGCCCGATATCAGCGTATCGAAGTCATAGCTCAATACGTCGTCGTGGGCTTTGACGAAAGCCGGTACATCCTCGGCCACCGCCAACTCCAGGAATGGCGACCATCCCGGGAATATCACGTCGATCAGCAGCAACACCTTCTGCTTGGGGGCATAGATGTAGATATTTCCTCGCTCATGGGCGGGCCCCCGGTACTCCAACTCCAGGGTTTGGTTGCCAACGGTGAGGGTGTAGGTGTCGGAAAAAGTGACTGTGGGGGCGGGCACCGGGCCACCACCCAAAAATGTTCCGAAGGGGAAGGGCCGCTCACGGGCCAACTGGGACGCTGTATCTTCATGGGCTATGTAGACCGCGTCCGCCGGGAACATAGAGGCGGCGGCGATGTGGTCGGCGTGAGAGTGGGTGTAGATCACGTGGGTCACCGGCTCGTCGGTAACCTCGGCGATGGCCTTCAAATATTTGTCCCCGATGGACGGCGGCGCGTCCACGGCTATCACACCTTCGCCGGTGGTGAGGAACATAGCCTGATAAGCGCCTTCGGTCACCCAGTATAGCCCGTCGCCCAAGTCCTCAACCAGGTAACCTTTATCTTGGGGAATGGCCGGACCCATCGCCGTAGCCGGGACGGGAGCCGCGTCCGGAACATGTACCCCTGCAGCTGTCACCGTCACCGAGCCAACCATCCCCAATCCAAACTGCTCATGGATGGCGCACACGTAGTCGTACGTGCCCGCCTTGCCGAAGGTCATGGAGAAAGTCTTACCACCGGGCAGGGCCATGGTGTCCACTCCCATAATCCCGGAGCTCCAAAAGCCGGTACCGTCGAAAACACCCGCAGGCTTGTGAGGAAATACTACCTCTGGGTTGACTCTTATTATGGGCGGCCCCTGTGCCTAGGGCTCCGGTATTATGAAATCAGGTCGCTGCCGGCCAGGATGGAATGTGACGTTGTGAAACATCTCGGAGTCCCAAACAACCGTGTCACCTTCCTGGATTGTAATGTCTTTGGCCAGAAAGTCGAAGGACTGGGCCGTGGCCGGAATTCCGCCGGCGCCGGCCTGCACGTGCCAGATGGTGGTGCCATTGGGCCCGGGCTCAGTCCGCACGTTTTGCCCAGCTTCAACAACCCGCGCTATCTCAGCCCTTAGAGGGGTTTCTTCGGCCAGCGCCATCGCGTCTATGTCAGCCTGCGAGGGTACGTCTGCGACAGTAGCATCCACCACGGTTATCGTCGCCCTCATGGGTGGATGCAGCAGGCATGCGTACTCATAGGTTCCGGGCTTGGTCATGGTCAAGCTGAAAGTGTCGTTGGGCGGGGTACCCGGCGGACCCGCCGGGACGTTGGACATGACTCCGGACCCTACGATCCCGTCGCCGCTATAGGTCTCCACCGGCGCGCCTGGCGGTCTGCTGGGAAACGCAATTACCGGAGGAATTTGCAGGTCAGTGGGACCGCCTCCCGCGATAGGCATGGCTGGCGGGGGACGCTGGCCGCCGGACAGAAAATGCGTCGTGTGAAGTTCACCGGTGTGGTTTAGTTTCCAGGTAACGGTATCGCCAACCCGCACCGTAACTTTGGACGGCAGGAAGGCGTTGACCGACACCGTGTCTTCCCCGGCGCCCACAAGCAGAGTCAACTCCCTGGGCGCGGCAGCCTGGGGAGCTTGAACCGGCTCAGACACCGCTGGTGTGTCCACGTCGTCTCCTTCTGAGGCGCAAGCGACCGCAAAAGCCGCCAGAAGGACTAGGGTTCCGAATAAAAGTGATCTAAACAATTACCTTTCCTCCAATCTACGAAATAAACGGGTCAATCATATCAAATGTAGCTTACGTGAGCCAAAGCTCCGCCGCCTAATTTCATGGACACGAACCGGGACCACGGTCCCGGTGACGAATCCATATTATCTAGGAACCACCGTCACCGTGCCCTCCATGCCCAAAACCCGGTGGACGGCGCATACGTACCGGTAGGTGCCTGGCTTGATGAAGGTCATGGCAAAGCTCTTGCCGCCGGGAAGGGGCGCGAAGTCATTGCCGATGATTCCGGAGCTCCAAAAGCCTGTTCCGTCGAATTCCCCAGCCGGTTTGATGGGGAAAACCACTTCGGGATTCAAGGTAAATATCTCTGGAACGTTTGCACTGGAAATTTGAGCCATCAAGTCCGGAGGCAACCGTCCGGGATGGAAAGTGACATTGTGGTACATGACCGAAGTCCAGATCACCGTGTCACCTTCTTGAACCGTGATATCCCCCGGCAAGAAGTCGAAAGCCTGGGCGGTGGGCGGGTCACCGGCGGCTCCCGCTTGCACGTGCCATATCGTCGTGCCACCGGGGCCCAGTTCGCTCCTGGCGCTCGCTCCGGCGGCGACTAACCGGTCAATCTCGGCTTTGAGGAGCACCTCTTCCTTCTTGGCCTGAGCGTTTATCTCGGCTTGGTTAGGAACGTCCGGGTCATTGGCCGCTACTACCGTGACTGTAGCCTTCATCGGAGGATGAAGCACGCAAAGATATTCGTACGTACCGGGCTTGCTGAAGGTGAGCCGGAGGTCATAGTTGGGGGGTACTCCCGGAGGCCCGGCCGGGAAATTGTACATGATGCCCGAGGTGTAAAAGCCGGTGCCGTCGTAAACTTCCGCCGGCTTGGTAGGACCACTGGTGGGAAAGGCTAATTTCTGGTTGACCTGCAGTTCGCGTGGCCCACCCCCTGGCACGGGAACAAATACGGGTGGAGTCTTGGCGCCGGAAAGAAATACGGTAGTGTGAAACTCTTCCGGGTGGTTCAACTCCCACATTATCGTGTCGCCGGCGCGGATGGTCACGCTGGACGGAAGGAATGCGTTTACCGCGACCGTGTCCGCCCCGGCGCCCACCAAAACCGTTAGCAATCGGGGCTCGGCCGGTGGTAGTGGCGTCGCCGCGGCGCCTACCTCAACTACCCGAGTTACCTCGATCTCACGGATCGTTTCGATTCTTGTGGTACAGGCCGCGATCACGACAGCCACCACCAAGACCAGAGCTACCCTAAGAAATTGTCTCGAGAACCGCCGTGGCCACCGCCGCATACATCCCACCCTTCATCAAACCAACCGGTTGATCCAGACGCCAAACCCCGGTCGTTAAGCAATTCCCTCTCACGAGGATATGGATTGACCAACGTTACCAGCAAGGTGCCGGAACGGCAAAATTGTAATTGCAGTCCTTGCCAATAGTCAATGCGAAACTCTATTTGTTCGGCTTTGGTTCCCATTCGCGGCAAGGCGCCTGGCCAGGGTACATGGTGTAAGACCCTGGGTGCCCGATAATCATTAGACTATAATGCGGGGGCTTAGCCTGATCTACGATTTCAAAGATACGGTGCGAAGAAACGTTGCGAGGACGCTATGAAAAGCATTGAGCTTGATTACACCAAGCGGTGCGGAGACGAACCGGCCAAAGGGCACAACCGTTGGCATCCTGACATCACTCCAGCCGTGACCGCCGACCCTGGCGAAGAGGTCGTGCTTCAGACCAGGAACGCCTTTGATGGAGAGGTGAAGCCAAGTTCCCGCGCCGGCGACCTGAACAATCTGAACCTCAACGTGGTGCATCCACTGACCGGCCCGGTGTTCGTCAATGGGGCCGAACCGGGCGACCTTCTAGAGGTAAACATCCTCGAGATCGAACCGGCGGCCTGGGGATTCACCACCATCGTCCCCGGATTTGGGTTCCTGAGAGACGTGTTCCTGGAACCTTACATCGTCCACTGGATCATCGAGGACGGCTACGCCGAGTCTCCGGATCTCCCCGGTGTCAGGATCCCAGGAGCGCCTTTCATGGGCACCATAGGC
>JAKUQE010000037.1 GCA_022450395.1 Dehalococcoidia bacterium | reverse complement strand
AATCGGCTTGACCGAGTACATTCAGCAAGGGGAAACCTTTTACGACGTGCGGATCGTCGAACGGCTCAACGGCGGCAGCCGGAAAGGTGAGAACGAGCGGGCTTGGGAGTTGTGCGACAACATGGGCTACCTGGGCGTTGGCGGCAGCGATGCCCACCTGACCAGCCACATCGGCGCATGCCTCACCAAATTTCCAACCGACATAAGTACCGAAGCGGAGTTGGTGGAGGCCCTGCTGTCCGAGCAGTTTCAACCCGTTTGGCTTGAAGACGCTACAAATGGAACCACCGGGGAGTAAATCTTAAAACGGCCGGCATCGGGGACGCATCCGGCATACCAGCACATCACTTGATAGCAACGGTCATGGAGATTCGAAAATGGCAACAGAGCTAGATTACGACCGCTCTCTGCACGACAAGGAGCACGAGGCAGGTCCCTTTGAGGTGACCGAATCTCAGATTCAGGCTTTCAGCCGGGGTATCGCCGAAACGAACCCCATCTACACTGACCCTGCGGCCGCCAAGGCCCAGGGGTTCAAGGCCATCGTCGCGCCCCCTACATTCTGCACCATCATGGTCCACCAGGTCTCACTGTCCGATATAAATCTCAAATTCAACGGCGTTCCCATGGGCGGCGGCATGCATGCCGGACAACGCGTCCAGTCCCGGGCGCCTATCGTGGCCGGAGATGCGCTGACGGCTTCTTCGCATCTGAAAGATGTCTATGCTAAAACCGGCCGCAGCGGAACTATGGTCTTCATCGTTTGGGAGACCACATTCCGGAACCAGCACGGTACCGTGGTAGCCGACGTTCAAGAATCCTACGTTCGCCGAGGTTAACCGGCTGATCCGCGCCCGGTTAACCCACATCTGATGACGCACCTGGAGGAGCATTGCCCTATTTCGAAGACGTAGAGTTGGGAGACGAGATCGGCCCGCTGGAGACCGAGGCGACCGATGACGAAGTTTTAGAGTTCTGCCATGTGTGGGAGAACCGGGGCCCCAACCGGTTCACCGACCAAGCCTTAGCCCAAGAGGCCCGTCTTTCCGGCCCCATCGTTCCGGGCATCATGTCCATGGGGTTGATGGCCCGCCTGCTTACGGATTGGGCCGGAGCCGAGGCCTTGAAGGACCTGGACCTGGTGTTCCGCCAGCCGGTCCCACACCACAAACCGCTGACGATCGCCGCCACGGTCACAGACACCCGCCAGGAGGACGGAGAGAACCTGGTGGAGTGCGATATCCTCATGACCGGCGCTGAAGGCGAACGATACGTCGGCGGCAAGGCCATCGTCGCTCTACCCAGCAAGCCCTAACCGGCCAGATCGGCGGACCCGGTACCGGTTATTTGGCGCTTCGATTCAGCCGATCCGCACGTCTTTATCCTTGGCTTCGACTATCCGCTAAGAAGGTGACCGACATGTTGGACAGCTTGCGCCAGGTGGCCTTCCTGGTCCGCGACCTTCCGGAGGCCGCCGAACTGTACCGAAAAGCCCTGGGAACTGCCCCTTGCCACACCGGCGAACTACCTCAATATGGCCTGGCCAACATGGTATTGCCCGCCGGTCAGGGTACTTTCATCGAACTGCTGCGGCCAACATCGCCGGATTCCAATGCGGCCCGTTACCTGGAACGGCGGGGCGAAGCGCCCTATATGTTGATTTTTGAGACGCGGAAATTCGATGACCTCGTCTACCGTCTCAACTCGCTGGATGTTCGTATCACCGGGCAGACCGAAGAGGCCGGCCACCGTTCGGTCTTCATACACCCGGCTTCGGCCAACGGCGCTTTCCTGGAAATCATCGAGGTAACTAACTCCGGCAATCCCTGGCCTGCGGCAGGCCCAAACTGGTCCGCCGAAGAAACCAAGCCCCTGACTAAGCAGCTCCGCCAGTCAGCGATTCTAGTCCGGGACCTGGACCAGGCCACCCAACGCTGGGAGGAGATGTTCGGGCTCAAGACGACTCAACGATTCGAAGTAAGCTTCACCGATCTGGAGATCGCCGTCATCCCGCTGGAGGGACTGAACACCTTCATAGAACTGGCCCAACCCACCAGCAGCGATACCACCTCGGCCCGCTTTCTAGAGCGGTATGGTGAGGGTATCTATCTGACCATTTATGAGATTGAAGACTCCCTGGCGATGGACTCTTACCTCCAAGGTCAGGGTGTCCAGTTCACCTCTTCACGAGTGACCGCCAACTACACCAACCTGGGTTTCAACAGCATCTGGCTGCATCCCAGGGCGATGAAAGGCGCGTTTATCCAGCTTTCCCAGGTCCTCCACCCGGAAAACCCCTGGCCCCCCGCCGGAGATAGCTGGTACCGGTAAGCGGAGTAAGCGCGCTAGCCGTCTCACCGGCGAAAGCCGGTGTCCAGGAAAGTTGATGTTGCGAGGGTTCGATGGATCCCGGCCTGCGCCGGGATGACGAAAGCCTAGACAATACATCGGGTTAAACCGCCCGGAGTTGACCCCGGTAACCGCCCATGATAGTGTATAAATATTAAACGAGACTAGGTATCATTATGGTTCGAACAAGAGTAATCCCCTTAGCAGAGCAATTGCTGGACACCCTGGGCGAGCAAGGATACCGGTCAACGTCGCCGCGGAAAGCGGTCACCCAAGCTATCGCCGCAAAGCAGGGACATTTCACCGCCGAGCAGCTCCGCCAACAGTTGCCCGGTGTGGGTAGAGCGACCATCTACCGGTCCTTGAAGCTCCTGGTTGACTCCGGCGCCCTTTGCCGGGTGCTTTTGGAAGACGGCAACCTGCATTACCAGTTAAGCCATCAGGGGCATCACCACCACCTGCTTTGCGTCGAATGCGGGTCATCTCAAGACCTGCTGGGGTGCGACATTGAAGACCTGCTCCGCCAAGTGTCGGCAGCCCACCGATTCCAGTTAAGCGGCCACTGGCTGGAAGTTTACGGTAGGTGTTACGACTGCCTGCCCAAGGCCGCTACGGGGTAGTCTCTTTTTTGGCCCATATTGATACTATATCTCAATAAGGAATCTAATTGATACCAGGTATTGATAAACTGTCGGAACCGTCGGAGAACGTAGCTGTTCCCCAGCATTCCAACTCGTCGTCCATCATCTCGGCGCTTTGGGCTTTACTGATCGGGGCTACGATGGCGGCCGTGGCCTGCGGTGGCATCACGACGGCCGACACCCAGAAGCCGTTACAGGTGGTCACCACTACCTCCCTGTTAGCTGATCTAACTCAAAATGTAGCCGGCGCCAGCACGGTTGTCACCGCCGTGATACCTCCGGGCGCCGACGTGCACTCCTTCCAGACCACACCCAACCACAGCATCGCGATAAGCAATGCCGGACTCATCGTTTCCAACGGCGGAGGATTGGACGACTTTCTCTACCCGATGATTGAAAACGCTCAGGAGGATGGCGCCGTTCACATCGTCGCGTCCCAAGGCTTGGCGGGCGCATCGACCAGGCAAGACCCCCATTTCTGGCAGAACCCAGCCAACGCGGTCCACTACGTCAGGCGCATCCAAGAAGGCCTATCCGCCGCCGACCCAGCCAACGCGGAGAGCTATCGGGACCGCGCCGACTCCTACGTCCAACGATTGTTGGACCTGGATCAGGAAATCAGCCAGATCCTCTCAGAAGTGCCTCCGTCCCGCAGGCACCTGGTGACATACCACGACGCCTTCGCTCACTTTGGAGCTCGCTACGGGTGGCGCACGTCGTCTCTGGTGGCCAACGACGCCGGGGGAGTCACACCCAACGCCATCACCCACCTACAGGAAAGGGTCCGGCAAGAGGGTATCGCCGCAGTGTTCACCGAGCCTCAATTCCGGTCCAAGGTCATCGAGCTGGCGGCCAGGGACACCGGAGTTGAGGTCGGGACCATATACTCTGACGTATTAGGCGGTGGCAGCGCCGCTGACACCTACCTAGACATGATGCGGCTTAACGCCCGAAACCTGGTTGAACTGCTTCGCTGATGGAAATATTCGTCTGAAGCCCTGCTTCGTCTCCCGGCTCAGGGAAACTGGATAAGTGGTAAAGACGATAAGGATATATATGCAACCCGTGAAACCATCCCACCGAACCGACCCCGAAGATACCCATTCCGGGCCGAACGGACACAACCATGCGCAAAGGGTGGTAGACAAGCCCACACCGGCCCTAACGCCAGCTCTGGCGATCGATGGGCTATGGGTTAGATACAACGATCATCCAGCATTGGAAGACATTTCTCTTCAGGTATCGAAAGGCGACATCTTAGGCATCATCGGTCCGAACGGCGCCGGTAAGTCGACTCTATTGAAGACCATCCTTGGTCTGATCCCCGCCTGGCGGGGCCAGATCCGGGTACTGGGAGAACCTGTTGCCACCAGCCGCCGCTTGGTCGGCTACATGCCACAGGTGGAACAGGTCGACTGGGATTTTCCGGTTACCGCCGGCGATGTCGCTCTCATGGGCCGGTACGCCCGGCGGGGTCTTTTGCGGCGAACCACCGGAGAAGACCGGGAAGCAGCGGCGGCGGCCCTAGACCGGGTCGGAATCTTGGACCTTCGCAACCGGCTCATTGGAGAGTTGTCGGGCGGTCAAAGACGGCGGGTGCTGCTGGCAAGGGCGCTGGCCAACCAACCGGAGCTGCTGCTATTGGACGAGCCGATGGCCGGCCTGGATGCCACGGCCCAGCACCAATTCTTGGATATCATCGACGGGCTACGGTCCGACGGCGCCACCGTCGTCTTAAGCACCCACGACTTGTCTTGTGTATCGCAACGTTGCGACAAGGCTGCCTGCTTGAACCGGCGGTTGGTCGCCTTCGGCACGCCCGGAGAAGTCCTCAACGAAGATATTCTTGGCGAGACATTTGGTACCCACCTCTTGCTGGTGCATCTGGACGGCCAAGCGTACGCCTATCAACACCACTCCCACGACAGCGGCCCTGACCCTTCTTCGGTGAGCGGTCAAAGCGGGGGCAAATAGTGGGGTCCGCTATTCATTACTCAAGCCCGATGCACCCGGCTGGGTCCTTCGACAGGCTCAGGACGAACGGGGATAGCCGATCGGGGCAAACCGCACCGCGCGGTTGCAAGGGCATCAGACAACTGTGATCGACGTCTTGATCGGTCCCTTGGAGTTTCCTTTCATGCAGCGGGCGTTTCTGGCCGCTGGATTCGCCTCGGTGGTCTGTGCTTTGGTGGGCACCTTTGTCGTCCTGAAGGGCCTGGCGTTCATGGGTGACGCAGTCGCCCATTCGTCCTTAGCCGGAATGTCGGTAGCCTATTTTCTTGGCGGCAACATCTTCTGGGGAGCCTTGGGCTGGGCTGTCCCGGCTTCGTTGCTCATCACCTTTATCAGCCGGAAGGCTAACCTTCGCCTTGACGCATCCATCGGGATCATTTTCGCCAGCGGTTTTGCCCTGGGCATCATCTTGATGAGCCGGGTCACCGGCTACGCGGCCGACCTTTTCGGCCTACTTTTTGGCAACATTCTGGGTATCTCTTGGGCCGAAGTTGCGTTGATTGGCGGCATAGCCGCCGCCGTTTCCCTTGTGATCGCGGCTTTTTACAAAGAGTTGTTGTTCACCTCCTACGACGCCACCATGTCGGCTGCTTCGGGGATCCCGGTGCGGCTTATGCAATACCTGCTCCCGGTCTTGGTGGGCGTCACCACCGTCGCCTCATTGAAAGCGGTAGGAATCGTGCTGGTGCTGGCGCTACTGGTGACACCTTCGGCCACGGCCATGCTTCTGGCCCGCCGGATGCCCTCCATCATGGCCTACAGCGTCGCCGTGGGCTTAATAGCCACCGTCTTGGGCCTGTATCTATCTTTCTACGCCGATCTGCCTTCAGGCCCCAGCATCGTCTTGGTGGCCACCGGATTGTTCCTGCTGGCCCTATTGTTCTCGCCCATCAAAGGAATCCTATGGCGGCGGAATGCGCTCCCATCACCTTCCCAAGAGCCGGCCGGATAAGGCTGGGATTCCGCCCGGCAGTTGCTCATTCCGGTGGTAGAATCTAGGCGAGAGCCATTTATCAAATCTAGGATCGAGTAAAGACATGTATGACCTGAACGGAAAAGTAGCCATCATCACCGGTGCGGGAGGCCGCCACGGCATCGGCCGGGCCATCGCCTTGAGACTGGCCGAAGAGGGAGCGGACGTGGTGGTAACCGACGTCCAGCGGAGCACCGACGCCATGCGGCCTGAAGACCGCCAGGCGGGGTGGCGGGGCCTGGATAGCGTAGTCGGCGAGATCGAGGCCCTGGGACGACAAGCGTTGGGGCTGTTTTCCGACGTTTCCGACCCTGCTCAGGTCTCGGACATGGTAGCCCAAACTCTGGACCGGTTCGGGCACATCGACATCCTGGTGAACAACGCGGGGTCGCAGCCGGGCCGAGACCGGGTCTTGCTGGTGGACCTGGAAGAGGACGCTTTCGACGAAGTTATGCGGGTAAACGTGAAGGGAACCTATCTGTGTTCACGGGCGGTAGCCACCCACATGATAGCCCGGGGCGGCGGCGGGAAGATCATCATCATCTCCTCGGGAGCGGGCAAACGGGGCCGGGCACGATTTGCCGCCTATTGCTCCTCCAAATTCGCCCTCATCGGATTTACGCAGTCCATCGCCCAGGAGTTAGCCGAACACAAGATAAACGTAAATGCTATCTGCCCCGGCCTGGTCGACACCGAAAGGACCGACTTTATCGCCGCAGCCCTGGCGCCCGAGGGGCAGTCGGCCGAGGAGCACCGGGTCTTGATGATTCGCGAGCGGTCCGAGTCGGTTCCTCTAGGACGGGTCGCCCAGGGTGACGACATCGCCCGGACGGCGGCCTTCCTGGCGTCAGGGGAGTCCGACTACCTCACCGGCCTGTCCATCAGCGTTGCCGGCGGTTCCGAAATGAACTGACCTCGGACCTGTTCGTTCATTCTACGAAAGTTCATCATTCTTAGAGGTATTTATATGCCCCTCGAACGCGCCCAGGTGGAACAGATCGCCCTTCTGGCCCGGATCAGCTTAACCCCCGAAGAAGTGGAATTATTCCAGGACCAGCTTTCCCAGCTTCTCGAACAGTTCCAGGTACTCAGTGAACTGGACACGACCGATGTGCCGCCCACGGGTCACGCCGTGGACCTGCAGGCCGTGATGCGTGAGGACGAGGACGAAGCCTCCCTAGCCCCGGAGGACGTGTTGAGGAACGCACCGCGCCAAGAAGGGGAATTTTTCCGGGTCAAGGCAGTCCTGGAGGAATAGGCTCGATGGCGGCCGAAGAACGGTTGACGATCCATGAGGCCGGCCGAAAGTTGGCCCAACGGGAGATCTCCTCGGTTGAGCTTACCCGCGCTCAATTGGAGCGCATCGACCGCCTGGAAGAGCGGATCAAATCCTTCATCACTTTGACGCCCGAATTGGCGCTACGGCAGGCTGAGCAAGCCGACCAACGCATCGCGGCGGGAGAGGCTGGGCCCCTGACTGGGATACCCATGCAGATGAAGGACGTCATCTCTACCAAGGGCGTCACCACCACCTGCGCGTCGCGAATGCTCGAAGACTATGTGCCGGTCTACAACGCCACTGTAGCTGAGAGATTACTGTCGCAGGGCGCCGTCTTGCTGGGCAAGGGCAACATGGACGAGTACGCCATGGGGTCTTCTTGCGAAAACTCGGCCTTCTTCCCCACTCGAAACCCGTGGGACCTCGAGCGGGTCCCCGGCGGCAGCAGTGGCGGCGGGGCGGCGGCGGTGTCGGCGGGAGAGGCGGTCTACGCTCTGGGCTCAGACACCGGCGGGAGCGTCCGCCAGCCGGCTTCGCTGTGCGGAGTGGTGGGGATGAAACCCACCTACGGCATGGTTAGCCGCTATGGGCTGGTCGCCTATGCGTCGTCCCTGGACCAGATCGGCCCCATCACCCAGGATGTCACCGACTGCGCCCTGGTTTTGAACGCCATCGTGGGGCACGACCCCAAGGACTCCACATCCCTCCGCCAACCGGCCGCAGACTATGCGGCAGGTCTCGAAGAATACACAAGCCCGTTCCCGCTTGCCGGGACCTTTTCATCGTCCCCCCTTGCGAAGGGGGGACTACAGGGGGGTCCCGTCCGCTTGGGAGTGCCCGAAGAGTACTTCGTGGAAGGCATGCAAGACGGCGTCCGTGAGTCGGTGCAGGCGGCCATAGAGACTCTGGAGAGTTTGGGGGCTTCAGTGGAGCCGGTCTCTTTGCCCACCACCCGGTATGCATTGGCCTGCTACTACATCATCGCCCCTTCCGAATGCTCGGCCAACTTGGCCCGATACGACGGCGTCAAGTACGGCTTCTCATATCAAGATACCCAGAATATGTGGGAAGCCCTGGAACGGACCCGTGCCGGCGGGTTTGGCCCCGAAGTGAAACGCCGGGTCATTTTGGGAGCTTACGCTTTGTCCGCCGGCTACTACGACGCCTATTACCTAAAAGCCCAGCAGGCCAGAACGCTTATCCGCCGGGACTTCGACCGGGTCTTTGAGCAAGTGGACGCACTGGTCACCCCCACTTCGCCAGTCGTAGCCTTCCGATTGGGCGAGAAGATCAACGACCCAGTGGAGATGTACCTGATCGATGTTTGCACGGTGCCCGCCAACATCGCCGGGCTGCCCGGTATATCCGTGCCCTGCGGCTTCTCCCAGGGCCTTCCCGTGGGCATGCAGGTCATAGGCCCCCACCTGTCCGAACAACGGCTGTTGAACATCGCCTACGCCTACGAGCAGGCCACCCAATGGCACCTGGAGAGGCCAAAAATCTGATCCCTTCCAACAAGACCTATCCAAATGCTAGAATTGGTCCCAGGAGATAGGGCCGATGCAGCGCAGTAAGATAAAGGAAATTCTGGGGCGGGAAAGCCCCGGTGGCGACGTTTTGGTACAGGGCTGGGTCAAGACCCGGCGTTCGTCCAAAGCCGTATCCTTCGTCCAGGTTAGCGACGGCTCCACCTTGGCGGATATTCAGGTGGTGGCCGACGAATCGCTCCCCAATTTCCAGGCGGTCGATGCCCTGACCACCGGTTGCAGCGTCAGCGTTATCGGAACACTGGTCGAGTCGCCCGGCAAAGGCCAGAAGTACGAGATCCACGCCAAGTCCATCGAGGTCGTCGGCGAGTCCGACCCGGACACGTATCCTCTGCAGAAGAAACGGCACACCGTTGAGTTTCTTCGTGATATCGCCCACCTTAGGCCCCGAACCAATACCTTTGGCGCCATGGCCCGCGTTCGAAACGCCTTGGCCTACGCGATACACGGCTTTTTCCAGGACAAGGGATTCCTGTTCCTGCAGGCCCCCATGATCACCACCAGCGACGCCGAGGGCGCCGGGGCCATGTTCCGGGTAACGACCCTGGACCTGGCAAACGTGCCCATGAAGGACGGAGCTGTCAACGCCGAAGAGGACTTTTTCGGCAAGCCCACCTTCCTTACGGTCAGCGGTCAGTTGGAAGCGGAAATCTTCGCCTTGGCCCTTTCGGATGTTTACACGTTCGGTCCTACCTTCCGGGCGGAAAATTCCAACACGTCCCGCCATCTGGCCGAATTCTGGATGGTGGAGCCCGAGGTGGCTTTCTGCGACCTGGACGGGCTGGCCGATCTGTCCGAGGAGTTCCTCAAGCACATCTTCACCTACGTGCTGGACCATTGCCAGGAGGACATGGGGTTCTTCAACCAGTATTTCGACAAGACCGCTATCTCCACCTTGGAAGGAATCGTAACCTCCGACTTCGAGCGGTTAACTTACACCGAAGCCGTGGACATCCTGCAACGATCGGGCGAGTCCTTTGAATTTCCGGTGGTATGGGGTTCCGACCTGCAGTCGGAGCACGAGAGGTACCTGGCTGAGACCAAAATAGGGAAACCGATCATCGTTACCGACTATCCTAAAGAGATTAAAGCCTTCTACATGCGCCTAAATGAGGACGGGAAAACTGCCCGCGCCCTAGACGTGCTGGTGCCCCGCATCGGCGAGATCATCGGAGGCAGCCAACGGGAAGAGCGCCGGGACGTGCTGTTGGAGCGGATTCGCCAGTCGGGTTTGGACGAAAAGAATTACTGGTGGTACCTGGACCTTCGCAGCTACGGAACGGTCCCTCACGCGGGATTCGGCCTGGGCTTCGAGCGCACCGTTCAATTCGTCACCGGGGTCGCTAATATCAGGGACGTTATCCCCTTCCCCCGGACCCCCAACAACGCCGAGTTCTAGGCCCGGTCCAGGCTGACGGAGAGCACATTGCCGGACGACTCCTCGGCACACTCCCATACCGGAAAAGAAGTGCCCAACGCCCGGAGTATGGCGTCGGCCTTCGGCCCCGATAGTCCTGCTTTTCACCAAGCTTACCCCGAATTGCTGGCCCTGTTCCAGCATGTCAAAGATGTTCCGGAAGTTTCGCTGAGATTCCGCCTGTGGCGCGGATACCAGCTTGGCGTTGATCGCTCTCCCGAAGACGATGAAGCCCTCTTCATTAGGGAAACCTACGTCGCCCTGCTGGCCCGTCTGGTGGCTCGGATGTTCCTGGAAGTGAGTCCCATTCCGAGTGATGTAACGGAGCTGACGAAGATTCTAGACGGAGAGTTCTTCCAGGGGCAGAACATCACCAACTTCATCGAAGACGATTTCTTTACCTGGCTGCTATGTCCGCCAGTCGTCAACCAAGGCGCCGCTCTGATGGCAACCCTGGCCGGGTCCCTGTCCCACTACGATTTCGTCAGTGGCATACCTGATCTGCTAACGGGATTATATGAAGAATTCGCACCCCGTTCACCAGAGACAGACGCCGGCGGAAACCCCGTTCCAGGGTGGCTGGCCGAGTCTGCAATGAGCAATGATTTCGGGTCGCCCCCAGGCCCGGACCAAAGCCTCTTGGACCCGCACTGTGGGTCCGGAAAGTTTCTGGTTGCTGCTGTCGGCGCCATCAAGCAAGCCCGGCTGGAGCGGGGCGACGACGCCTTCGACACATTGCTGCTGATCCTTGACCAATCGCAAGGGATGGACCCTCGTCCACTGGCGGTGACGATCGCCCGCACCGGTTACCTGCTGGCGTTGGGAGGCCTGGTTCAGAACTTCCACCCGCCGGTGCTGTTGCCGGTGTACGTGTCCGGCGTCACGATACCGCCGGTGCGCGATCTGGAGCAAGGTAGCGGCGATTCGGAGCCTGTGTACGAATTCGGATCGGGTGAACCCGGCGAGGTTTTCCACATCCCGGAGAGCGTCGCCCTTGACCCGGTGATGCTCGATTGGCTGTTCGGCCGGTTGCCCAACTACTTGAGAGGAGCCCGTCTCCGCGCCCGTGGTCAGGACACTGAAGATGCGATCCAAGCAGTCCTGACGGCCTTCCACAACTATCTGGCCGCTCCCAAGCCCAGAACGCCGATACCCGATCCACTGAGTCGTTTCGCCGCCGAAGTGATGCTGAAAACCGCTGAATCCTTGATCCGGCTTTATCTGAATCAGCCCACCAACGTCTGGCTGCACATATTAAAGAACGCGCCCGCCCCGGTGCATATGGCCCAGCGAAAGTTCGACTTGGTAGTGGATAGATTTTCCGCGAATCCCTGAGGCTCCCGCAGTCATTGTTGACGCTCATTCTCCGCTCCGAATATAATGAGGCGGATTTCCCATGCCAGGCTCCCGGAACACGACTGCCCAAAAAGGAGACTAGATGACCACCCAAGAAACCGTGCTGCACCCCGCGGCAATAATTGAGGAACTTAAAAAGAACGAATTCACTCACGTGGTATGGCTTCCGGACAGCGAGACCAATTTCATGTATCAGTTGCTGACCAACGAGCCGTCCCTGGACTTGGTACCCGTATGCCGGGAAGGGGAAACCATGGCCATTGCCGCCGGGCTCTGGGTGGGCGGCAAAAAACCGGTTGTATTGATCCAAAACACCGGTATCTTCGAATCCGGTGACTCGATCCGCGGCCTTGGGTTGGACGTCAATCAGCCCCTGGTTATGCTGGTGGGTTATCGCGGATGGAGCCGCCACGGCATCACCCCCGATTCGGCGGCTCGTTTCATCGAGCATATCCTGCATGCCTGGGGAATCAGCTACTACTTGATAGAGACCGACGACGACGCCGGACGCATCACTTCCGCATTGGAAGAAGCCGAGCGGACCAGCAAGCCGGTGGCCGTACTGGTGGGCACCGAATTCGGGGCCTAAGGCCACATAAATCCGGTATGACTCCGGCCAGGTCCTTCGACAGGCTCATGGCGAACGGTATCGGGGCCTCCTCCCGTTCTTGGTGAGCTTGTCGAACGACACTTTGAAATGATGCAAAACCCCTTCGAAGGAGAATAGCGAAAAATGATAGGCAACACCGATGCGGTAAGACTTCTGGATAGCAAGCGCGAGGATTCAGTTCTCGTAGCGACCATGAACGCCAACAACGTGGGCTTCGGCCTGCCCAGCATCACCACCAAAGAGCCCCTGGACTTCCCGATCTCCGGGGCCATGGGCAAAGCTTCATCGGTAGGTCTAGGTCTAGCCCTGGCCCAACCGAATCGGAAGATCATGGTTTTGGATGGTGACGGAAGCCTGCTGATGAATCTGGGGACTTTGGTTACCCTGTCCAACAAGGCCCCCAAGAATATGTACCATTTTCTATTCGATAATGGCGTGTATGCCGTCACCGGTGGTCAGCCAGTGCCCGGAGCCGGCAAGGTCGACTGGGAGGATATGGCCAAGGGAGCGGGTTACGCCGCCGTCTTTTCATTCGATAATCTGGAAGACCTGACCACGGGTATCGATCAAGTCCTAGCCACCCAGGGGCCCGTGTTTATCCACCTGGCCATAACACCGGAAGTCGAAAACACTCCAGTGGCGTTCCGGCCTCGGGCTAGCCGGTCGGTCCAGACCGCATTCCGGGAGCTGCCGGTGGCGTTGAGTAGCGACTAGGCTACTCCCGGTGTGCCATACCATACCGTGCTCCGGTTCGAAATAGCCGGTGCATATCCCAACGTAACGAGGCGATGGCTTGGCCGCCGCCTCGTTTGCTGTTATGTTATGGTCATCGATGCCGTTAAAACACAAGGCCGGTAGATGCTAAAATCGTTGGTGAAGGGCTTGTTCGGCAGGCTACTGGGCTACGGAGGTTTGGTCCTGGGGTTCTGGCTGCTTCGGGAAGCCTTCATAGAAGTCAACTATCCGTTGGGCGTCTTGGGTGGTCTGGCGATTCTAGCAGCGATGTACGTGATTGTGAAGGCCAGAAGCCCACGCACCGATTCCACGCAAGCTCAATATTCGAGCAACGAACTCTCTAAGACCGAGGAGGACGACCTTGGTGATTCCCTCGATGGAAGCAACGAAAGCGATAAACTACCACCGTAAGGATTCCCTGGTGGTAGCGACCTCATCGGCATTGCGGGAGTGGAATGAGGTCTCCCAGCGCCGGAATCTGGACGTAGACCTGACGGATTGCATGGACCGGGCCCCCGCGGTGGGTTTGGGATTGGCTTTGGCGCAGCCAAACCGCAAGGTGCTGGTCTTGGATTGCGACGCCACCCTGCGCACTGACTTGGGCGCCTTGGCCACTGTGGGACAATCCGAAACGGAAAACTTGGTCCACTTCGTTTTCGACGATGCTAACAGATCCTCCACCGACGGCTTACCCATCCACGGCGCGGATAACGTGAACCTGATGGCTATGGCGGACGCAGCGGGTTACGCCAAATCCTACCAGTTTGATGCCTTGGAGGAACTTCTCATCGGTTTGGAAGAAGTGATGGAACAGCCGGGGCCCGTGTTCGTGCTGGTAAAAGTTTTCCGGGATGGAGAGCAGTTGCCCTTCCCGGAGCGCCCAATGGCCGAAGGTTGGGGCGCCGTCCGCCAAACGCTCGTGAATACATAGAACGAGAGCCCGGGATAGGGAGCGCCCAATTTTCGACTGAAAGTTCTAGAGGGAAAACAGAAGAACGTTTGTCCAAGAGTTCCCGCAGGCTTGCCGAACCCCCGAGTTAAGCGCCGGCAGGCCGCACCAATATCTGACTTGCTACGTTGTATCCTATGGGAACCCTGTTCCCGCCCGACGCCACCATGATAACGCCCAAGTAGGGAACAGCCTCATCCACGCTAATCTCATTGCCAGGTAGGATCAGGGCATCAGCCAAGAACTTGAGAAGCATGATGTCCTCTTCCGGAACCCGGTCGACCACATAAGCAACATTAGCGGACGCGTCTTCCAGGGTCAGAGATCCGGGGAGTATCGCGGGAGCGCCGGTGCCGGGAATGGGCCGGCCGAACGGCGACCGCTCAGGATATCCCAGCTTTTCCATGAGCTTTTCCTGAAACTCCTGGGACATACCGTGCTCCAAGCGGTGGGCTTCCACATAGGCTTTGTACAGGTCCATGCCAAGAAGGCTAACCACCAGCCATTCCGCCAACCGGTGTCTGCGGGCGATGTCGGCTCCGCCCTCTATGCCTAGCTTGGTGAGCCGTATCCGTTTATCCTTGCCCATGTCGACCAAGCCTTGACGTTGCATGCGGCGGACCATACCGGCCACCGATGGGACCGACGTCCCCAACCCTTCAGCGACCGGGACCTGTTTCAGGGTGTCGGTAAGCTGGGTAGTGGTGGGAGAAGACGAATCTTCCCACAGCTTGTACAGGCACAGCAGATAGTTCTCCGTTCCCGGCGATAGACGCTCGTCGGGAGCGTCTTCTACGGTGCTTTTTACTCCGCTGCCAGTTTTTATCGTTCGCGCCATCGACTATCCACAGATCCCGGCCTAATCCCGATCTACCGCCCTGCCTTCCGAGAATGGTTTAAGGGAATGCCCCTGACGCAGATCTACCGACACCGTGGTACCCAATGGTAGATCGTCGATATGAGACAGGAGACAGCGCACGGAGTGGCCCGAAGGAAGGGCGACGCGATACAGATAGAACGGACCCCGAAATTCCCGGCCGGTGATCCGTCCCTGCCCCTGGCCGGAAGGAACACAGCTCAGACAATCCGGACGCACCATCACCTCCAAGCTTTCGCCGGTGTCCCCGAGGATCTCCATCGGCGGACCGAAGGGTCCTGAACCGTCCGGCCAAGAAACCGAGCCAACTTCCGTCATCAACCGGTCGCCCTGACGCCATGCGGGAATAAAATCGACCATGCCGAAGAATTGAGCCACGAAACGGGTAGCGGGGTTATGAAAGATATCTTCCGGAGGGCCAATCTGTTCAATCCGGCCCTCATTCATAACAGCGACCATGTCACCGACGAGTAAGGCTTCTTCCTGGTCGTGGGTAACGAATATGGCGGTGATGTTACCGTCTTTGAGAATCTGAAGAACGTCCTGTCTCACCTGCTCTCGCAACTGGGGGTCCAGGTTGGAAAATGGCTCGTCCAGCAGCAGTACCTCCGGCTGTGGCGCCAGAGCTCGGGCCAAGGCCACTCGTTGCTGCTGCCCCCCTGAAAGTTCGTAGGGCATCCGGTCTCCCAGTCCATCCAGGCCAACCAGGTCCAGAACGTCGCCCACTCTCTTCTCCCGGCCATTTCCCCTGGGAAGACCGTAGGCGACGTTCTGCGCCACGGTTAGGTGGGGAAATAGAGCGCCTTCCTGGAAGACCATGCCAACGTTTCGCTTCTCCGGGGGCATAGCGTATCCCGGCTGGCATACCTGGCGGCCGCCCACCGTAATGACGCCTTCATCGGGCTGTTCGAAACCGGCGATAAGGCGCAAAGCCGTTGTTTTTCCGCATCCACTAGGACCGAGCAGCGCCACGATCTGACCTGGTAGCACCCTCAGATCCAGGCCAGCTATGGCTTTCACCTGGCCGAACCTTTTGGTAAGGCCTTGGCACTCCAACGCGGCTGTCTGGGAGCCGGTATCGTCCGGCTTAGTGTGAATATGACCGGTGTGGCTCACCATGCGAATCGGCCCGTCCGGATAATCGAGCTCGCTGCGCGCGTTTCCATTCTTTCCGCAATGGGAAATATCGATGCCCTGCCCCAAGCGTACCACCGGCGTTCATTCCAGTTCGATTTGGGATCCGCAATCATAGATTTAATTCGTTTCCGGCCCTTCTTAAGCGTTAGTAATACGGGCTCTGGGACAATGCCTGTTTTCCGGTCAACCCGATCAGTAACTAAACCTAGCCATTAATCGCTACCAATAGCGTACATCAAATTTAACTATACATCTACTGTAGCAGAAAGTTAGTGTAGACACTTAATCAACCAATGTCAACCGAAATCGTTGGCTCATTTGCCGTGCAAAAACAGCCGATCCAATCCGATAAATCGGGCCTGAGGCGAATAGGATTCGGAGAATAACCATGGTTTTCCCTCGTCAAATGTCAATGCATTACGTATCCTTTTTAGACATAACTTTGCCTCAAAATACCATTTCACTGTATTGACATATCAATCATGGAACGGTATAGTCCAACGTTAAATAAGGCTGCCCATATTATGCTAGTAAGCCCATACACTAAACCAATCTTTGACCGGCCATGTCGGACCTCTGACAGGTCTCTCCAAAGTGACGATATGCGGTGGACCACACCGAAAATGTTCGTTTCAGGAGGACGACCTCATGGGCCGGGTTCCCACGTTCCATTCCCCCATCCTCTCTTTTAAACATATAGTGGCCGGCGCCGGACGGCCAAGCGCTGGTCTGCGGTGGCTGTTAACCATTCTATCGTTGGCCGCTATCCTAATGGGCTGCTCCGGTGGGGCTGATAAAGAGACCGTGGCAGCGGCGGGATCTGCTGGTAAGCTCACCATTTACTCGGGCCGCAGCTCGTCTCTGGTCGATCCGATCATTCAACAATTCGGTCGAGCCTCGGGGATAAAGATAGCGGTAAAGTACGCCAACACCGCCCAGTTGGCAGCTACCCTATTAGAAGAAGGAGACAGGACACCCGCGGACATATTCTTCGCTCAAGACCCGGGTGGCTTAGCAGCGGTGGAGCACATGCTGGCTACTCTGGATGCGACGATCCTGGGCCGGGTGCCGGACTGGGCCCGGTCACCAGACGGCAAATGGGTTGGCCTGTCGGGGCGAGCGCGAACGGTTGTGTACAATACCGAAACTCTGACTGAAGCGGACCTACCAGACGACATGTTCGGGTTTACCGACCCCAAGTGGAAAGGGCGCATCGGCTGGGCGCCCACCAACGCGTCCTTTCAGACCATGGTTTCCGCGATGCGCTCCTTGTGGGGTGAGGATAAAACCCTCCGGTGGCTGGAAGGAATCCAGGGCAACGACCCGAAGGTATACCCCAAGAACACCCCCCAGGTAGCCGCGGTGGCCACCGGCGAGATCGACGTGGGCTTCGTCAACCACTATTACATTTTCCGTTTTTTGGCGGAGGAGGGTGAGTCCTTTCCAGCCCGCAACTACCATCCCAGGACCGGCGGCCCGGGCGCGACCGTCATGGTAGCCGGCGCCGGAGTCTTAGCCGCCTCCGAAAACAAGGAGGTGGCGCAGCGGTTCCTGGAGTTCATGCTTTCCAAAGTTGGCCAGCAATATTTCGCGGGACAAACCTTCGAGTACCCGCTGGTGGAAGGGGTCAAAACCCCCAGAGTTCTTACACCACTTTCCGGATTTAGTCATCCTGATATTCCCATAAAGGACTTGGGAGACCTGAAGGGCACTCAAGACCTACTCCGCCGGGCCGGCGTAACTCCCTAGAAATGCTGGGGGTAACCACCGGCGGATTCAAGTCATTGGGCCGGGCGATTTCGATGCGATACCGCTTCTTGCTAACCAAACCGGGCCGCCCCCCGGTCTTATTATTGTTGGCCGCCGGGTCCGTCGCGGCGGTCTTGCTGTTATCTCCCTCTTACCTGCTTATCCGTACTTTAGGCGCGGGACCGGAGGCTTGGGACCTTCTGATACGTATTAGGGTTCTGGAGATTCTGGGCCGGACGCTACTCTTGGTGGGTGTGGTGACCGGGGCATCGATCCTGCTGGCCATCCCCTTGGCCTGGTTGACCGTTCGCACCGACCTTCCATTTAAAACCGTCTGGTCGGTGGCGACCGCGTTGCCTTTGGTGATTCCCAGCTACGTGGCCGGCTTCATCGTGGTGGTGACACTGGGACCTAAAGGTATGCTCCAAGGACTGATGGAAGGTATGTTCGGCCTGGAGCGGCTGCCGGACATCTCCGGCTTTCCCGGCGCCGCCTTGACCCTCACCCTACTTAGCTACCCTTACGTACTGTTGACCGTGCGGGCAGCTTTCTTCCGGTTGGACCCATCGCTGGAGGAGATATCCCGGGGGTTGGGCCGAAACCCCTGGGCCACTTTCTTCGGGATAATCCTGCCGTCACTGCGCCCCGCCATAGCCGCCGGCGGCCTGTTGGTAGCCCTGTACACCTTGGCCGATTTTGGCGCTGTTTCCCTACTACGATTTGAAACATTTACTTGGGCGATCTTCTTGCAATACGAATCGGCATTGGACCGGGGATTGGCGGCCGCTTTATCCTTGGTTCTGATCGCCATTGCTCTAGCCCTGGTGGGCGGCGAGGCCTTCACCCGAGGCCGCTGGCGTTATTACCGAAGCGGTTCCGGCGCCTCGCGGCCCCTTTCGCCGGTGCGCCTGGGCCGCTGGCGGTGGCCGGCATTGGGGCTATGCGCCGCGGTTGTCATGGCGTCCCTGGTTCTACCCATGTCAGTCCTCGTCTATTGGGTTTTCCGGGGCGTTTCCGCCGGAGAACCGCTGCTTCTGTTGTGGGAAGCCGCCCGTAACTCGGTCTACGTCTCGGCCATCGCCGCCGGTGCTTCCGTGGCGGCGGCGCTACCCATCGCCGCGCTGTCGGTGCGTTTCCCCGGCATGTTAAGCGGAATCTTGGAGCGGATCGCCTACATCGGGTTCGCTCTTCCCGGAATAGCCATCGCCTTGTCGTTGGTATTCTTCGGGGTGAATTACGCACCCTTACTCTACCAAACCACCGGCCTGCTGGTGTTGGGCTACGTGGTGCTATTCGTTTCGGCGGCGGTGGGAGCTGCCCGCAGTTCCTTCTTGCAAGTAAGCCCCAATGTGGAAGAGGCGGCCAGGGGGTTGGGAAGGACACCCTTGGGAGTATTTGCGTCGGTTACCCTCCCGTTGGTGCGGCCCGGCATCGTATCCGGCGCCGCCCTAGTCTTTTTGCTGACGATGAAGGAATTGCCCGCGACGTTGATATTAAGTCCCATTGGTTTCCAGACCTTGGCGACTTCCATCTGGTCGGCGGCATCCGAAGCCTTTTTCGCCCAAGCGGCGGCACCGGCCCTGCTGCTGATCCTAACTTCCTCGGTCCCTCTAGCGTTTCTTCTGCTGCGCAGCCGCCAATAGGCTATAATTTGGCGGCATCGGACGGATCGGTATTCCATCTTCCGGGAGGTTGGACGACAATGCACCACTGGGAAGTGGGAGGGTCTATCAACATCGGGTGGCCCGACTTCGGCGTTCCTGAGCGGGAATACACTTTGGTCGAGGTTGACCGGCACGGCCAGGTGTTCCGCGCCAGGGTTACCGACGGTCAGAAAGAGGGTGGTTTCTTAGTGGTGTTCGACTGCCCAGAGGTGGTTCTGGAGATGCTGGCCGAGCAGGCCAACCAGTCATTGGACTTCAAAACCGTCGTCTCAAGCCTGCGCTGCAGTATAGACGGCACGGTGTTGCGCAGCTTCGATTACGAATGGTATCCGACGCCGGAGTATGCCGGCCGTCCATCGTTGCTCACCAAAACCATCGCGGATTCTCTGGACTCCATGCGCCGGACCACCGGAGAATAATTTACCAGGCAGCATCGCTTTATGAAAAGAGCGAAGCCTGCCTCAATTATGGACTTGACCACTGCTCCAATGTATCATTACCGGCGTTGGCCTGTGGCCGACGGCTCCGAAGGTTAATCATCGGATTTAATTCGTACAAACATCTTGAAAGGAGAGGGCCATGAGAAAGATTACGATGAGCTCGGGTTCCAAAACCGAGGTGGAATTGGGCGGACTCTTTACCGGGACCCGGGTTTGGCGGCAGTCGTCGTTCAACCCAGAGGATTTTACCAATCTGAACTTCGGAATAGTCGCTTTCGACGCCGGCTCCCGCAATAAGTTCCACAAGCATTCCAGTGACCAGATCCTGATAATCACCGAGGGCACCGGTACCGTCGCATCTGACACCGAGAGTCTAACGGTTACCGAGGGCGACGTCGTGGTGATTCCAGCTCAGGAGAACCACTGGCACGGCGCTCCCGACTCGACTGCGATGACCCATATTACCGTGACGGCCAAGGGCAGCCAGACTGAGCAGACTGAAGCCTAAGCAACTCACCCGTTTACCCGGCAAGTCAAAGAGTCCCGGCTTAGCGTGATCGCCGCCGGGACTCTTTTTGTTACGGACCATCCCTTACCAAGGGAATGCCTGTTTCGTGAAGGCACCGACAACAACCGAAATGCCACACGGTACCCCTTCCCTCTCGAACGGCACGCCGGGGCGGACCTTGAACCTAGCGTCATCTGTGCGCCGAAAAGAGTGCCCATGGCGAGATCCACCCAAGGAGGTCTGGGGTACCCATCTACTGTGGGAGTACACGACATTGACTTAGCCCTTGGGACGAATCATCATCGCAGTAGCCCCATCAGCTTCGTTCGGTTGTGCAATTCCATCGAGCTATCGGCCTGGGGTGGAATGTTGAGCGGCGTCTCCTTAACAATGGGTTCACTGGCGTCTTGGCCGGCGGTATTCCCCCGTGGTATCGATAGTCGGGGTGCCGTGTTCCCTCGGAGCGTCTTCGGCGGCACTCTCTGAGCCGTTCTGGAACCCAGGCTAAATGAGACCGGTTAACCAGGGCGGAAAAGGTGGCAACGTATGCGAGTGAACTATCTATTTCCGCTGTTGGTTCTTGGCGTCATCGGTGCGATGGCATTCACAGGATGTGGCGAGGATGCGCCACAACTTACTGAGGGCCAGCGTGCTGCAGCCGCCGCTTGGGCGGAGTTGGCCGCTGCCTCGGAGGCCTTGGGATACATTCCATCCTCCAAAGCGGCCGAGCACATGGGAGAAGAGGTGACCGTTAGGGGCAACATAACAGACTACCAGTACAACAGCGATGAGAGGGGGAAGCCTTACACTTTACTATTCAACAACCCGGGCGTCGCTGAAAGTGGATCGCCGATCTCGGACCTAGAGACATCCAAAGCCTTCAAAGTGGTTATCTTGAAAGAGTCCCGCGAGAATTTCCCGCCGAATTTCGCCGCTGGATACGCCGGAAACATGGTTTGCGCCACGGGGATGATCATGGAATATAACGGAAGTCCGGCTATCGAGGCCCAGAATCCCAGTCAACTCAAAATCGGCTGTTAGCGCCTGCCGAGCCAGACCTAGTCCGATTTCCAGTCGATTCTAACTTGGGTTGCCGGTTTGTTACTCGAAAGAACAAGGAACCTGGGGCGGGTAATCCCTATTCTAGAGCCGTCCTCCGGTGTGCAGCCAGCTCCCTGCGGACTTTGATTTACGCATCACTCCGGGGCAAGAATAGCTAACTTTCTTCGCCCTGGAGGAAGAAATCTAAAGCTTCACAGCGCGCAACTGAAGGGACCAGAGCTTTTTTCCTCACCTCAATCCTCTCCAACAAGGAAGGGGAGATATTTTAAGTCCGCTGTGTGAGCAACGCCCACCAGGATATATCGTTGCACCCATTTATTTAGCCCGCGATGTGTAGTTGTTGGATCATTGCGGGTGCGCCTGAACCCACTCCGCAAGAAGCCGGATGGTTTCCTCCAGGCTTCGCTCCGTATCCCGGCTCTCAGGGGTCTCGTCACCCATGGAAGTGCTACCGATCATGCGGTACATGTCGGCTACACCCTGGAATAAGTGTGGAGTCAGGCCCAGGTGGTCGAATGTGTCCTTGATCTCCTCCATCTCGCTAACCCACCGGCGGGCTTTAGCGGGTACGCCGGGCAGACCCCGCTCCATCCGCTGCAATACCGCCGGTTGGCTGCTTTGGAACTCCGCTTTCACGAAATCCGAAAGTCCCATCATCTCGGCGGCCATCAGCAGTTCGGAATACAAGGCCGACGACCCTTTGGTCATCGCCGCATAACACATCTTGATGCCGGAAGCCTGTCCCACCTCCGTCCCGGCAATCCGTACGTCTAATCCAAAGTCGGCCAGTCTTTCAAATTCAGCGGTGTTGTCCCCGGAGGCGTAAAACCGGGGACTGGACCCGTTCCTGGGCGGACTGCCTACTATGGAAGCGTCGATAAACCGGCCGCCCGCCTCGGTAATGATGGGTTCCATACGCCGGGCTACCTGAGGAGCGATGGCGTTACACTCGCCAAACAGAACATTCGCTCCGGTGGACTTGATCGCCGCGGCTACTTCCTGGCAGATGCTCGGCACCATCTCGGAGACGGAGATGGAAAGAATTATCTGGGATTGAGCAACCATGTCGTTCAGGTTCGCCACGTCGCTGATGCCGGCAGATTCCGAAAGGTCCCTGGTCCGCTGGCTCCGGCCGGCCAAACAGGTAACAACCCGCAACTCATGCTCCCGTAACAACTGGCCCACGGCGTGGCCCATATCTCCGGGACTGAGGATCGCTACTGTTTCAATCGCCATTTAACTTACACCTCGATGTTTGAATTTATTGAGTTAACTCTAATATTACGTGGCCGGGACGCGTGGCGTCCAGCGAAGAAAATCCCCTCAACACCCTTTTTCAAGAGAGAAGAGGGGATCCACTCTTAAAAAGTGGTTCGACAAGCTCACCACGAACGGTGGAAGATCTCTTTCCCGTTCGTCCCGAGCCTGTCGAAGGACCCAGCCGCGGGTCGACGAATTAACCTTTAGAACAACCCATCGACAAAGCCGATCTGATACATCAAAAACCCGCCGAACATGATGCTAAAGGTTCCCACGGCGATCTGGATCGTACGGTTCATATTGGGCAAGCGGCCGGCAGAAACCACGAAGGGAAGGCCTATGATCACGGTCATTACGCCCATGCTGATCACCGAACCCAAGCCGAACAGCAGGATATAGACCAGACCAGCTATCGGCGACTCGATGGAAGCCAACACGAGCAAAGTCAGGGCCGCGCTACCGGCCACGCCGTGTACCGTGCCGATTAGATAGGATTTCTTCCTCAGGAAAGGCTTGCCTATCCCATGCGTTTGGTGGTGGGCCGGCGTGTGCTCCGGGGTCGCCGAGTGGGAATGGAAGTGCTGATGCGCTTCGTCTTCTTCATGGCCATGAGCGTGCTGGTGCACCTTCTTTTTCCGGAAGCTATAGATGACCTGGGCGCCCAGGGCTACCAGCATCACTCCGACGCCAAACTCAAAGAGCAGAGCCATCCGCTCCGGTATCGTCAGCCGCAGAGCGATGATTGCTATACCGATGATCAACAGTGTGGTGGTGTGTCCCAAGCCCCAGGAAATACCCACCCAGAAAGACCGTAGCGGGTTCTTATATTCACTGACAATGGTCGACACCGCAACCACATGGTCCGGGTCTAGAGAGTGCTTGGACCCTAGGATCAATCCCAGAACCAAGGCAGCGAAGAAACCCAGCTCGGCTAGTCGTTCCTCCATGATATCTCCTCTTTAAGTGGCGGCAGCCTGTCTTTAGTCCTGGTGCGGGGTATTTCGCCCAGACCGGCACCCGGAGCAGGTCCCAGTGATGGCGAAATGCTCCAGATCAGGCTCAAAATCAAACTCTTCCAACAGAGTGTCCCTGAACTCGTCCAGGTAGGTAGGGCTAAGGTTGTACGCCCCGTTGCAAACCCGGCAAACCATGTGATGGTGGGGGCCGCTGGGATCGATCAACTCGTAGTGCAGCCGGTCGCCGATGGCCACTTCGGTTACCACGCCCAGGTCTTTGAACAGATGGAGGGTCCGGTACACCGTGGCGATGTCCATGTAGGGATAAGCCTCTTTGGCCCGGCGAAAGACTTCGTCCACTCCCATATGTCCGCCACCTTCGGCAACTATGGAGAGAACCAGTATTCGCTGGGGGGTGAGGCGGTGGCCCTTCTCCCGGAGAACATCGATCGCTTGTTGATGCTGTGCCATTCTGTTTCGGCCAATAAAGGTAGTTGCAACCGTTTGCGTTTACATATTCTATCAAACTGCAAAAGGTTGTCAAGACAAATAGTGGCCGAATGACGACTGGGGAGAAGATCCGGCGCGGGTTGGAAGGGTGCTAGACCTTTACAGTCGCGATCATGCCGGCGGCTAGGACGCGGGCCCCGGCCATGGACAGGAAAACGATGGGCCATGGACTGCCGGTCATATCCAACACGAAGCTGAAGATGATTGCTTGAAGCCCGGCGTAGGCGTAGCCGTGGGCGTCCAGCAGGCCGGAAGCAGTGCCTGACATACGCCTTCCAGCAATGTCGATCGCTACCGTCGAGATAGGAGACAGTCCCATGGAGATACCGCCGATCAATAGCAACGACGCTCCCAGGGCGACATTGGTTGGCGGAACCAGGGCGATGGCGACGAGAGTCACGGCACTGATCCCGCATGAGATTAACACCATCGGCCGCCGGGCGCTGTGCAGCAGGCGATCTGATATGAATCCGGACAGAGGTGGGGCAATCATGTATCCCAATGGCAGCAGGACGGTAACCAGGATGGTGGATTCTATGGAAAGTCCGCCCTCGGTGAAGTAGTAGATGGGGACCCAAGTCGTCAGGCCGTACCGAACCACGTTCTCCAATCCCTTCACGTGGCTTGCTAGCTGAAACCGTGGATTGGACAATAGCTCTTTGTATGGACCAAGCCCCCTGAGACGCTCCGGCGAGATCGCTTCAGGGATGGCGGAGACCTCGTCATCTTCCACGTATTCGGGAAGGCCAACGTCGGCGGGGCGGTCTCTTGCCAAAAAGAAAAACGCGACACCCAACAGGGTAATGACTAACGGTGGGTAACGGAAGGCGGCTCGCCAACCGAACTCGGCGCCGACAAAACCGGAGACCCACCACATCAACAACATGGCCCCGCCGGTGAACGTGCCGAGGATCCCCATGGCGACCCCCCGGTGGCTCCTCGGCCACCATTGGGAGATCATGCTGATCCCCGGGCTCCAGCACGCCGCGTTAACGAAGCCGGTTATCCCCCAGGGTATGGCGATGGACATCGCCGAGCCGCCGTAGCTGGTCACCCAGTTGAACACTGTGGTAAGCACGGCCCCGCCCAACACCCATAATCTCAAGCCGTAGGCTTCCGCCAAACGCCCGTGGACCAGATCACCTAACCCGAACCCCCACAAAAGTAGGGCGTTGATCATCCCGATCTCTAAGTGAGTGAGCGCCAGGTCTTCTTGGACGAGGGGGGCTATCGGCCAGAAATTAAACCTCCCCAGGTAAAGAAAAAGGTAGAACACGCAGAAAGAGAGCAGAACGCGCCACTTCCAGCGATGATAAGCAGGAGGCAGCTCGGCATAGGGCAATGCCCGAACGCCGCTCATCGGCCGCACCCGCGCTCGGCCGCGCCGGCCCTGTTATGCCGGTTCATAGGGGACTCTTGAGGATGTCGGACCATTAAACTGTTACGGTTGCCAACAAATAAATAGAGGCTGAAAGTGTTCTCGATCAGTTAAGCCAGGGTAGCACGATTGTTAGACTGCACCAACCGTACCACTTCTTCCACCGATCCGGATATATCACCGGAAGAGTCCACGTTCAAGTGGGGCCGGGCGATCGTTTCTTCGTGGGGATACATCCTACTGTAGATTCGCCATCCGGCGTCTGAATAGTCGCTGGGATGCATTCCGGCTCCCCGGTCGAACAGACGGCGGCGGACGATCTCACTGGGCGCTGTAAGCCGCGCCAGGACCACCGGAACCGACACCCGATCGGCGATCTCGTAAACGGGTTGTCTAAAACCCTCGGTCAAGTTGGTTGCGTCGAGCAGTACCAGCCGGTCCTGAAGCAGGTATTCTTCGATCAGCAGGTAGCAGGCGGCGAATAGACGGGCGCTTTCACCCCGGGTATATTTGGGGTTAGGCGCAAGTACCTTTCGCAGCCGGTCGCTCTCCAATACCAACAAAGGCAGCCGTTTCCCCAACTCCTTGGCGAAATGCGATTTTCCGGTCCCTGGCAGTCCGGACAAGACAATGAGGCAGGGTTTGTCAGACGGGCTGGGCTGGGTTAGGGCGAATTCTCTAGCCAAGGCAACGCGCAAGGGAACGGCGGTTTCTTGAACCAGGGCGATGGGAAGGCCGCCAAATGGCTGGCGTTGTTCGGAAGGTTCACTACTCAAAGTTCAAACGACCTGATTCGATTCCATATCCGAATCGTGATCCCATTCGTCCTCAATCGCATGAAATGCCACGCCCAGCAGGCCGGGCCCGGTATGGGCGCCCATGACCGGGGAGAACTGGCTGATAAACATCTCCTGGCAGTTAATCTCATCTTGGATACACCGCTCCATCACCAGAGCATCCTCCGGAGAGCCGGCTTCCATTATGTTAACTACTACCGGCGCACGGCCTACTCGCTGCTTCATGATGGCCACCAACCGGTCCATCGCCCGGAGGCGGCTCCGGGGCCGCTCCAACAACCGGGCTTCGCCGCCTTGCAACTCGGTCAATGGTCTGACACCCAATAGAGAGCCGGTCCACGCCTTGATCTTGCCCACCCGTCCACTGCGGTTCAGATAGTCGAAACTGTCTAAGAAAGCCAGCAGATTTACCCTGGGGATCAACCGGTCGAGGCGGTCGGCGATGTGTTCCAGGCCGTAACCGTCGTGAGCCCACCGGGCTGCCGCCAAGGCAACGAGGCCCAAAGCGCCCGCCGCCGCTTGGCTATCGATGACCTTGATCCGGCAATGAGACAAACTGTCGCCGGCGGTCTCAACGGCGGCCAGAGCCGACCGATTAGCCACGCTGAAGTTGGCCGATACGGTTATGCATAAGATGTTACTCGCCGACTTACCGGCGGCCAGCATTCCGTCAAGAAACTCCTGGGGCCGGGGGGCGGCGGTGGTGGGCACTACCCGGCTGTCACGCAGCATCTTGTAAAATTCGCCGGGGCTGATGTCGACCCCGTCACGATATGAGCGGCCATCGATAATCAACTCGTGGGGGACTAGGGTGATGTTCCATCGGCGTATCAGATCCGGAGTCAAACAGCAGGCGCTGTCCACTACTATGGCTACATCAGGTTGTCCGGCCAAACGGCCGCCATCTTGAAACTGGGATGCACGATCAGTGGACATAGCATCCACCTTTCCGGCACATGGTCCTTGGATGTAAGTAAGGAATCAGCACGTCCGAAGGGAATCGGGTTGCAGTCACGGCCTGGGCACGGCGCCGCGAGTAGTCTATACCCCTAACTTACTTCGAATCAGGGCCACGACCAAGATGACGACGAACGGGCTAAAGTCTATCCCGCTGAACACGGTGTACCGCCGTATGGGGGCAAAAATCGGCTCGGTGATCTGGTTCACCAACAGGTTTATCCTGACCAACGTGGGATGGGGCCTTTGCCCGGCGATAGGCATGATGAACGAAAGGGCCACCTTGGCGAAAATCACTACGTATATCGCATTGAAAAACCATTGAAGAAGAACCATGGACCGCCTTATCTACCCCTGTCCAAGTTTGATTGATTTCTGGAACGCGGCATTTACCGCATCAACGATGGCTGCGGGAACGCCGGCCCGTTCCAATACCTGCAAACCCTCGGCGGTAGTCCCACCAGGGGAAACCACCATATCCTTCAGGTCGGCTGGGTGACGTCCGGTTTCCATCACCATTTGAGTGCTGCCGTATACGGTTTGGAGCGCCATAGTTCGCGCCATGTCTCTGGGCAACCCAACATAAACCCCGGCGTCGATCAGCGCTTCGATAATCATGAACACGTAGGCGGGGCCGCTGGCGCTCAACGCCGTCGCCATGTCCATGTATTTCTCATCGTCTACATATATTTCTTTGCCTACGGTTGACACGATGGACCGGGTAAATTCCCGATGTTGGTCGCTGACCTGGCGGGAGCAGGTCCACATGCTCATTCCCTGGCCGATCTGGGCTGGAGTGTTGGGCATCACGCGAATGATTGATTCGTGGCTGAGACCTTTTGAGAGGGTGGACATCTTGGCCCCGGCGATTATAGAGACGACCGCCTGCTCCGGCCTAAGACGTTCCCCAAGTTCCTGAAATATAACCGGCAGGTCCTGGGGTTTGATGGCCAAGATCAGCAGGTCGGCTTCTTTAACCGCATCCAGGTTTCCCTGGTGCGCTTGCACGCCGAACTCGCTGGAGAGGAATTGCCGCCGTTCCGGTCTGGGCTCCCCGATGGCTACATCGGTTGGAGCGGCAACTTGAGCGTCCAACACACCACGGAGGATCGCCTCCGCCATGGTGCCACCCCCGATAAACGCTAACTTCATCGCCGGTACATCTCTATTAATCATCCCTTTCCCCTCGAAGGGGGAAGGTTAGGATGGGGGTGATACTTCTCACCCTAAGCCTGTCCCGCAACGGGAGACCAATTTCCTGGACCTACGCATCCGGGGAAGTGACAACTTTAGCATACAGTTACGAAATCTAAGGCCCATTATAGCACCGTGGCTACAAGGAGCATGTCCGGTATTCCGGAATTCTTGGATGAGTGCATCAGAAATCCGAAAGTCCGTTGCCCTTGGCCAGGCCCACCGCCAGCTTGATGGATTCCAGCATGCTAACCTCGCTGGCGATGCCCTTGCCGGCGATATCAAAAGCGGTGCCATGGTCCACCGAAGTGCGGACGAATGGCAAACCCAGATTAGCGGTGATGCTTTCCTCGAATCCGTAGACCTTGACCGGTATGTGTCCTTGATCGTGGAACATGCACAGCACCGCGTCGTACCGCCCTTGGATGGCCTGATGGAAGATTATGTCAGCCGGCACGGGGCCGGTGACGTCGATACCCCGCTGGCGGGCTTCCTCCACCGCCGGAGCTATCTCTTCGGCCTCCTCATTGCCCAGCAATCCACCGTCGCTGCCGTGGGGATTAAGGGCGGCCGCGCCGATCCTCGGGCTTTTGAATCCCCAGCTTACGAAGTTGTCGTGGGTCAACTGAAGGAATTCTAGGATCCGGTCCTTCTTCACGTAGTCGCAAGCGATCCGCAAAGACCGGTGTGTGGAGAGGTGCACCA